>NZ_JBBEWR010000005.1:0-312353 GCF_037646345.1 Ascidiimonas aurantiaca | reverse complement strand
AAAGCGGCTGCAAATATAAAAAACTTTTTTACCGTATCACAAATCTTTTTTGAAAAAAATTTATCCCAACTAACAATAAAAAAATAACAACCTATATCTCTCAACTACTCCCCTCAAAAACGGCTGCAAATATAAAAAATCAATCCTAATTACAACCACATTAACCAACCCTTTCTCATCTTTAATCCGCAAAAAACTATAACATAACTAGTTAGGAAGGGAAAACAAATGCATTAGGCAGGGACAAAACAAACTTTTTTACAAAAAGAAGTTCCAAACCAGCCCAAATCTTACGATAAAATCCCGATAAGGGTTATTGGGAGCAGCATAAAAATTGAAGCCTGTGAATGAAGAATTGAAGTGTTCAGCTTTTAAATATATTCTGGTTTGTTGAACTCTGGCATTAATAAAAAAGTCTATAAGAGGAAAACCGCCTATTTCTTCAGAATTTTGAGAAAAGAATTCGGCTATTAAAGGGTTGTATCCATCTGCATAATATGATGTAAAATATTTAAATGTGAACCCGGTTTGCACAAACATCGCCTTTTTAAAAAGATGATCTGAGAAATAAAACGTATTTCTGGTCACAAACTGAGGCACGTTTAGTATGTCCTGGTCCTGTGTTACATTTTGATACATAAATGTATTAGCCAGTGCAAATTTCCCAAATCTAAACTCGTTGGTAAGTTTTACTTTTAAATAGTTAATGGTCCCTTCACTTTGAAACGGCGATATCTGAGCGCCCTCATCTGCAGAAACAGGAGCAAAATAGGTATAATTGTCAATCACACTATAATTCGCCTGCAGATCAAACCATTTGAACAAATTGAAATTGGTGAAGATCCCGGCTGTTTCCTGTTTATTAAAACTATCTGTATTCTGCCAGTTGTAGCTCTGGTAGTTGCTTTGATATAAAAGAAAGTTGAAATCAGGCATTCGCGACCTGCTATAAATACCTGCTTTAAAAAAGCCTTTATCCTTAAGATCATATGAAAGGGCTGCTTTGAGTGATGTTCCTCCCAAATCTCCTGAAATATTAGTTGCCCCGTCAACATGCAAAGCAAAGCCTTTTATTTGTTTATGCCATGCTGCTTTTAAACCAAACTCTTCTCCCTTAAGCTGATTGGTAATAACACCTTCACTGGTAAACAGGATGCTTTTGAAAAAGTAGTCATAATTATAAGAAATCGCACCAAATGAAAGTTTTCCTGTTATTTTACTGTCGTAATGAGCGGTCAATTCGTTATACATGGTCCTTAACTGAATTCTGTCCAGGAGGTCTGAATTTTCAAAAGAAGCCCCAAAAAAGTCGTTAGCATCATCCTGTTCAAAACGATATACTTTGGTCTCGTAATTAAACGCATGCTCGAGACTAAGACGGGAATAACTTGTAGAATCACGATACTCACGTAACGTATATTCCTGGTCAAAATAATATCGCTTTCCCAGTAGTTTGTTTTCAGCATCCTGAAAAACAACATCAATTCGGGATCTGTCTGTAAACTCATCTTCTCCGGATTCAAACTGTTCCTTTTCAGTAATACCCCCATTCTCCTGGTTGGCAATATCCTGTGATACAAAATGTGCCCTTAACAAATACCGGTTATTTTTAGATCTGTAATTGGCTGTAAGCCTGAAATTACCAACACTCGATCTAATATTTTGATACTTCCCAAGGGAACGTAGTCCTTTATTGGCTATCGAGAAATTAAATCGTTCTGAAGTATTGGCCGTAAAAAAACCATCGGCCAACTGGCCTTGTTCCATAGCGCTCCTGAAGAGCAATTCTGTTGTGGGTGTGGGAACTCTGTAATAGCTAATATCTTCGGCCTGCATATAGTTAAAATGCTTGGCTTTGGCCCCTATTTGCGGAAAAAGAGTTCCTTCGGCCATGGCATACCCAAGTTTATTATAAGGCTGCCCCAGGTTGGAGAAGGGCAAAAGTTCAAAATCATCCCTTCTCAGATAGTTAAACTTATAGTCTTTTTGAATGGTAAGGGTTGTATCAAAATGTGCGGTATCTCTTTCAACGGAAATGATCTGGTAGTCTTTTATAGATATATCAGTATCATTATTTTTTTTGTTTTTTTTTAGTTTGGCTGGCGGCATCTCTTCTGAAGCAATGGGGATGTCCTGTGCCAAACCAAACCTACCTATAGCGAATAAAAAGAGTAGAGTTAAAAAACGCCTCATTAAAAAAGAATTTTAAAGGCAAAGTTATAGTATTTGAATGAATATAAAACAGAAATGAAATTTTAAAATAAAAAAGAAACCGCCAAATAATATTTGACGGTTTTCATATTGTTAAGATAACAGTATTTACATATAATACTGCAATTTAATGACAGCTTTTAAGGCTGTTTAAGCAGGTGGAAAACGTGAGCGTTTCCTCCAAGTGAACCTCCAAAATCAAGACTCACCTGAATAATACCCACACAGGTTAGCACTCTACCTCCGGGCTGAAATCTATAGGTATTAGGTGAAGAAAATACCTGTGATGCTATTTTGGTTTCATCAACGGCTGTAACAGCTCCTGTTTCAGGATCTATAGTAATAATAAGATCTTCAGCACCTTCTGTAATATACGTACCTCCAACAATTGTTAACTGGTTCTCACCGGGGCCCGCAATAACTTCTCTGTCGAAATCCGTTTCACCAAAGAAAGCGGCAAAAGTAGATCGTGTTACAGTGTAGCTCCCGGGAAGAGTATCTAACTGTACATCAGGACATCTTACATCTAATCCGATTTCCAGTTCAGATCTTGATTCTGCCAAAATTTCTGCCCCTTCAACGGAAACCAGGTTTAAAGCAATGAAATCTGATGAACCAGGGAGAACATCTGAGCCAAATGTTGTGACTATAATGTCTACTGTAAATTCTCCTGCTGGAATTACGGGATTTAATGTACTAATTGAATAGTAAGACTCATCTAAGGTAGTCTCATCAAGATCCACCTCTAACACAACTGCTCTATCACTATCAGACACAGTAGATACACCTATTGTAAAGGTATTCTCAGTATCCTCGGCAGGGTTAAAAATAACTGTAGGCGATTCTGTTGGGTTACTAAACCCTGCGATTGCCCGGCCATTTCTGGCATCAAAAATCTCAATATCATTATCGGCACATGAAGTAATAGCTAATACTGCTATTACCATTACCGATAGTTTATTTAATATTTTTTTCATTTTATACATTTTTAGGAGAATTAGTATTAATAACCATCATTCTGCTCCATATTGACGTTTGCATTGATCTCGTCAATTGGAATTGGGAACTGGAATCTAAAATTACCTACTGGTAATGTAAGGAATTCAGGAGGTGTTCCACTCCCGTCAATTAAATCACCGTTGTTGGAACGGTTAACACTTTCTCCTCTTCTTTTAATATCAAAAAACCGATGTCCTTCAAAAGAAAGTTCCACTCTTCTTTCAAATTGAATAGCATCTTCAAGATCCTGGCCGGTTTCACCTCCGGTGTAGGAGCTGTAACGAAGATCTCTCAAAGTGTTAAGTGTTTGAAGTGCCTGAGGCTCCTGCCCCAATTCAAACTGTGCCTCAGCTTTATTAAGTACAACCTCCGCAGCTCTTAATACTTTAATATCGATCCTACCATTTACCTGACCAGGCTCACCCAGAAACTTGGTTATGGCATTGTAGTCGTTCCCATCTTGTGTACCTACAAACTGCATAACAGACTTTCTTATATCATTGTCATTAATTGAATTAAAGAATTCAAAGTCTATTACATATTCTGATCTGGTACTGGTTATTTCGCCTGTATCAGGATCTAGACTACTTTGACTGTAAAGTACCCCTACATTAGCAAAACCAGCCTCTGAAGTGGTATTTACAGAAAATTCCATAACCACCCCTGCCTCACTGGCATCTCTATAAACATCAGGAAGCTGTGCACCGGTAGCCATGGGTACGCTCACTTCATCAGCCGCATCTATAGCTTTTTGGTATTCTCCGTTGTAAAGATAAATTCTGGATAAAAAGCCATAAACAGCATCTCTGTTAAACCTACCTTCACCATTATCATCACCTATCAAAGAAGCAGCTCTTTCCATATCTCCTATGATCTCAGTGTAGTTATCTGCAACCGTTTCACGAGCAGGCTGCGCAAATGGATCTCCGGTGTCGCCATCTTCAACTTTTAAATACACAATACCTAAAGAAGAATTTGCATCAGTACTTTGTGTTGGTATTTTGGCATAAATTCTGGCAAGGTCAAAGTGCGCAAGGGCTCTCCCTGCTAAAGCCTGCCCCAGAATATTATCTTTATCTGGCCCATCAGACAAATTATCAATTTGTCCAATTATAACGTTAGCTGCATTTATAGCTTCGTAGCACTCACTCCAATATAGTGCCACAGCACCTCCGAAATTGGGTACGTAGCGATAATCATAATAATCCTCATTGGATCGTCTTCCAGTTTGTGCGAGAATTACATTATCTGCTAAAATGTCTGGAATACCATATAAACCAGAACCGGAACTGGCATAATAGTTCCAGAATTGACTGTTAATTCCATTCACACCATTCTGGAACGCCGAAACACTGTTAAAAAATGTCGCCGGATCTCCCTCTGTAAAAGGCGTGAGCTCATTTATCTCATCATCACACCCAAAAAAGGCGAATGATAGAAACAAAGCGTATAAAAGTTTTATATTATTTTTCATATCTATGCTTTTACTAAATCTTTTTTTCAATTAAAATCCAACTTCTATACCGAATGTATAAAAACTTCTTTGAGGATAACTAAACAAAGCAAACTCACCGGGAACAAAACCATCATCTCCAGGCTCAGCTGTTTCAGCAGAACCTAAACCAATTTCAGGATCACCGTTATAATTGGTAATAGTCCATAAATTTTGTCCGGAAGCAAAAAGTCTAAGTGAGCTTATTCCAAAATCTCTTAAATACTTGCTAGGGAAATTGTAATCTACGGTAAGTGTTCTAAGTCTTATAAAATCTCCTCTTTCCAGGAATCTGGTTGAAGTCTGATCTGATGTGGTCTGGAACAACGGACTAGGGTGAACGTTTTGATCACCGGGCTGTTTCCAGTAGTTGAAAGCCTCAACTCTCTGATTGAAATTAATACTTCCAATAGCTATACCTGCCGAACGCTGGAAGTTAAGAATGTAATTTCCTCTTCTGTAAGCAAAGTCAGCACGTATTCCAAATCCTTTATAAGAGAATGATGTATTAAAACCTCCCTCAAAATCAGCCACTGGTGACTTTCCTTCAAGCAATGTCTGGAAACCAGGACTAAATTCGTTGGTTACATTACCATCAAGATCACGATATAATGGCTCTCCATTGGCAGGATTTACTCCGGCATAACGTACCAGGAAGAAAGAGTTAATCTCTTCACCCTCTCTCAATATGGTATTACCCCGAATAATATCATTTCCATCAACTAAGGAAACTACTTCATTATCGATGAAGGTACCGTTAAAACCAACTGACCATCTAAGATCCTGAGACCTTATAATATCTGCATTCAATGTTATTTCAATACCTGAGTTCTGAACCTCTCCCACATTTTGGAATACTGCATTATCTTCATCACCTACTGTTTGAGAAATAGGCCTGTTCAAGAGAAGGTCTTTTGAATTTTTCTTAAAGTAGTCAACCACACCGGTAACTCGGTCATTAAACAGACCAAATTCCACACCAATATCGAGAATAGCCTGAGACTCCCACTGAATCGCTGGATTACCCACTCCTAAAGGAATAGCTGTGGTGAAACCATTGTAGGTACCAAACCCTAGACGATCCAGGAACTGGAAATCTGGAATATTCTGGTTACCGGAAGTACCGTATGACGCTCTTAATTTTAAGTTGTTAAACACAGAACCTTCCATAAAGCTTTCACGGGCGATGTTCCAGGCCGCACTGGCACTAAAGAACGTTCCGTACTTGTTATCTTCACCAAATCTTGTTGATCCATCACGTCTGATCGAACCGGAAACAATGTATTTCCCATCGTAATCATAATCTAAGAACAAACCTTGAGAGAATAATGCTCTTCTCGATTCTCCAGAACCTGAAGCCGTAGGCTCAGCAGACACATCCTGATAAGGGAAGTCCGGACTTGGGAAACCTCTGGCAGTAACGAATAAGTCGGTAAAAATACGCTCATTATATTCCATAAGGAACCCGACCTGAACATTGTGCACATCGTCAAAAACATCTGAATATGTTAAAACGTTGTTCACGTTATATTCAAGGTTCATTGAGAAGTTATCAGTTTGTGTTCCCGGGAAATTAGAATCTCCTATGAATCCCTGAAGCACCCCTCCGGGTAATGATCTGGTAGTTCTATTAAAACGGTTGCTGGTAGCACCTACCGTGAATCGGTTTGAGAATTTGTCTGAAAACTTAATATCAGCGAAAAGACTACCTAAGATCAGGAAGTTCCTGTTATCTTCAGGCTCTGTCTGTAATGCCAAAGCTATAGGGAAGTTAGTGGTTGTAGGGTTAAATACGGGTTCTCCCTGAGAATCTACAACTACATCGCCATTTCCGTCTCTTAAAAATAATGGATCCCACGGGTTGTAATCATACATCGCCCTAAACGGGTTTTGAACATTGTTTCTATCCCTGGGAAGATCTGAAGTATTTCTGGCAAGTGATATGTTTGCTCCTATTTCCAACCACTCTTTTGCTTTATATGTAGTATTCAAACGAGCAGAAATCCTTTCAAAACCATCTATTCTGTCAATAATACCTGAATCTTTATCATACGCTAAAGAAAGGAAATAGGTAAGACGATCATCTCCTCCTGATACAGAAAGTGAGTTATTCTGAATAACAGAAGTTCTTAATAATTCTTCTTCCCAGTTCGTATCAAACGAACGGAATCTTGCCACGGTAGCAGCATCTTGTGCGCCTGGCAGTGCCTGAGCAGCTTCTACTCCTAGTGCCGCAAATTGTCTTTCCAACTCTAATTTCTGACTGGCGTTCATTAAATCGAACGGATCAGGGATCCTTTTGGAAAAACCGTAAGAAGAACGGAATACAACGCGTGCATCACCTGATTTTCCTTGTTTTGTAGTAATTACAACCACACCATTTGCACCCCTGGAACCATATTTGGAAACAGTTGCTGCATCTTTTAAGATAGAGAAACTTTCAATATCTCCGGGAGGTATGTTGTTTAGAAAATCATTACTTACCGGTATCCCATCTACAATATACAGAGGGTTGGTACTGGCATTGATCGAACCTGCACCCCGTATTTGTACAAATGCGGTTTGTCCCGGCCTACCGTTAGCAGCAGTTACCTGAACACCGGCAGCCTGACCTTGTAGAATATTATCCAAACTGGTCGTTGGCACAAATGCTTCGATTTTCTCTGCAGATACCGTTGATATAGCAGATGTACTCAACTCCTTAGACCTGGTACCATATCCTACTACAACAACTTCTTCAAGAGCCTGTGCATCTTCTTCCATTTGAACGTTTATCACATTCGAACTAGTCACTACTCTCTCTGCATTTTTCAATCCAATGTAGGTAAATACCAATGTTTGACCAACATTAACAGAAATAGAATAGTTTCCGTCAAAGTCAGTTTGTGTTCCTTTGGTAGTACCTTTAACCACAACGTTAACTCCAGGTAACGGCAAACCCGTTTCGTCGGTCACGTTACCTGTAACAGTTTTTTCCTGTGCAAATGAGATTTGCACTACTAACGCCAACAATAGCGTTAACATCCAAGTAAACTTTGATCTCATATTTAATTAATTTGATTTAGTCAGTGGCAAACTTCTTAATAATTTCTTAATAAAACAAATAAAAGCGGTAAGCCAGATGTTAAAAAGCATAAAGAATTTTAAAAATTTGTCGTTTTTAAAACAAAAGCATAAGTTTATTGAAAAAACCTACTCATGACTTTACTTTCTAATTTTTCTGAAAGAAAAGGCCTGGAAGCCGGTACAGATGAAGCTGGAAGGGGATGCCTAGCCGGACCGGTAACTGCGGCGGTCGTAATTTTGAGATCATCCTTTATCTGCAACGACCTCAATGACTCAAAACAACTTACTGCCACACGTAGAGACCTCATTAAAACGTTAATAGAGCAAGAGGCATTTTCATTTGCGGTATCACATGTATCTCCTCTTGAAATAGACGAAATGAATATTCTTAATGCCTCTATAGAGGCTATGCACCGAAGCCTTGGCAAACTTTCTGCAAAACCCGGTTTCATTATTGTTGACGGTAACCGGTTTAAACCTTTCGAAAAAATTCCTTATGAATGTATTATAAAAGGGGATGCAAAATATATGAGTATCGCAGCAGCTTCGGTTCTTGCCAAAACCTACAGGGACGCTTATATGGCAAAAATTCACGAAGAATACCCCATGTACAACTGGATTCAAAATAAAGGATACCCCACCCGGGAGCATCGTGAAGCTATCAGAAAATACGGAATTACTGAATATCACAGAAAAAGCTTCAGACTATTGCCGGAACAATTGAAGTTAGCATTGTGATTTTCTATTTTTGTAGCAAATAGGGAAAAATGAAAAAAACACTTATTGCTTTACTGTTTTTGATTACAGGGTGTAATCCTACAGAAAAAAAGGTTTCAGGACTTACCAGTTACATTCCTCAAAATACTTTTGCAATACTCCAGGTAAACGATTTTACTTCTTTTAAAAGTGAATTAAAAAACAATCAGTTCATTAAACCCCTGGCCGAGAGCCCTACCGGCATTCGTTTTAATGAATTGTTGAATCATTTAGATCTTCTAGATCCGGAAACCGAATTTATCTTATGCTTTAATGAAGTAGGGAAAGATAATTTTGAATACACAGTTATTACGCAATACAACGACCAGCTTTTTATAACTGATTCTCTGCAGGATGTACGTTCTGAAAGGTTTGAATATGACAATGCTTTTATTGACAGAGTGGTAACACGCAATAACACCACTTATCACACCAAAATAAAAGACAAAGCAGTTATTTCATCTTCAAAACTGGTAATTGAAAATCTTATACGGCAACAGGAATTGAACACACTTTCTGATGTGAAGGGATTAAAGAAGGTTTTTGCAACTGTTAATACAGACATCTCTGCAAATGTTTTTCTAAAAGGTGAAAAATTCTACGATTTTTTGAGTAGCATCTTTCCCGGCGTCCAGCATTTTGAAGAACAAATCCCGGCCGAATGGGTAGCTTTTGACCCTCTTATTGACCAAAAACAATTGTTGTTAAGCGGTATTGCAATTCCGGGAGACTCTACTAAAACCCTCCTTTCTATCTTTAAAAATACCAATCCGTCAGAGAACAACCTTCCTGAAATCACTCCTCTTTCGGCCCGGGCCGCTATTTCGTTTACTTATGACACCTGGGAAGAAGTTCGTAAAAACCTTAGTGCTTACAGTGACAAAATAAAAAATGAAAAAAATGATTTTTTTGATTTTTCCAGTGAAATAGGACTTATTTATCATGAACAGGGCATCTGTGTAGGTGTTCATTTTACTAATATTGAAGCTGCCAAAACCTCATTGGAAAACCAAAGTAGCCTGATCGAAGAGCATCGCAATACCAGGATCTACCGTATGGAAAACTTTAGCCTTTTGGCCGACCATCTTTTTCCTCTGGTATCAAATGTAGCTGCTAACTTTTACACAACTGTTGATCACTTTATGGTGTTTGCAGACCAACCCGAAAAACTATATCCCATTATTGATAACTATCAAAACCAAAGCACCCTTAAAAGGAGTTCGGCTTATAAAGAGATACAAGCACACCTTAATGATAAGGCTTCAGTGCTTATACTGGGCGTAAATCCGGGAATGAAAGAAATAGTTTCCCAAACCGTACAAGAGCGCTATCAAAAAGACATTGCTTCTTTGAATGTTAAAGAATATCCCATAGCAGCCCTACAATTTATATCTGATAAAAATTTTTTACACACCAACGCTTTTATTAAACAACAGGATCAAAGGCCCTTAGAGGGTGTGGCATCTCAAATACTAAGTATTGCTTTAGATAATGATCTGGCAACAGACCCCGTATTTGTTCAAAACCACCGTACCAAAGAAAAAGAGATTGTTGTACAGGATGTACGTAACCATTTATATTTAATAAGTAACCAGGGAAAAATATTGTGGAAAAAAGAACTGGATGGTAAAATTCTGGGGCGAATACAACAGGTGGACCTCTACCGCAATGGAAGATTACAACTTGCTTTTGCTACAGATTCATCTATATATGTCATAGATCGTAACGGTAACACAGTGGCACCTTTTCCCATTGCATCTTCTAAAAAAATTACGCAACCGCTGGCCATTTTTGACTATGATAAAAATCACAACTACCGGTTCCTAATATGTCAGGGTAGCTCATTGAGCATGTTCACCAAAAATGGTGAGGTAGTAAAAGGTTTTGGTTTTACAAAGGCCAAAAGTGTTTTTACGGCACCCCCCAAACATTTAAGAGTGTCTGGCAAAGATTATCTAATTTTTAGTGAAAAAGAACAGATCTCTATCAGAGACCGCAAAGGCAACCATCGCATCAAACCTAAAAGCAAGGTTACTCCCTCAGGAAATGAGATATATTGGTACAATAACCAAATAACTACCACCGACACGGAGGGAAATCTTGTTCAAATTGATTTAAAAGGCGCTATAGAAAAGAAAAGTTTGGGATTAAAGGAAAATCACCAAATTGATGCTACTGCTAAAACACTGGTTACTTTTTCTGACAATGAATTGACCATTAAAGGTAAAAAGATAGAATTGGATTTCGGGATTTACACCGCTCCCAGAATATTTTATATACAAAATAAAATTTACATCTCAATTACCGACACAGACGCGAACAACACGTATCTTTTTGATAGTCAAGGAATGCCCATAGCAAATTTCCCCGTATATGGCAATAGTTCAATAGATCTTAATGATATAGACAATGACCAGAAGATAGAAGTCGTTACAAAAGGAGAAGACAATACCTTACTTGTATATAGAATAAACTAGGTGAGCTGTTACTCAAAACCTATCTACTAATTATTATACTACCCCGGGTTCTGTTTTGTTGCCAGAATGAATATCTGGCCGGATGAAGAAAATGGTTTTGAGCGAAACGCAAATCGTACTTCATTAAGTCTTCCGTTTTGCCAGTATGTTAACATTGGTATTTCCACAAATAAATATGCCAACGACAAACAAATATCCGGAACACCGTACAAAAGGGAACGCGGCAGGTAATGAGAGGGTTTGTTCATGCTTCAATAGCTGTAAACAAAAGCACTTTAAGACTGTGGATCAATAAAAAAATTGATACCTCCGACCGGTTAACGAAGGAAAAGCCAATTACATAAAACTACACTCTACAGGATTTAAAAATGGAGTCTGGCAGGTTTTATTTCCAATTTCAAAATAACCGAAGGAGGAGACGATTATCGAAGTATGCTGAAGAAAGACGGAAAGTTTAGCACTACGGATATCCTTATCAAATTCAGGTCTGCAATGGTTAAAACCCAGATCTTATGGTGTTCTTAAGGCAATTGCTCTGGTGTTGAAAGATGAGAAAGGTAAGATCAATGTCGTAGCACATACGAATGCCGACGTAATGAAAAGTTCTACCTCAACCTTTCTCTACAAATAGCAAATACTGTAAAAAATATATTAGTCAATGATCTTGGCCTTCCCAATTCAACTATTACCACTTATGGAAAAGGAGAACAGGAGCCTGTGGCAGAGACCATCATACTGCTTGGGGTAAAGTGCAAAACAGAAGAGAGAAATGTTCATTAGAGAATACCCTAAGCCATACTTATATTTTTTAGCTCTGGTTTTCTTTTAAGCTCCGGTTTTTTCTTTAACAAAATGTGCTTCAAAAAGTTGTTCAAAATGAAAGAGCAGTTTTTCTTTAACTTCATTTAAAGGAACTTCAGGCACCCCAAGCTCTACATTAAGAGAAGTTACTGCTTTTTCCTTAATGCCGCAGGGTATGATATTATCAAAATACCCCAAATTTGCATTTACGTTTAAAGCAAAGCCATGCATGGTGACCCAACGTGAAGCCCTAACGCCCATAGCACAAATTTTTCGTGCAAAAGGAGTACCTACATCCAACCAAACGCCCGTTTCTCCCTCACTACGTGTGGCCGATAAATCGTATTCCTTTAAAACCCGGATCACCATTTCTTCTAAAAACCTCAAATACTTGTGAATGTCTGTAAAAAAGTTGTCCAGATCAAGAATAGGGTACCCTACGATCTGCCCGGGACCGTGATACGTTATATCACCTCCTCTGTTTATTTTGTAAAAAGTGGCACCTCTGGTTTTTAACTCACTTTCTGCCAATAACAAATTACTCATATCACCACTCTTACCTAAAGTATAGACATGAGGGTGCTCTACAAACAAAAAATAATTGGGAGTTTCATGCTGTGTGCCCTGTCTCCGGTTGGCAATTTTCCTGTCCAGGATATTCTTAAACAAGGTTTCCTGATATTCCCAGGTCTCCCCGAAATCTTTATACCCTAAGTCTTCCAGTATAACGCTCTTGTTCATGCCACAAAGGTACAACAACCCTTTTATATACGCATTGGTTACTGCGTACGGTTAATTCTCAAGAATCACTTCGATATTTAATATTTCCGGATTGTTCATAAAGTCCATAAAAGGCACTTCATAGACAAGTGTTTTGCCATCTTCGCTTATCTGAGCTTCTTTAACTGAAACTGATTTGATCTTTTTGGGAAAATGATAGGTAAGTGTATATTTTGAGCTGCTTAAAAAGGTCTCCATACGACCCAGGCTATCAATATTTCGTTGAAGTAACTCATAATCCAGTACTTTTGCCGTTCTCTTAAAAACGTTCTTAGAAAGCGTATATGATATTTCGGTTGCATCTCCTGAATTCAATGCATCTGCAGACTCATTTGTACGGGCACCCTGCATACCGAAAGCACTCGCGTTTTGAAATGCACCAAAAACATCAGAAAGTTCAGAAACACTGGTAAAATCAGTATATAGGTCCAGTTTCATCTCTTTTGTTTTCTCATTCATGAGAACGTGCATAAAAAATGGCTCCAACTTCTGCAATCTTGCCTGCTCCTGAGGAGATAGATGAGCAATACTGTCTTTTTTATCTTCCAGTAGCTTACTAAACGAAATGACAGAGTCCATTGGTTTTTCGCCCCCTTCTTTATCGGTACTGCTAGTACCTTGCATCTGTAATAGTTCAGAACCATCAAATTTAATAGACATTCGCCCACTTCCATCTTCATTAAGGTAAAGCTCTTCAGAAAAGTTACAGGACAGAACTGCTATTGTTAAGATCAATAGCATACATGAATACATCTTTTTCATAAAATGCTAATTTTTGGGGTTATTAAGTATGATCAAAGCAGCTATGACACCAGGTATCCAACCACACAACCATAAGATAAATACGATAAGAATAGAGCCACAGCCCTTATCGAGAACAGACAGTGGAGGAAAAATTATAGCCAGTAAAACTCTCCAGAAACTCATTCAATTTGTTTTAAATATAACGGCCTGAAGATATAAAAATATGTGATAACCCGAAAATATTGTAAGGTATTGTTAACATCACCTATTTTAGCTCTCAATAGTTCACTATCGGCCCTTCTAATACGTTTCATATTTTCCTTAATAGATGGTTTATGCCAGGAAAAGTTTTAAGTACCTGTTGCATTTAAAGAAGTTAGTTAGCTGTTTATGAAAATCTATGCAAATGCCTATCTTTGCGCATTCAAAAAATATTAACTCATTCTAAGCGTATTATGCAGCTTTCTGAACAGGAAATTATAAGAAGAGAAAAACTAGCCAAATTACGTGCTTTGGGAATAGAAGCATATCCCGCGGCATTATATCCCGTGAGCCACAATTCCAGGCAGATAAAAGAGCAGTTTGAAGAGGGGCAAAAAGTAGTTATTGCCGGAAGGCTCATGTCTTCCAGAGTTCAGGGAAAAGCTTCTTTTGCAGAATTACAGGATCACGAAGGGCGCATTCAGCTCTACCTTAATCGTGATGTAATTTGTCCTGATGAAGACAAAAGCCTGTATAATGACGTTTTTAAGAAACTTATTGATCTGGGAGACTTTTTGGGAATAGAAGGTACTCTTTTCACCACGCAAGTGGGTGAAAAAACGGTTATGGTCAATAACTTCACACTGCTTAGCAAATCGCTGCGCCCTTTACCACTTCCAAAAGTAGATGCCGAGGGAAAAACACATGATGAGTTTAACGATCCTGAGCAGCGGTATCGTATGCGATATGTAGATCTGGTAGTGAATCCTCACGTAAAAGAAACATTTAAAAAAAGGTCGTTGTTATACAATGCCATGCGCGAATACTTTAATGCCCACGGGTATTTTGAAGTAGAAACCCCGGTGTTACAGTCTATTCCCGGAGGTGCTGCAGCCCGCCCTTTTATAACGCATCACAACAGCCTTGATATTCCGCTATACATGCGAATTGCCAATGAGTTGTATTTGAAACGGCTTATTGTAGGCGGTTTTGAAGGCGTATATGAATTCTCCAAAAACTTCAGGAACGAAGGAATGGATCGTACACATAATCCCGAGTTTACAGTTATGGAGATCTATGTAGCCTACAAGGATTATAAATGGATGATGGAGTTTACTGAAAAATTACTGGAACACGCAGCCATTGCCGTTAACGGAACCACCAAAGCTGTTTTTGGTTCTCATGACATAGATTTTAAAGCGCCCTATCAAAGGGTTACCATGACCGATGCTATTAAAAAGTACACCGGTTTTGATATTACGGGTAAAACCGAAGAAGAATTGCGAAAGGCTGCTTTAGAAATGGGCATTGCTATTGATGACAGTATGGGAAAAGGAAAGCTCATAGATGAAATATTCAGCGAAAAGTGTGAAAATAATTTTATTCAACCTACTTTTATTATAGATTATCCCAAAGAGATGAGTCCTCTTTGTAAAACGCACAGAGAAGATCCGGACCTCACCGAACGATTTGAACTCATGATATGTGGCAAGGAAGTAGCTAACGCTTATTCAGAACTCAATGACCCTATCGATCAGCGAGAGCGATTTGAAGCGCAATTAAAGCTTTCTGAAAGAGGAGATGATGAAGCTATGTTTATTGACCATGACTTTCTAAGGGCTCTTGAATTTGGAATGCCTCCTACCAGTGGGCTGGGAATAGGTATGGACCGGCTGATCATGTTCCTAACCAACAATGCTTCTATTCAGGAAGTATTGTTCTTCCCGCAAATGAAACCTGAAAAAAAGAAAGTGGAAATGACACTTGAAGAAATGGATATTTTTTCTCATCTGGAAGAAGGTGAAAGAAAATTGCTGCAGGACGTAAAACAAACTTCGGGCCTGTCAAATAAGAAATGGGACAAAGCTCAGAAAGGTTTGGTTTCTAAGGGTTTGATAAAAATAGAAAAAACAGAGGAAGGGCTTTTTGTAGAAATAGTATAAAAACCCGGAATGAATGGTAAAACAAACGCTGAAAAAAACTTTTTAGCGTTTTGCTTGTTTTGATAATTTGTTACTACAAAAATAACGTGTTGGGGAGGCTCAAAAGCCTATGAACCTGTTATACTTCTTCCGCAACATAGGCCTTGCTATTTGCATCATAGTACAACAGAAGCATGTCACCTTGTTTCAAAGTTTCTTCCACACATTTTACAAAAACCATTTTAGTATTCCTGCAAATTATAATACCCTGAGTACGCCCTTTAAAAGGCTCTTCGAGCCCATTATGAAAATCAACCTTCAGGCCTCTGGCAGTTCTACTCACCAAAAGCACATTATGGCTATTCAGTTTATTTACAGCATCGGCTAATTCAGAACTGATCTCAGAAAGTACCTGAGATGCTCTCGTTTTCAAAATATGAGACTCATTACATGTGGTCAAAAAAGGAAACAAACCCACAAGCATCCATAAGAAAACCCTGAGTTTAACTTCTTTAAACATTTTGCTTCATTTGGTTGGTTATACTGTAAAGCGTTAACCTTACAGCATTTAAGGTAAAAGTATAAAAAAAATATGATTAATCCTACAAAAATAAACTTAACAAACAAAGTTGATCAATTTTTTAAATTTGTAACAAATAGTTTTTCAGGAACATACTATAAAATCGACCCTTAAAGATCTTTATGCTATTTCGAAGACTGGTAGATCTTATTGACGGATGTACCATCGAGAAAAACATCGGCAATAAGGGCATGGCCTTTTTTAATAAAAACAATAGCATAATGGTCCTGACCAGTCCCTTCTCTCACCTGCTCCCTAAAGAGGCGTTCTGCCTCATACGCTCTATACTCTTTCATATAAAAACGATTAAAGGGCAATTGAAAACTTACTTTGCCTTCATAATATCCCGTTACTTTTGCTTTTATATAAACTTCTGTATGCGAAGGTGCTTTGGAAGACACGCTTTTGATCACCGCTATACCATTTTCATCTCTGTCTAAAGCGATAAATATATCAGAGTTGTATTTCCACCCTTTTTCTTCGGTCTCAAATTCATTAAGAGCAAACGAAAGGGTAATATATTCTCCCCGAAACGGATCTGTAGGATCTACGGGTCTTATCACAAACTTAAAAGCTTCTCCATTTCGAAAAGTATCTTCGTTAGTGTATATCATATAGCCCGGCACGCTTAATTGTATAAAAGCCAGAGCAATAAAAAAGATGAAGACCCATCGTTTTTTCATGACACTCAAAGTTTATGATTATGCTTCCGTTGGTCTCTTAAGACCGAGTAGTTCGCAATAAAAAATGCAATTCCCACACCTATAAATACCAACCCCCGTATTACAAAGCTTATATGGGTATCGAAAAACCGACATACAATCAATATCGCCACTATGAGAAGTCCGTAATTAAGACGCAATAAGCTTTTTGTTCTTGCGCCCACTGCCAAAATAGAAATTCCCAATACCAGAATGAACAGGTTCAGGCAGATCATTGCCAACAGGGGGTAGCCTGTTCCCAACCAAAAAATAGCAGAAAAAGCAAAAGGAACTACCAAAAAACCATCAAAGCCTTTTCTCTTTAAAAGGTGACTGAGGCTTAAGAAAACTAAAAGAACAAAGAAAAGTGACAACAATAGCCATTCACTACCAGCATATCCCTGTAACGATGCCACCCCTTCCCAGAAAGATTGAAAACTCATGATCAGTAGCGTAATTACGGTACCAAGTGAGCCTGTTACCAGAAATCCGTTTTTGGTAATGCTCTCAATTTCAGGGGCCAGTATCGCGCCAAAAGAATATAAACAGGAAAAGAAAAGAATATAAAGCAGGAAGCCCATCTCCTCTGTTTCAACAAATGCTCCCAGACAAATGGTCATACTTATAGAAAGAAGCCATGTAATTACAAAGAATGTGTTGGAAGTAGTGTTTTTATGATACATGCGGACTATAAAAGGAACCAATATTGCCAGCAAAACCCAGTACACCCAGGGCGATTCTGCCTGATAAGAATATCCTGAAGAAACGGCCCACCAGGTTAAAAATACTAAATGTAGTATTCCCAAAGCTTTAGAAGTAAGCAAATAGATTAAGGGAGCGCAAAGTATCATCCATATTAGAAGTAAATCTTCTACCTCTCCTGGTATATGATAGATCTGGCTGATGAGGGATATGCAGGAACCTACTGCAAAAAACAAAAATGTTGCAGCCGATTCTTTCCAAACATAGTTTTTGTTATTAATAAGTACATACGCTACAATTCCTTGTCCCAAAAGCAGCGGAGAAAAGGCCAGTATTGTGCGTACGGGGCGCGAAAAATGATCCCAATTGTGAGCTAGAATAAGTATAATACCCAACCCCGTTAAGAGCGCTCCCAAAACCCCCGATACCAAAAGTAAACGGTTGGGCATTACCCCCTTGTTCTTATCATACCATGAACGAATGGCATGGGCCGTATCGGGAGATATTACCTTCTCATTTACCAGTTTTTTCAGGTCTTTTTCAAGTTTGGTACTCACTCTGTTGTTTTATAAATACGACTTACATCAAGTAAAAGCGATCAAACCCATTATCGTGCTGTAAGCTACCTATAAATGTACAATTTACTGATAGATAAAAAAACCGGTAAGCAAAAAGGAGGTATCGATTAATAGCTTAAGGAAGAATACATCTTACCGGTTTTTGGGTTGTAAGAAGATTTTGATCTGGACTATGAGTACTCATACAGGCATATACGCGGCCTGCTTCTAAAAGTTCTATATAGGATTCTCTTTCGTGCTCAAATGCAAATACTGCGGCCAGTTTATATTCAGGCATATACGCGGCTAATGGAAGCGTGTTTTCCTCACTTAGAAAAAAAATGATAAACCGGTAATCACTGCCTGTACATAGCAAATGCCCTTTAGTACGTATCTGAACACCCTGCCAGAAAACAATAGCCAATTCATTGTCCAGTTTATATGAAGTTACCTCAAAAGTTTCTATCGCCATAATGCTCATTCAATGATTGATATAGGCAAAACTACGTAGTACTCCAGCTTTTTTATAAAGGGTAAATCAGGAAAAAAGAAGGGGCTTTTCCCTGAAGAAAGTACTTAAGCCATATAAGGGAAATAAAGCAAACTTTTGACGGGTTTTGGTCATTACGTGGCGGCGGCTCCTGAAAATTCAGGAAAAAACTAACACTTACAATGAAATGATCATGGTTATTTATCGACTATTGCCATGTTATTGATCCAAAATCAAAGTCATGCACACAAACAATAACCAACCCATACTTATTTTTGACGGTTCCTGTAATTTATGCAATACTGTTGTGGATTGGGCACTTCAATCGGCCCCGGAGAATACTTTCACCTTTGTCCCTTTCCAGTCTCATGAAGGTCAGGATCTACTCGTGTTCCTGGGTTTTCCACCAGACCGGTTAGACACCCTAATTTTTATTCACCGTGACAAAATCTTAACCCACTCCTCCGCTTTTTTAACTATGGTTTCCTTTTTTCCTTACTGGAAATACCCGGCGGCCTTGTGTAAATACATACCCGCTGCTTTTAGAGATGCTTTGTATAAATATGCTTCCCAAAACCGCATACGCTGGTTTGGGTTACGCCATGATGACTGCAGTATTCACATCGAGAAATAAAGCCTGGCTCAAACCTCTGAAAAGTAATGTTTCTTTAAAAACCGGAGCAAACGTAACTCTTTTCTTGTTTGCCAGAAAATAATTACACAAATTACCGCAATGCTAACCACTCCACTCCATACAACATACAAGTAAAACCCTCTGGAAAGACCCGCTTCAAAATAAGGCAGTAGCAATACAAAGCCTATTGTATAAATCATTATCAGTATCGGGGTATATACAATGTGTAGTTTCCTTCTCCAACGGTAAAATGCAGTAATTTTTTTCATATACATTTCTGCAGATAATATAGGTTTGATATGATGCCACCTGCGAAAACTATATTTTTCCAATAGCCAGCGTAACAGTAAAACAAACACCATTAAAAACAATTTTGCAGTAAAGCCCTCGTAGTGCCATGCAGCAATAGATATAAAAAAGGAGATCAAAATACCCGCTGTGACCGCCATTATGATCATGGTATATTTATGCTGATTCTTAATTTTTTTTTGTGCATCCCTGCCTTTTTCCATAAGTTCTACAGGAGCTACAGGATTTGTTTCCTGTTGATTCCAGAGTTTTTGTATTTCTTTAAAATTATCAGGAGTCATGTTTTACACATTTTGTTAAACGTTTTTTTATTCGATGAATACGCACCCGCAGGGCCGTTTCATTAAGACCGGTTATAGAAGCTATTTCATTATATGCTGTGTTTTCAAGCACTAGCAAAATAATTAACTTGTTTACAGGTTCCAGTTGTGAGATGCAGTTATTAAGCAGTAAGATCTTTTCCTGCTGACTATCATCGGTTTGTGGTTCTGAAACTACTTGAGAAGTAACTGCTCTGGTGGTTTCGGGCTTACTTTTACGCAATTCCATAAGGCAGGTATTAACTGCAATTCGATATACCCAGGTTGTAATAGAAGACTCTTCACGAAAAGTATCCATATGCAACCAAACCTTTATAAAAACCTCCTGAACAACATCTTCTGCCACTGCTGTATCACCTTTAAAATACCCCAAACAAAGCCGGTAAACTTTGGGGTGACATATCTGGAAGATCTCATTAAAAAATTGCTCTCTATTTTTCACTTTACAGGAAGTTGCTCTTCAATTTTTTCTGAGTACCATTCAGGATCATCATACATAATAAAATGAGCCGCATTTTCAGCATAATAAAAGGTTTTATAAGGGAGTGCCGTATATTGAGCTTTATAGTTCTTGATCACTGCCTCTTTATCGGGAAAAGTGGCTGCAAGTATAACTACCGGTATTTTCAACCCGGAAAGCTCTTTCCGGATGTCTAATTTAAGTAAATCAGTATAACCATATACATAGGTCTTACGATCTGCCTGAACCATCCAGTCTGTTAATTGCTTATGATAATCTTGATTTTTACTCATAAAAGCAGCCATGTTACTGACCATATTCTTAAATGCTACGTCATCCATTTTAAGTAACTGTTGATTATAGGGATTATCATAAGTAATGTAATCCGGATCAAAATCGGGGATCATTAAAGCACCCATAGCAGGTAAAGCATCTACCACAATGATTTTCTCAAGCCGGGATTGTTCTTCAAGGCCAAGCCAGAGAGCGAGAGTGCCCCCCATACTGTGCCCAATTAAAACCGTATGGTACATGTTTTTTTCATACATGTATTTCTTTACGGCATTCTTAATACGCAAAAGCCAGTTACCTTCTACAGGTGGCACATTGCCAAATCCTGCAAAGGTAAATACGTGACATTCGTATTGTTCTGAAATCTGTTGTACAGTAGTATCCCAAACTTCAGACGTACAACTAAAACCCGGGAATAATAAAACAGGGGTCCCCTTACCTTTAATTTCTACTTCAAATTCAGGATATTGCGCAAAAAGAGAACTTGCCATAAACCATAAAAGCCCTAATAATGGCCATCTTAAAAACTTCATATTTTTGATTTTTTTATTTTACCCTTTGGATGCAGTTTACACATAATTGTTACCTCTACACATAAAAAATATGTTTTTTAGGTTTATCTGTTAAAGGAGAGTGAGATCCTGGTGTTAAGGAATAAAAAAAAGAGTGCTATAGAAGCACTCTGTCTAACTAAAATCTGAGTAAAACAAAATAAGAGTCAATTCTCTTTTTCAAAAATAGGCTGGTGTATCTATACTGCCAGGGGTGTATCTCTGTAATTTCTATCCGTTTTTTTCCTTAAGAAATTAAACCACCCTTTATCTAAAACTAAAAAGCCCTGAAAACAGGATATTTTCAGGGCTTTTTTGACTAAATCAAATTAACACTCTATTATTTATTTTGCCTGAAGCACATAAAATACTTTTAGGAAGTTTTCCAGGTCTGCTTCTATCTCTTCAGTAGTATCTTCTTCTATATATTCTATATTATGTATATCTAAATGCGTATGGTAAGGATTAAAACCTTTTGGCAAATAGATGGCAGTATCAAAACCTAACTCTACTTCTGTCTCTTCTTCCTCAAAAGGAATATCAGAAAGCTGAAGTGCATTTTTACGGGTATTAAAACCAACAGGAAGGTACTTTGATACTTCAAATTCTAATGTAACATTAGATTCTTCCTCTATATATTCAATAGAGTGAATATCAAAATACGCTACATAAGGATCAAACCCCCGCGGAAGATATTTTCCAGGATCAAACCCAAGTTCTACCTCGATCTCATCTTCAATGAAAACAATACTTTTCAAAAGAAGTGAATCCGATACAGGATCAATTTGTCGATGCATTGCCAGGGCAGGCACCATGCAAAGGACAAGTGTTAAAGTAAGAAGGACATTTTTCATTATTTATTCTAGTTTACGTTGTTTCAACATTTAATTTTACACTGCAAATTTCTGACAGAAAATTTAATTAACAGCAAACTTTAAGAAATATTTATACCCCCGTAACCCCTTTATTTATTGGTGTTTAGAGATCATTTTAGCAATAAAAAACAACAACTGTTGCCAAGGTGATAAAGGCTGGGTCAAAAGTTTGATAAAAATGCTCATTTAACAGATTTTTTTTGTTAAAAACACAATTGTAAACTCAACTTTATTAAAATGTTAATAGCTGTTTTTTTTAATAAAAGAAGGTATTTAAAAGAACTTTTAACGGTTATCACGGGGGCAAAAGTTCCGCCTTTAAGGCGGAACCCCGTAACTAACTATTCATAACATTTTAGGATTGTGTCGAAAATACTTTCGAACGTAAGGGGACATATTAGAAACTGGTGGTTGTCACGTAAGGATCAAAACCTTTTGGAAGGTAATTACCAGGCTCAAAACCCATGACTATTTGAGCGTCTTCATCTTCATCTACATACTCAACAGAATGAATATCAAAATAGGGTTCATGAGGGTTGAAATCTTCAGGTAAATATTCAGCTACATTATACCCCATGTCCAGTTGTGCTTCATCATCTATGTATTCAATACTGTGAATATCAAAGTAACTATCGTAGGGATCAAAATTTTCAGGTAAATATTCGCTGGTGTCAAAACCCAGGTCTGGGCATTTCTCATCTTTAATGTATTCTATACTATTAATATCAAAATAGGGTTTGTATGGGTCAAATCCTCTGGGAAGATATTGATCCGGATCAAAACCAAGATCTAAGTCTATTTCTTCCTCTATATACTCAATGCTGTTAAGATCAAGAGGTGAGGCCTCTTCTTTTCCAGAAAGTACTAAAGCATACTCTTTGGTTTTAGCTTCAGTTTTAACATACGCAACGGTCATAGTTGTTTGAGTAGCTTCCTGATAGCTTGCAGAGGATCCCGGGTCTTCTTGCTGTGTGGCTGCTTCCTGTCCGAATAACAATCCACAAATAATTAAAAATTTGTTCATAACTGGTTGTTTTGTTTTATTTCGTCATTTGATTGATACTATTAAGACTACTGAAGATTAAAAATGTTACGGTTTTTGTGAAATTTTTAACTAAAAGTGCTTTTTTTTGTTGTTTATACCATGTTTTTCACTTATAGTGTAAAAAACTTAAGAAATTGTTAACATGGAAAGCTGTAGATTTTACTGTAATTTGAGGAATAATCATTAAAACAATCAACTCCTATGATCAAAAATTTCCTCACGAAATTTCTGTTGGTCTGTATTATTCTGGGTGGTGTTCAAAGCCTGGAAGCACAACGATCCAAAAAGAAATCTTCAAAAAAATCCCCTCCTGCCAAAGAATCTGCTCCTCAAAAAAATGGAATTCAGCCTTACAGTAAAGTTATCACTGCAAAGGCCATAACTGATGAAGGTCTCTTTGATGTTCATGTTGACGGAGAAAAGTACTTTTATGAAATTCCTGATTCTCTTTTTGGACGTGAAATGCTGATGGTTACCCGTATCGCCAAAACTGCCAGTGGTATTGGCTTTGGTGGCGGAAAACAAAACACAAAAGTATTGCGCTGGGAAAAAAAACCACAACACGTTCTGCTTAGGGTTGTTTCTCATAATGTGTATGCAGCCGATTCACTTCCGGTTCAGGAAGCCGTTGTGAATTCCAATTTTGAGCCAGTACTTTATCGTTTTCCCATTAAGGCCTTTGGCAAAGATTCTACCTCTACCGTAATTCAGGTAAACGAGCTTTTTGAAAAAGACGTGAAGGCACTCGGTATGACCGAAGGTAACCGAAAAAGATATAAAGTAACCCGTGTAGATGACAGTCGTTCTTATATTGAGCACCTTAAAAGCTATCCGCTAAATATTGAAGCCCGACATGTAAAAACCTACAATGCCGGCAACCCCCCTTCTAACCAAAGCACTGGTTCCATATCTATAGAACTTAACAATTCTATGGTTCTTTTACCTAAAGTCCCTATGAAGCGCCGGTACTTTGATCAAAGAGTAGGATGGTTTGCCAGAGGACAAACCGATTATGGCCTTGATGCCCAAAAAAGTAAAACCGTACGCTATCTCGACCGCTGGAGACTGGAAGTGAAAGAAGAAGATATCGAAAAATTTAAACGCGGTGAACTGGTTGAGCCTAAAAAACAAATCGTTTATTATATTGACCGTGCCACACCGGAAAAATGGCGCAAATACATTAAACAAGGTATTGAAGACTGGCAGGTAGCTTTTGAAGAAGCAGGTTTTAAAAATGCCATTATTGCCAAAGATCCGCCAACTCCTGAAGAAGATCCTGACTGGTCTCCCGAAGATGTGCGTTATTCAGTAGTAAGATATCTTGCATCTCCTATTCCCAATGCCAATGGGCCTCATGTTAGTGACCCCAGAAGCGGGGAAATACTGGAATCAGATATTAACTGGTACCATAATGTAATGACACTCCTCAGAAACTGGTTCTTTGTTCAGACAGCCGCCATTAATCCGGATGCCCGCGGTGTTGAGTTTAAAGATGAAACCATGGGAAGACTTATACGTTTTGTTTCGGCTCACGAAGTAGGACATACCCTCGGACTACCTCACAATATGGGAAGCAGTGTTGCCTATCCTGTAGATTCATTACGATCGGCTTCATTTACTAAAAAATACGGTACTGCACCTTCTATTATGGATTATGCCCGATTTAATTATGTAGCCCAGCCCGAAGACAAAGGCGTAGCCCTTATGCCAGATATTGGAGTGTATGACAAATATGCCATTAAATGGGGATACCGTCCTATTCCCGGAGTTTCCGCAGAAGATGAAAAACCCACACTAGATAGCTGGATACTGGCTCATGCAGATGACCCCATGTATCGTTTTGGAAGACAACAATTTGGTGTTATTGATCCCAGTTCTCAAACCGAAGACCTTGGAGACGACGCCGTAAAAGCAAGTTTATACGGTATTGCTAATCTTAAACGCATTGTTCCCAACCTTATAGAATGGACCTCCGAAAAAGGAAAAGACTATCAGGATCTTGAAGATCTTTACGGCCAGGTATTGGGACAGTTTAACAGATATATGGGGCATGTATCATCCAATATTGGAGGGGTCTATGAATACTACAAAACCTATGACCAGGAAGGAGCCGTTTATACACATGTAAACAAAAACAAGCAAAAAGAAGCCATGAAGTTTTTACAGGCTGAGCTATTTACTACACCTGAATGGATGCTTGACGAAAATATTTTCAATAAAATAGAACATGCGGGAAGCGTAGATCGCTTAAGAGGCCTTCAGGTAAGGACCCTTAACAATATGCTGGATTTTGGCCGATTGGGACGTATTATTGAAAATGAAGCAATAAACGGAAGTGAAGCTTATAATCTTATAGACATGATGGGTGACCTTCGTAAAGGTATCTGGAGCGAACTCAAAAGCGGCAAAAAAATAGACACCTACCGAAGAAACCTTCAGCGTGCCTATATTGAACGTATGCATTTCCTGATGACTGAAAAACAAGCACAGATACCACAACAGTTTAGAAGATTTGCCACACAAACCAATATTGATGTAGAGCAATCCGATATCAGAGCCGTAGTACGTGCAGAACTAAAAACATTAAGAACTGAGATCCGTAATGCCACAGGCAGAACCCAGGATCGTATGAGCAGATACCACCTTCAGGATGCTCTGGAAAGAATTAACGATATTTTAGATCCCAAATAAGATATCCTTTAACTTTTTGTAAAAAGCGCCTTGAAGGCGCTTTTTTTTGTGAATTTGCAGTACAAAACACATTCCGTTTTAAACTTTTTTACTTTGCCCGTGTCTTAAAAATATAAACCGTAAAAAGCAGATCATGAGAAAATTTGTATTCATTATGGCCATAGCTCTCTTTGCTTTGCAGGGCATGGCACAGGAAAGACCAGAAAGAAAGGACAGGACTAAGGAGAAAGAGCGCAGGGCCGTACTAACGGAAATGACACCGGAACAAAAAGCCATCTTACAGACCAAAAGACTCACGCTTGCACTAGACCTGAATGAAAATCAACAATCACAATTACTCCTCTTCACTACACAACAGGCAGAAGAGAGAGAAAAGTACAAAGCTTCCCGAAAAGCCGGTGAAGGAAACCCGGCTTCTGCAGATGACTATTTTGAGCGAATGAACCGAAAACTTGATATGGAGATCGCTCTACAACAAAAAATGAAAAAAATTCTTAATGAAGAGCAATACGCTCTATGGAAATCGCAGGAAAAAGCAAAATCCGGGAGACATAAGCACTTTACATCAAAAAGGAGAAGCAAACGTTAATTCTTATGATTTCCATATCCCTGAAACAGTTCTTTTTTACTTGAACCTTTCAGGGATTTTTTTACATGCCAGCCAGGGTTATGGAAGCTGCCTCTATAGTTTTGTCAAGATCTTCATAACTCAACGCATCATTTAAGAACCAGCTCTCAAAAGCACTGGGAGGTAAATACACGCCTTCTTTCAACATGCCGTGGAAAAACTTTCTGAAATACGCGTTATTACCGGTTGCTGCACTGCCAAAATCAACTACCGGAACATCCGTAAAATGTACCGAGATCATTGAGCCCAGTTGATTGATCTGATAGCTCAGTTTTCCGGCACTCAATGCTTCATGAAGTCCGTTGCGCAGATACATAGTCTTTTCTTCCAGGCTCTTAAAAATTTCAGGTTGTTCGTTAAGTTCAGTTAACATGGCCAGACCCGCAGCCATAGCCAGCGGATTTCCACTTAAGGTACCCGCCTGATAAACGGGCCCTTCGGGTGCCAGATATTCCATAATCTCATTTCTGGCGGCAAAGGCTCCTACCGGTAACCCACCTCCAATAACTTTTCCAAAAGTTACTATGTCGGCCCGTACCTGTAAACGTTCCTGGGCGCCTCCCTTTGCCAGGCGAAAACCAGTCATTACCTCATCAAAAATAAGCAGTATCCCTTCGGCATCACAAAGCTTTCTAAGCGCCTCTAAAAAACCTTTGTCTGGTATTATACATCCCATGTTTCCGGCAACAGGTTCTATAATAATAGCCGCAACCTCACCCTTATTGGCATCTACCAGTTGTTCTACCTGTTCATAATTATTGTAATCGGCCAACAGAGTATCTTTTGCAGTACCTTTGGTTACTCCCGGACTGTTGGGTGTTCCGAAAGTAACGGCTCCGCTGCCCGCCTGAATAAGAAATGCATCTGAATGACCATGATAACAACCCGCAAATTTGATAATCTTTTCCCGGCCCGTGTACCCTCTTGCAAGCCTTACGGCACTCATACAAGCCTCTGTACCGCTATTTACAAATCGTACTTTATCAATATAGGGTACCATAGATACCACCAGACTTGCAATTTGGGTCTCTATTTCAGTTGGCATCCCAAAAGAGGTTCCTTTTTCTGCTTTTTCCTTGATGGCACTAATGACCGGTTCATATGCATGCCCGAGGATCATTGGCCCCCAAGAGGCTATGTAGTCAATTAGTGTATTACCGTCCTCATCATACAGGTATGCACCTTTTGCTTTTTTTACAAAAACAGGGGTGCCGCCTACTGCCTTAAAAGCACGTACCGGAGAATTTACCCCGCCGGGGATAACTTCTGAAGCGGCAGTAAACAAAGCACTACTTCTTTTATATATCATTTTATTTTGAAGATTTTATGATCAATTCCTGACCTATTGAAATATTAGTAGAACTAAGACGGTTTGAAGCCATGAGCTCCTTCACGCTCAACCCGTATCTTCGCGAGATGGAGTACAGGGTATCGCCTTTCTTAACCGTGTGTATTATCTCATCTGAGTGTGACCTTTTATGAGATGCTATTGCCTCTCGATTTTTGTTTTTTAAAACTTCTTTATCATATTGATAAAGGCTGTATCTTTCTATAAGGGATATTAACTTTTGCGGATAGCGAACATCTGTTGCATACCCTGCTTTTCGCAATCCGCGGGCCCATCCTTTGTAATCATCCTTTCCCAACTTAAATAAAGAAGCATATCGGGAACGTGAGGTTAAAAACTGTGAATGGTCACTAAAAGAATACATGGGGTGATTGTATTTACGAAAACATTCTCCTATCTCATCATCGTCATGATAAGCCCTGTCACCCTGCCAGCCTTTATGGCATTTTATACCAAAATGGTTATTGGTACGACGCGTGAGATCTCCTTTTCCCGAGCCGCTTTCTAAAATTCCTTGTGCCAGGGTAATACTAGCCGGAATACCGTAATCCCGCATATTCTGCTTTGCGATCTCCTTAAATACCTCTATGTATTCTTCAGTAGATGAGATATCAAAAAAAACGAATTCTTCAGCGATCACATTCGGTTCCCATTCTCTGGGTGTGGCGGGTTTTTGCGTTTCTTTTCTGTTCTTTTCCTGTTTTTTCTGGACCACCTTCTTTTTGGAGCCACAGGAAGATAGTATGAAAACCGCACCTAATAAAATACAGATATTCCTGATCATATGTTAATCAATGGCATATTACTTTGTTCCAATTTTACATTCATTCCCGCTATTCCCTGTAAACCTCCTGTATGTATAGCCAGGATGCGCGAACCTTTTTTAAAATAACCTTTTTTCAAAAGATCTAGTACACCCATTATCATTTTACCGGTATATACCGGGTCTGTTAAAATTCCTGTTTCTGCGTAAAACGCATTCATTCCGGATATTAACTCGCGGGTAACTCTGGCATACCCTCCATATTCATATCCTTTTATAAGCTGCCAGTTCTCTTTACTGGCAAATTTACGAATATCCTCTTTCAAAAAATCGCCTTTTAAGGCGGGAAATCCCAAAACTTTTTGGTTCTCTTTTGAACTGTTAATCAGTCCTGCCAACGTACCTCCGGTACCTACACAGGCAGTAATATAATCAAATTCTGCATCCTTACCGGTTACTATTTCTTCACAACCTTTGACTGCCAGAGAATTGGTTCCTCCTTCAGGAATGAGATAACAATTATCAAACCGGGTAAGCAGTTCTTTCTGAAAATCAGGATCGTTTTTGCGCCGGTATGCTTCACGACTCACAAATTCCAGATGCATGCCGCAATCCCGGGCATACCGCAAGGTAGGGTTATTATCTGTTTTATCTCCCAGCTCCTGGCCTCGTATTACCCCAACGGTAGAAAACCCGTATATCTTTCCTGCAGCAGCTACCGCTGCAATATGGTTGGAATAGGCCCCGCCAAAAGTAAGTAGGCAGCATTTTTTTAAGCGGAAAGCTTCCAAAACATTGTATTTGAGTTTACGGTACTTATTACCCGAAATGTAAGTATGTATCGTGTCTTCCCGCTTTACAAACAAGCTAACACCTTTATCCTGTAACAATGGCAGGCATACCTCTTCATTTTTTATAATTGGGAGTTTAATTTTCACGGTGCCGTAACATATTTAATAAACTGCCACGGCAATCTGTTCTTAAGATAGACGGTATCACTTTCATGTGCATAGGCTTCACGCTCAAAACAAATATTCATATAGGCGTTTTTATGGTTTTTATAGCGTATCCTTTTAAAGAAGTATTCCAAACCGTACCACAGGTAAAAAAACACTACCAGCAGTTCCAACTGTTGCTTAAGGTGTATGCGTTCATGCCTGATAAGTGTTTGATCATTTTTAAGATACCTGTTCCTTATTATAATAAAGGGCCAGATAGTGATACCCAAATATGACCTGGGAACTAAGAAACCAATAACGAGAATCATAAAGGATAGATCCGTTTTTTCATTTACCTTTGTAAAAATACAATTTTACAGGATTTAATGAAGCGTAAAATAATACCGATAGAAGAAGGAGATTTCTATCTGAGTGCCGAAGGGTACAAAGTATTTACTGAGCAATTTCATTTAAAGAGAGGATATTGCTGTGAAAGCGGTTGCAGGCATTGCCCCTACGGTTATAATAAAAAAACAAATTCACGTTAGCTTTTGGACAATTGCGAAATGACTTATAAAATGACCACGGCCCTTACCTGTCACAGGGCAGATATACGATACCCCTAGATGTCTCTTTTCAAAAGGCTTTTTTTAAGTTTCGTATCTTAATTGCACATTAACTTCATTTTTTTATCCTTATGACATTCAAAGAATATATACTTCAGGGCATTCCCAATGTACTTCCCCCGGCAAAAGTTTATGACCCTAAAATAAACCATGCCCCGAAAAGAAAAGATATTCTCTCTCCGGAAGAAAAAAAACTAGCGCTGCGAAATGCACTCAGATACTTCAAACCGGAACATCACAAAATACTTGCCGAAGAATTTGCCGAAGAACTTCGGGAATACGGGCGCATATATATGTACCGTTTTCGTCCTGATTACAAAATGTATGCACGTGATATAAAAGACTATCCGGCCCGGTCCCTACAGGCGGCGGCCATTATGTTAATGATCCAGAATAATCTGGACCCTTCAGTGGCGCAACACCCCCACGAACTTATTACTTATGGCGGGAACGGGGCTGTATTTCAAAACTGGGCCCAATACCTGCTCACTATGCAATATCTTGCCCGAATGACAGATGAGCAAACGCTGGCAATGTATAGTGGCCACCCTATGGGGCTTTTCCCTTCTCATAAAAATGCACCCAGAGTAGTAGTTACCAATGGCATGATGATACCCAATTATTCCCAACCAGACGACCTGGAACGCTTTAATGCATTGGGAGTAACCCAATACGGGCAAATGACCGCCGGAAGCTATATGTATATTGGCCCTCAGGGAATCGTGCATGGCACTACCATTACAGTGCTGAACGCAGGCAGAAAACTGGGAAATACCCAAGATGAAAAAAATCTGAGAGGAAAACTCTTTGTTACTTCAGGATTAGGGGGTATGAGCGGCGCGCAACCCAAAGCTGGAAATATTGCCGGATGCATCACGGTGTGTGCAGAAATAAATCCCAAGGCTACAGAAACAAGGTTTTCACAAGGCTGGGTAGATGAAGTTATCAAATCGGTTGATGAATTGGCCGAACGGGTAAAAAAAGCCAGGAAAAATGAAGAAGTAGTTTCTATAGCCTACGCCGGTAATGTGGTAGATGTTTGGGAAGCATTTTATGAAAAAGATATCTATATAGACTTTGGATCAGACCAGACTTCACTTCACAACCCATGGGCGGGCGGCTATTACCCTGTAGATGTAACTTTTGATGAGGCCAACACATTAATGGCAAATGATCCGCAGCTTTTTAAAGAAAAAGTACAGGCCTCTTTAAGAAGACAGGTTACTGCTATAAATAAACACGCAGGCAGAGGGACATACTTTTTTGATTACGGAAATGCTTTTTTACTGGAAGCCTCCAGAGCCGGTGCCGATATCATGAGCAAAGACAAAAAAAGTTTCAAATATCCCAGTTACGTACAGGATATCATGGGGCCTATGTGTTTTGACTATGGGTTCGGCCCTTTCAGATGGGTATGTTGTTCCGGAAAGCAGGAAGACCTGAACAGGACAGACACACTGGCAATAGAAGTACTCAAAGAACTCATTGAAGAAGCTCCCGAAGAAATCAGTCAGCAAATGAAAGACAATATACAGTGGATTCAGGGTGCCAGGCAAAACAAACTTGTAGTAGGTTCACAGGCTCGTATTCTTTATGCTGATACACAAGGGCGGATTAAAATTGCAGAAGCATTTAACAAGGCCATAGCCAAAGGCGAAATAGGCCCCGTTGTATTGGGGAGAGATCATCATGATGTTAGTGGTACCGATTCCCCCTATCGTGAAACCTCCAATATTTATGATGGTTCGCGTTTTACGGCAGATATGGCCGTACAAAATGTTATTGGCGACAGTTTTCGGGGCGCCACCTGGGTAAGCCTTCACAACGGTGGCGGTGTAGGTTGGGGAGAGGTCATTAACGGAGGTTTCGGTATGCTGCTGGATGGTAGTGAAGCCGCCTCAAAAAATCTTAGGTCCATGCTTTTCTGGGATGTGACCAACGGTCTCGCCAGAAGGAGCTGGGCCCGCAATAAAGAAGCCAATTTTGCCATTGAAAGAGCCATGAAAGAAGAACCCTTGTTGCAGGTAACTATCCCTAACACAGTAAAGGATGATATCTTAAAACTGTAACAGCAAACTATTGATTTAAAGCATTAAACAGCTTGCTAAGGCTTTGTTAAAACTTTTTTTTCATTCGTATTTTCCGTATCTTTAAGAGTATGCTCAATAAACGCTTTGCAGAGACCAAAAGATCAAAACAATATTTTTTTGGGTTGTTTAAAGAGATTAGCACGATTCTTGATAACTAAATGATACATTAAATTGATTAAATATATACTTATATGAAAGCAATGAGATTTATTTTACCATTGGTGGCGGCAATGGTTCTGACATCTTGTGCCTCGGTACGGGTGGCAACTGATTTTGACCGTCAGGTGAATTTTACAGAGTTCAAGTCATTTGCCTTCTTCAAACCCGGTATTGATAAAGCCGAGATCTCTGATCTTGATAAGAAAAGGATACTTCGGGCCATAGAAGCAGAATTAACCTCAAAGGGCTTTGTGAAATCTGAAGAGCCCGATCTGTTGGTTAGTATTTTCACTAATGAAAAAGAAAGAGTCGATGTCTGGAACAACTGGGGTTGGGGCTGGGGTCCTGGTTGGGGCTGGGGCTGGGGCTGGGGTCCCGGTTGGGGCTGGGGAGGCAACTTCAGCACAGTAACTACCCGTACAGAAGGAGTACTCTATATTGACATTATAAATGCTGAAAACAAAGAGCTGGTATGGCAGGGTAAAGGCACCGGATATTTAACAGATAATATGGAGAAAAAAGAAGCCCGAATTCGTGAATTTGTACGCGAAATTCTTTTACAATACCCTCCCCAAAGCCTGGCACAACGCTAAAAGTTATCGAAAACAACGGGTTTAACCGTTGTTTTCGCTTTTTATTTCTCAGGAGTATTCTTTTTAAGAAGATCGTCTGTAAAATGAGCTTCCCGCCTGGGTTTACTGAATTTATCCTGATTGTAAACTTCTGATTGGTTTTTTGGAATTGATAAACTTTCCCAATTCTCCCCTTTTATCATCTTTGCAAGATACACCAACTGTCCTACATGGTATGCGTAATGTGCTAATTGCCGGTTTACGGCAGCTACCACCGTGTGCCCCATATTCCGAATATAGACTGTTTGAGCAAAGTTATTGCTATTTATACCAGGCAATGCAGCAAACAAGCAGGCCCAACCTTCTTCCCATAAATCAATAACCTTTTCCTTTTCTGCTTTATCGGTTTTAAACTCCCCGTCCCTATCACGCCATTCTTTTTCACCGTCAGTAGTCAGGAAATCCGTCCAACGCGAAAGCATATTGCCGTGCAGGTGCTTTACTATGGTAGCTATACTATTACTTCCTTCATGGTATTGCCAATGCATTTCCTCAACAGTAAGCCGTTCCAAAACCTTATCACCTAACAACTTATAATATTGAAATTGTTTATGTACACTTTCTAAATATGTAATTACCATAAAACCGTAATTTTAACGAATTCTCTTCTTCTGGTTTTTTCAAGTTACGATTTTCAGGCAAATAATAAAATTTCATATAAGTACTTTTGCAAGGTATTTGTTAGCAGCCTTTCTATTTTAAGTCTTTTTGTGAAATCTCTATTCTCATCTTTTTGTACCTTTACAAAGCTTGTAAAATATGTAAAATGATGGATAAAGGATACAAAAGCAACCCAATACTCGATAAACTGCCTGAGCACTTAAAACAATTCATAAAGCCACAGGATTACGATGATTATTCGGCGATCGATCAGGCTGTCTGGCGTTACGTAATGCTCAAAAATGTAGATTATCTCAGTAAGGTAGCACATGAATCGTATATGAAGGGTTTGCGACAAACGGGTATTTCTATAGATCATATTCCCAATATGTACGGCATGAACCGTATCTTAAAAGAAATAGGATGGGCTGCAGTGGCTGTAGATGGTTTTATTCCTCCTTCTGCTTTCATGGAATTTCAGGCATACAACGTACTGGTTATTGCTTCAGATATAAGACAACTGGAACATATTGAGTACACCCCGGCTCCGGATATCATTCATGAAGGTGCAGGACACGCACCAATCATCGCAAATCCTGAATATGCAGAATACCTCAGGAGGTTTGGAGAAATTGGCTGTAAAGCTATTTCCAGTGCAAGCGATTATGAAATGTATGAGGCCATCAGACACCTTAGTATCATCAAAGAAGCACCGGGTACACCTCAAGCCCAAATTGATGAGGCCGAAAAACATGTTGAAGAATTACAAAACCGGCAGGGAGCTCCCAGTGAAATGGCGCTTATTCGCAACCTGCACTGGTGGACTGTAGAATACGGGCTTATTGGTACGGTCAAAAACCCGAAAATTTACGGAGCAGGATTACTATCTTCTATTGGTGAGAGTACCTGGTGCATGACAGATAAGGTAAAAAAAATACCTTATGATATTACCGCAGCATACCAGTCATTTGACATTACCAAACCCCAACCACAGCTCTATGTAACACCCAATTTTGCATTCCTTAATGAAGTACTGGAAGAATTTGCCAACACTATGGCCCTACGCCGTGGCGGCCTGGAAGGTATTCAAAAACTTATAGACTCCAAAGCCCTGGGTACTATAGAACTAAGTACCGGCTTGCAGATATCGGGTACATTTACAGAGGTAGTTGCTGAAAATAACCAACCCGTATATATACAAACTAATGGAAAAACTGCTTTGTCATACCGGGAAAAAGAACTGGTAGGGCATGGTACCGCAAACCACAGGCATGGTTATGGCAGTCCTATTGGCAGGCTTAAAGGTATAAACCTTGCCATTGAAGATATGAGTCCGCGTGACCTTAAAGCCTATAACATTTATGAAGGTGAAGAGGTTACCCTTGAATTTGAAGGTAATATTGTGGTAAGCGGAACTATTATTACCGGCACCCGTAACTTACAGGGGAAAATCATACTTATTAGCTTTAACAATTGCACCGTTACGCACCACGGTAAAGAGTTATTTAAACCTGAATGGGGCACCTACGATATGGCGGTTGGTAAAAACGTAGTTTCTGCTTACAGCGGGCCCGCAGATGTACATAGCTTTGACCTGATTACCCACCTTCCCGGTGAAAAGACCATTAAAGTTAAAAAATCACCTGAACGTATAGAACTGGAAACATTGTACCAACAAATACGTGATTACAGAAACGGAGATAACAAAACGATATCACGGCATAAAATATTTGAGCAGTTACAACAAAACCACCCTACGGACTGGTTACTTCCGGTAGAAATCTATGAGCTGGCCAAAAAGTCGCATGAAGAAGATTTTGCCTCGGAAATTTTACAGCACCTGGAAAGTGTGAAACAAGAGCGCCCTGAAGTGGGTCACCTTATTGACGGGGGTGTTTCCCTGGTAAACGAAAGTATGGTCGTCAAATAAGATAACTTTTAAAATTGAAAAATGTAAATACACCGTCATCAAGCCAGTGTATTTACTTAATTCAGTTCAGGAGACCCTAAATTAGTGTTTAAAAGATCTCCTGATTATTTTTTATGATCGTTACAAAATAGTATATCCCAGCACTATGGCATACGCTTTATAATCGTTACCTATAGCTACCAGGTTTTTGTTTATGTCCCGGTCTGACATATATCTCAACTCCAGGTTTACCTTACCTAGCACATTAACACCCAACCCAACAAATGTAGATACGGTAGAAGACATTTTAAAATCATCACTTTCTTCATAATCTAAAGATGAACTAATGGGATAATCTGCTAACATACCCCCATTGATAAACAATTTCACTTTATCACTCAAAAACATATAATGTCTTATACCTAAATAAAGCTCAACGGACTGATAGTCTGCCACTATTCTTTGTCGTTCTGTTTGTAACTCTGTATCTGGAAAGGATTGATATGCAAACTCGGTAAATAAGCCCCATTTATTACGCCCAAAAGGAAGTATAAACTCTGCTTCCAGCCCAAATTGCAAGGCCGTTTTATCACCAAAATCAACATCTCTCATAGTCCCGTCAATAAAATCGGCTGTCAGAGAAGCAAAGCGCACACCTGATTTTAATGTCAAATTGAACCATTCTCCTGAAGGTGTTTTTTTGTTATATACCACAGATTCGGTATTCATACATTCATTATAGGCTACCACCAGAGACTCCAACTCCCGCTTTCTATAATCTGTTTTTCGTATTTTTTCAAGTTCCATTTTATCGCATGCAAGTACCGTCCATAACTGGCGTCTGAAATCATTGTTCTCGGCAATCATATTATCTGCCGTCTTGTACTTTTTATATACTAATTGGGTAGGCGCACTTTCATCTCCTGCCTTACTGTAGAAAAAGCGGGTAATACGTTTATTTTGATATCTGTAAAGGTTTACTTTTCCCTGAACCCTAACCTCGAGAAATACCCGTTCTTCGACAAAGCTAGGTGCTTCTTCACGACTTAAATACCTTACATCGTTACTGGATTTATCTACCAGTATCGTATGCCTCTCATATTTTGCTTCGCCTTCAATACCAAATTCTTTTACCATTGCAAGACTACCTGTTTGGGTACTGGCATCTCTTGTTAATCTGTATTCAAAACTGTCGGGATTCTCTTTCCAGCCACTGTTACGTATCAAACAATCTGTTCTCTTACCCAGGTTATCTATGAAATAGCCTTTCTCAAAATTTATTTGGGCTTGTACCTGCAAGCCTATTAGAAATAAAAATAATAGAAGTAATTTTTTACACATTTTTTAGAATAATTTAGATTTAATCATCGCTAAAAATACGTAAAAATAAAGGTGGTAAAAACCACTTTTTTTTCGCAAAATAAAACCTATTATGAATCAGTAAATTACATTATAAAAAAGTCATAAAAGGATATTTTTTTAGCAGCATATCCTTTTTTTTCTGTAGTTTTTCTTCAAAGCTTTTTGCCTGTTGGCTGTTAGGATTAAAAAAGGTATGTGCCTGCCCTTTTCGGATCGCAGCTACTTCACGCATAGTACCTTCACACTCTTTTTTAACCCATTGGCCACAAAACTTTTCCCAGATATAGGTTATGGCCATTGCATTGGGGTGAACCATATCTTCCTCATAAAAACGGTAGTCACGCAATGAGTCTATCATGAGCTCATACGCCGGGAAATAGTATGCATTCGTATGTTTGGCAAGAAAAGAATGTAAGGCTGTAATAAGGTGTGCTTTGCTCAACTGATTCTCCGTAAAACCGTCTTTTAAGTGCCTGACGGGAGAAACTGTTAATAAAAGGGTTGATTTCGGAGCAATTTCGCGAAGAGTGTTCTCTATCTCATACAGGCTTCTCGTAATATCTGCTACCGGCATAAGTTCTTTTGTGAATTGGTTTTGAGGTACTTTATGACAATTAGCCACTCTTTTTCCGGTTTCTTTATGTTCATACACCCATGAGGTGCCCATTGTGAGAATTACATGTGTGGCGTGACGGAGGTTTTTATGTGAGGCTTCTATGCGGGTATTGAGATTCTCCAGAAGTATCTCACTACTGGTTGCGTTGAGTTTTGAATGCACCTCAAAAGACTGCCATCTTTCATTGTGAAAAAAAATATCTTCGCTGGTAAAATAGATGCGGTGCACGATTCTATTTATCAGTTTTTCAATAGCTTCGGGCTGAAAAACAATACCAAAAGGGTTCTGAATAACAGGAAATTGATAATAAGAAAGCTTGTCGCCTATATTTTCAGTAAAGCAGGACCCCATTAAAAAAAGGCTGCTCGTATAATCAATCCCCGGACTTTGAGGTTGTAAGGGCCATTCGGTTAGTAATTTCATATCCTGTTTTTTTTAAAACCAGTATGTCTTACTTTGTAACAAGAGTTATCAGACAATAACTGCTTTTCGTTAAAAGACCATTGATTACATCCTCCAGGGCAGAAAGCTTATTTTATATACTTTACGATTTAAGAAACTGTTCTGCCTGCTGTATTACCTGTGGTATGCCGTCAGGGTTTTTTCCTCCTGCCGTGGCGAAAAAGGGCTGTCCGCCGCCGCCGCCCTGAATGAGCTTACCTAACTCTCGCACTACCTGCCCGGCATCGTACCCTTTGGAAGCTACAAGATCTTTTGAAATATAACAGGTAAGCATCGCTTTTCCATTGTTTTTCGACGCAAGTACAATAAACAGGTTAGGCACTTCATTGGCAAGTGTAAACACAAGATCTTTCATACTAGCCGCATCGAGATCGGTTTCTTTTGCCAAAAACGATACCCCGTCAACTTCTTTTAGTTCTTCCTTGAGTGTTGCTTTAAAGTTTTTTGCTTTTTCTTTAACCACCGCCTCCAATTGTTTACGAAGCGATTCATTTTCTTCCTGTAATTGTATAATAGCGTTTACAGGGTCTTTAGGGTTTTTAAGCGCTGTCTTTACTGCTTTAAAACTGTTTGTTTGTTCATCAAAGTAGGTAATAGCGGCATCACCGGTTATTGCTTCTATTCTTCTAATACCTGCTGCTACCGCAGTTTCAGAAGTAATTATAAAATGCCATATATCGCGAGAATTAGACACATGGGTACCCCCGCAAAGCTCGGTAGAGTTACCAAAAGTAATCGTTCGTACCGTATCTCCGTATTTCTCGCCGAAAAGTGCTATCGCACCTTTTTCTATGGCTTCTGCATATGGAGTATCTCTTTGTTCCATTCGCTGTAAACCTTCCCGAATTCGTGCATTTACAAAATCTTCGATCTGCGAGAGCTCATCATCACTTACTTTCGTAAAATGTGAGAAATCAAATCGCAGATATCTGCTGTGTACCATAGAACCTTTCTGCTCTACATGGTTTCCCAAAACGCTTCGCAGTGCCTGATGCAACAGGTGGGTAGCACTGTGGTTGGCTGCCGTTCTGCTTCGCTGTTTCTTATCTACCACAGCTTTAAAGGTATCTTCTTTATGTCTGGGCAGGTTTTTGGCATAATGCACGATTAAATTATTTTCTTTCCTGGTATCTACAATATACACCACATCGCCATTGGCTGCTTCAAGATATCCTTTATCTCCTACCTGCCCTCCTCCTTCGGGGTAAAAAGGGGTTTTGTCAAATACCAACTGATACATTTCCCCTTCTTTTTTAGAAGTAACTTTCCGATATTTGGTAATCACTACTTTTTCTTCCAGTGTATCATATCCTGTAAATCGGCTTTCATTGCCGGCATGCAACTCTTGCCAGTCATCGGTCACTAAGGCAGTAGCTGCTCGTGAACGGTCTTTCTGTTTTTGCATTTCTGCTTCAAAGCCTTTTTCATCAATCGTTAAACCTTTTTCCCGTAGAATAAGTGCAGTAAGGTCTTTGGGAAACCCAAAAGTATCATACAATTCAAAGGCTTTAGCCCCGTTTACCTGTTTTCCTTTGGTCTCTGCCACTATACCCTCTAATAATACAAGCCCCTGTTCCAGGGTTTTAAGAAATGAGAACTCTTCTTCGCGAATAACATTTACAATAAGGTTTTTTTGTTTCCTTAGTTCTGGAAATGCTTCTCCCATAAGGTTAGAGAGGGTATCTACTAATTTAAAGATAAAAGGCTCTTTGGTGTCCAAAAAGGTGAATCCGTAACGTACCGCTCTCCTGAGAATACGCCTTATTACATAACCCGCACCGCTATTTCCGGGTAGTTGCCCGTCTGCCACTGCAAAAGCAACGGCTCTTACATGATCTGCAATTACCCTTATGGCAATATCTGTTTTGGCCTCGCTGTGATATGAACGGCCGGTAATGGTCTCTATCTCGCGAATAAGCGGAACAAAAATATCTGTGTCATAATTACTGGTTACTCCCTGTAACACCATGCAAAGTCTCTCAAACCCCATTCCGGTATCTACATGATGCGCGGGTAATTTTTCAAGACTGCCGTCTGCTTTTCTATTATACTGCATAAACACGAGGTTCCAGACTTCCACCACCTGCGGGTGGTCCTGGTTCACCAGTTCTCTTCCGGATTGTTCAGCGCGTTCGGCTTCAGTTCGTATATCTACATGTATTTCAGAAGAAGGCCCGCAGGGTCCCTGCTCTCCCATCTCCCAAAAGTTATCTTTCTTGTTCCCCGGAATAATTCGGTTTTCAGGAATGATCGCTTTCCAAAGAGCGAAGGCTTCCTCATCCATTTCCAGCCCTTCATCTTTCGCTCCTTCAAAGTAGGTGACATACAAACGGTCTTTGGCTATTGCGTAAACCTCGGTAAGCAGTTCCCATGCCCAGCTAATGGCTTCTTTTTTAAAATAATCTCCAAAGCTCCAGTTCCCCAGCATTTCAAACATGGTATGGTGATACGTATCTATTCCCACATCTTCCAGATCATTGTGTTTCCCGCTTACCCGTAAGCATTTCTGAGTATCTGCCACACGGTTAAACTGAGGCGTGGCATGATTCAAAAAATACTCTTTAAACTGGTTCATCCCGGCATTGGTAAACATAAGAGTGGGGTCATCTTTTATGACCATAGGTGCCGAAGGCACTATTTTATGATTTTTACTTTCAAAAAAATCTAAAAACCGGGCACGTACTTCTTTGGATTTCATCCTTTTTAATTAAAATTATCTACACTGTACAGTGGTTTTAGTGCATTTGCATGGTAAAAAGACCCACAAAAACATGTTTTACCGTATAATTAACACTTAACCTTTTCTTAAAATATGGTCACTCGAAAAACAATTTTTATATTTGCTTGTTAGCCTGGCCTGCACCAGGCTTCAACCTGCATCAGGAATGCAAAAATAGAACTTTTTGAGTATATGTCGAAAGTAAAATATTATTACGATCCGGATACGCTTTCTTATCGTAAAATTGAACCCAAAAAAGGGCGTAGAATTCGTAATTTAATACTGTTTTTTACGGGCTCTTTTCTCTTTGCGGTAGTCATGTTAGTTATTTTATTGAATACAAATTTTGTAAATACGCCTAAAGAGCTTTCTCAGGAGCGTGAGCTTAAAAATTATGAATTCCGGTTTGACCTGTTGAATAGGAAAATGGCACAAATGGAAGCGGTTCTGGCAAATCTTGAAGATCGCGACAATAATCTGTACCGTTTGTATTTTGAAGCAAACCCTATTCCCGAAGAGCAACGTAAAGCCGGTTTTGGAGGTGTTAATCGCTACAAAACCCTGGAAGGATATAACAACTCAGATCTTATTATCAATACCACCAGACGTCTTGAAATACTACAAAAACGTCTGGTTGTACAATCACGCTCGTTAGACGAGATTGCAATTCTAGGGGCCAAAAAAGAAAAATTACTGGCTTCTATACCGGCTATTCAGCCACTAAATAATGAAGACCTCACCCGAATGGCATCGGGATACGGATGGCGCTCAGACCCTTTTACCAAAGCTCGAAAGTTCCATTATGGTATGGATTTTACCGCTCCCAGAGGAACCCCCATATTCGCCAGTGGTGATGGTGAGGTCACAAGAGCAGATAATCGCTCTGCCGGTTATGGAAAACATATTCGTATTGATCACGGGTATGGGTACGTAAGCCTGTATGCACACCTAAGCAAATACAACGTAAAAAGAGGGCAAAAAGTAAAACGAGGAGATCTTATAGGTTTTGTAGGCAGTACCGGCCGGTCTGAAGCACCCCATCTTCACTATGAGATCTTTAAAGACGGTAAGCGTATTAACCCGATTAACTTTTATTACGGAAGCCTTACAGCAAAAGAATTCCAGTCTATGTTAAAAATTGCCACTCAGGAAAATCAATCGCTTGATTAATGCATATTGACCTCCCCGAAAAGCGCTATTACAATATTGGTGAAGTAGCAAAAGCCTTTAAAGTAAATACTTCACTCATACGCTTTTGGGAAAAAGAATTTGATGTTTTAAAACCTGTTAAGAATGCTAAGGGTAACCGACGGTTTACTCCTGAAGACATCAAAAACCTCCAGTTAATTTATTATCTGGTAAAAGAACGCGGCTTTACACTGGAAGGTGCCAAAATACATCTTAAAGAAGAAAAGCAAAAGACATTAACTAATTTTGAGATTATTCGTAAATTAGAATTCATTAAATCAACACTCATTAAGATCAAAGAACAATTATAATCAAACGGGAAAATCAATCATGAAAAAAAGATCAATAGCAGGCATAGGGTGCCTTGGAATATTTGCCATAGCTTTAGTAGTATTTATAGGTATCACGTTCCTACTGGTTTATAACTTTAATAATACCGCAGTAGATAAAGAAGAGGATGCTAAAACTTCCTGGTCTAATGTAGAGAGCTCCTATCAAAGACGAAATGACCTGATAGGTAATTTGGTAAAAACAGTACAGGGCGCTGCCGATTTTGAACGAAATACCCTAAGAGAAGTTATTGAGGCCCGTGCCAAGGCAACATCAACTACGATAGACCCTGCCAATATAACCCAGGAGCAACTGGCACAGTTTCAGGAAGCGCAAACCGGGCTTTCTTCTGCGCTGTCACGATTGCTGGTTACCGTTGAAAGATATCCCGACCTGAAAGCCAATCAAAATTTTATTGAATTACAATCGCAACTGGAGGGCACCGAAAATCGTATTAATGTAGCCAGGGATCGCTACAATGAATCTGTGAGTGTTTACAATAAACACATCAGAAGATTTCCCAATACCTTATTTGCCGGATTTTTAGGGTTTGAGCAAATGACACGATTCCAAGCAGACGAAGGTGCGGAAAAAGCCCCTGATGTAAATTTTGACTTTTAAAAAATGATGTCAAAAATAGAAGATTTTTTAACCGCCGAGGAGGAACAGGAAGTAATTGCTGCCATTCGTAAAGCAGAAAGCAATACTTCAGGAGAGATTCGTGTGCATATTGAAAGGCATACCGATATGGACCCTTTGGAACATGCGTTAGAAATATTTCACTGGCTCAAAATGGATAATACACGGGAAGAGAATGGCGTATTAATATACATTGCCGTTGAAGACCGCTCGTTTGTAATTTATGGAGATAAAGGCATCAATGCAGTAGTAGCTTCTGATTTTTGGGATTGTACCCGCGATATCATTGCCTCCCACTTTAAAAAAGGACATTTTAAACAAGGGCTGGTAGAAGGTATTCTGCGGGCTGGAGAACAATTGGAAAAACATTTTCCCTGGCACCACGGAAACCCTAATGAACTCTCAGATCAAATCTCCAAAAGCACCTCATGAAAATTTTATATAAAGCTCTTTTTTTAGTAGCTGTCCTGTTTTACAGCGCAGGAGTAAGCGCCCAGTTCACCATACCTGAAAAGCCTACACTGCAAACCAGTGTTTATGATTATATAAACTTACTCAACCCAGCTCAAAAAAAGAACCTGGAGAGTAAACTCATTCACTACTCAGACTCTACCTCTACGCAAATAGTGATTGCCATAATAGCATCGACCGAGGGAGAAAACATAAATTATCTGGGAGCACAATGGGGCCAAAAATGGGGTATTGGCCAAAACAAAAAAGACAATGGCGTTCTTATCCTGCTGGCAAAAAACGATAGAAAAATAGCCATTTCTACCGGTTACGGCACTGAAGCTACACTTACCGATGCTCTGAGCAAACGTATCATTACCAATGTCATTATTCCTCAATTTAAAAACGGTAATTACTACCAGGGGCTCGACAGCGGTACAGATGCTGTTTTTAAAGTACTCACAGGAGAATTTAAGGCACAGGGCCAACAAAAAAAAGGGGCTCCGGGAAACTTTGTTTTTATGGTTGTTTTCCTGTTTGTGATCATTATTATTATACTTTCCCGCATAAAAGGCGGTAAGGGAGGCGGCCACGGCAGGAGCAGGCATGGCGGAAGCCTAACAGACATCATTATCCTTAGCAACATGGGACGCGGAAGCTGGGGTAGCAGTGGCGGTTTCGGAAGCGGCGGGGGTTTTAGTGGCGGCTTTGGAGGCGGTGGCTTTGGTGGTGGGGGCGCCAGTGGAGGCTGGTAATCACAATATTTTTCAAGCCTGCACACCAGGTATCCTACCATATCCTTTTTGTACGTATAGACACCAATCATAAAAAGTGCGGGTATTTACTTTTGACCATAAAAAATACGGTTTTGAATTGATGATGGACCTTCATCGATTTGAAGACAACCCATATCTGGATCTTGAGCCCGAACTACATACGATAGACTTCTTTGAGATCATGATATTTGAAAAAGGTACGGGTACGGCAGATATGAACGGTATTCTTACACCCGTTACACCTTTCACAGTTTTATTCGCTGCTCCCGGACAAAAAAAACGAAATGCTATTCCCGAGAGTTCCGTACGCGGTTACCATCTGGTATTTAAAAAAGATTTTCTGGACACCTTTTTTGCCGATAAGCTTTTTGTGTTTCGAATGCAATACTTTTACAGTATTAAAACCCCGTCGTTTTATACCATCCCTCCACATGAATACACTCTTATTAACAAATGCCTGAGTGAGATCATAGAAGAAATAAAGCATTTCAGATCAGACAGCCCCCATATTATTCGTGCCCTGCTGTATTTTGTACTCACCAAGCTAAACCGCTCGTACGCTACCTTTTACAATTTGTCGTTTGAGACCCGTCTGCATGAGGAAATGTATCGGTTTAAACAGGCCCTGGAAACACACATCTGCCAGTTGCATAAAGTCGCCGAGTACGCGAACCTTTTAAAAGTAAACCGAAACGAATTAAATCGCATTACCAGACAAAGTCTGGGGCTAACCGCACAGGAACTCATACACAAACGGCTTCTACAGGAAATTAAAGATCAGTTGCGCTATACAACGAAAACTATTTCCGAAATTGCCTTTTACCTTAACTTTACAGAACCCAATAACCTTTCCCGCTTTTTTATGCATAAAGAAGGCATATCACCTACTCAGTTTCGAAGTTTAGTGCAAATTGATAGGGATCTTTAAAAAAGTGATAGGGGCTGCATAAAATACGTGGCAGATATTTGCAAATAAAAGACCTCATGAAATACATTTCCTTTTTTATCGCTCTGGGGATGGGTTCTTTTACCTTTAGCCAGCAAACTACCAATGTTCCTATGACTCCGCAATTCTGGAGCCTTACTCCGGAAAGTGCATTTTCCTTTGAACCATTTGACGGTAAACCTACTTTGTCCCTAAATGGATATGCCGAGGTACCCGACTTTGATTTTACAGACGGGACCATCGAAGTTTCGGTATATGCACATACGGAAAGGGCTTTTGCAGGTATTTTTTTCAGAAAACAACAGGCCACTATGGATAAGGTGTACCTGAGAATGCATAAATCCAAACAGGTGGATGCCATTCAATACACACCTATCTTCGGAGGAGAGAGTAACTGGCAGTTATACAGAGAGCATCAGGCCCGGATTATCTTTCCCGAAAAAGGCTGGAACCTTCTCAAAATAGAAATACAGGGTTCTGCCGCTATTGTATTTGTTAACGAAAAAGAAGTATTGAAAATAGAAGAACTAAAAAGTGAAATGACAAATGGCTCTGTTGGCCTGTGGTCACTTTTTAATAACCGGTTTGCAGATTTTAAAATAACACCCAAAAAACCCGTGATTCAAACTAAAACCCCTGTTAAAATAACTCCGGGGGTTGTGGGCACATGGTGGCTCTCAAAAGCATTTCCGGCCAGTGATTTTAACGACAGCATTTTACAAAGAACTACCGCCCAAACTCCTGCACAAACAGAGACTTCCGGCTTATTACCCATCTCCAAATACGTAGAAAAAAATGCCAAGGGAGCTTTTGAAAATAATCCTGAAGATTTTGTAATTGCGACTATAACTATTGATGCCGAAACAACCAGTTCCAAAAGATTTTCATTTGATTACAGCGACCGTATCATTCTATATCTTAATGGCAAAGAACTGTTTCAGGGCACTAATGCTTTTAGAGCTAAAGGCCTGCAATACGCCGGGCATGTGGCCATGCATGCAAACACGGTGACCCTATCACTGCAAAAAGGCATCAACGTGCTCCAATGTATTGTTTTTGAAAAGGCAAACGGGTGGGGGCTTATGGGAAAGTTTGAAGATATGGAAGGTATCCAGATCCAAAAACCTCTGTAAACCTGATGTTAAATTGACTAAAAATCCGCTTTTATGGTAATAACATCCCCCGATCTTGTTTTAATGGGATTCCCTTTTCGGGAGCCTATGTGCCACCGTATGTAGTTATAATCTCCTTCGGATATCCTGTTTTTTTTCTTTTCAACCTCAATGACCTCTCCTATTTCCTTCCAAAAAGCTTCTGGCGCATGGCCAAAGATCAAAAAAGGGACCGCATAACTCTTGCATCCCAGTTTTTCAATATTTGGGAAACCGTGCTCTTTTACTATCCTTAAAAGTTCCCTGGTATTTTCAATATCAAGTTGCTTCTGCATTTGCATGAGCGAATCCTGATACTTTTGAGTAAATGTTCCTTTTTTATCGGCAAGTATTCGGGCTCTCCTTCCATAAGTTAGTTGTACCTCTTCAGATAATTTGCTGTACATGCCGGTGGTTAACCCTTCAGCGGCTTTAATAGAATCAAGTACGGTAAAAAAAGGATCATGCATCTCGGGTGCATTACGGTACCGTTGGTCTTTCTCATGCATTTCTGCAAGAAGCCGGCACAATGGAGGTTCTTTTTGATATGGTTTGAAAGCAAAGCTGAAAAACAATAATAACCCTATAAAGGAAAACCATTTGAGTTGTAAAAAATACTTCATAATCTGATTATTCTTTAATTTTTCTGTATTTAAAGTTCAAAAGGCTATCACTAAAAGATAGCCCCTGAACTAGTATTCCAACTGTCTTCCATCGTCTAACATTACGGTATCGCCACGATCAAGGGTCCCGTTCTCATTATTATCATGGTAATAGTCTCTTCCGGAACCGGCAGAACTGGTATAACTGGTGCCACAAGGCTCTCCTGCCTTTATGTGTATTGCCCGGGATACTTCTAATGTTTTGAATTTGGATGCTGCTAGTTTTTCCATATGCTGGTTAATTTTAATTGTACCTACTCTTTTAAGGTTTTTCGGCAACCACCTTATAATGATTTCAAATGATAATATTCTATTGAATATGCGTTAGTCTTATCTTTTTCCCAATCGTTCCACTCTCCGGTATAGGGGTCATAACCACACTTCAAAGGTTTGGAATATGTATTGTGAGGGTCTTTTAAAAACGCCCGGCAATCAGAGCAAATGTGCCTGAACTCACAATCGCTACAAATAGAGATCTGCTCTTTCTTGATGTGCCAGCTATCTTTAAAATGTCGGTTTCCCAAAGCATCTTTCAGGGAAGTGGTGTTAATATTACCATACGATCGCTCCATAGCAGGACAGTTCTTGATCGCTCCATAACAATCAACAGATATCTTACCGTTAAGGCAACTGTTAAAATGCAGGCTCTCTGTAAAAGCTTTAATGTTTATTGAAAAATACCCGGGTGCTATTTCACCACAATGTCCTGCTCCTTTTAAGTCTGCCTTATTGTAAAACACACGTTCCGTATTTTCTCGGGTAGTATTTATATTTGCCCCAGAGGGTGCGCTGTAAAAACACAGCGAATGTACTCTTGGGTTTTGTTGTAAAAATGCCTCTGCCATATCATGAGATATATGAGGTTGATATTTCATAAGAAAATCTACCGTGATGATACGGGTATATTTTTTATTGATACTTTGAATAATCTCTTTGAGAAAAGCCCATGAAAAATCACCAAAAAGTCGTATTTCCAAATGGCGGCAGTGTAAATCATGAAGTTGCGCAATTGCTTTTTGAGGAGAATAGGCAACCGTCTCTGAGAAATCGAGAATGGCATGCGTAATCTCAAAAGGGTCATACCAGGCAATGGGCATTTCGGGAAACTGTTCGGGAAAATCGGTAAAAAAGATCAACTCATGTTCTGTTAAAAAATCAAAGTACTCATCAATAATTTCATCAAACTCATTTTTATAGATTGCTTTTACCTCTTCTACTGTATGCCCGTTATATTTGGTAAGAATAGTATATAGGTCGTTAGGTATGAGTTTTACTTGTTTTCGTTGTAAATCACATATGGTACTCCGGGTATGTCCCTTTACCGGAATACAATTTGAGAATATTTTAAAAGGTTTATTAACCTGTTCCATCTGTCCATTTCATTTTAGAAGCCGGCCTGTAAAGCCCATAAGGCAATACCTTTGATGAATTGTATTTCCCAACGTATATACTCTTCTCCTGCTCCTTTTCGGTGCCCGGGTCATTTCGTTTTGCCTTTTTTATAGTTAAGGGCAGGTCTCTTGATATTCTTTCCATATTATGAGATGGTATTTTGATATAACATGTGGGCAATATTTTTTTCTATATGGTAATTACAGTTTTTAGAGACCCAGTCCAGTTGCCCCATAGGGTTTATTTCTAAAAAGTAATAGGTATTATCTTTTGTGACTATAAAATCTGCAGAGCCTGTAGAAAGGCCTGCTTTATTCATAAATGTTTTTAATTTTTTCTCTATAACAGAAGGTAATTTGAAAGGAACGCACCTATTAGGTAACCCGGGATCGTAATTCCTGTAATCCAGTTGTGTTTTTTCATTATTCTGCGAGAATATAGCCATTGCATACACCTGTTCTTCTATACAAAAAACACGTACTTCAAAAGCTTTAGGCAGTAATTGCTGAAGGTAAACAGGTTCAAAAAAATCAGCCAGTTGCTCTATATCTTCGTCGAGTACCTCAATAGTCCCTGCAGAGTTTAAACAGGAAGTGTTCTCTAATTTTATAAATACAGGGTATCTGAGGTCTTTGGAAATGATCTTACCATATTTCCTTTTAAAGGCCACCAGATTGGCTTTGCTGGTTGTTATTTCGGTTTCAGGAATATGCAGGCCTACTTGTTTGGCAATCATTAAGTGGTATAACTTATAGTTTTCATCTTCTGCCAGGAATGAACCTATGTATTTTTTTACATTTTTAGACAATACGAGCTCCAGCGCTTTCACAAGTGCATTTTCTTCTTTTTTTAGATATCTGTAAGTGGTTTCTTTTTTCATGTGGTCATAACTCAAAAGCCGTACTCTTCCTCTTCTGTGCCATACTATGGTATTTTTCGTAAAAGGAATACCGTTAATAGTAAGGTAGCTATCTGATGAAAACCCCAGGGTTTCAAGATTACTAACATCTTCTGAATAGATCAATTGAAATGCAGTATCAAGAGAATATAACCAGTCAATAACTATCTGGGTAGTTATGTCATATTGAGAACTAATGATAACGATCATTGTTCCGGACTGTCATACCGGAATGTAAAGGGTAATCCCTCCCTCCCTTCCAGATGCCATTGTATCTGGCGAAATTCTTCAAAAGGAATATTTCCTTTTTGGTACTCATTCCTGATCAGTGCAAGCATGGGCTGCTTTAAAGGTTGGGGGGTGTGCATTAAAACTATGAATATTAACAAGGGCTTCCCTATAATATCACTATTTGGATACCCGTATTTTTCTATAAAACTCAATAATTCTCTGGAATTGATGAAGTCCAGTTTGTTTTGATAAAGCCATAAACTGTCTTTAAGACATGTATCCAGATCGTTTTCGTTGTGAAGAATATACGATCGGACAGACTGATCTCTTTCAAAAATTTTTTTGACCTGGCTGTATAAAATATTTGATGATACTTTTCCGGGGGGATTGACTTGTGCATGAGACATCCATATACCGGTAATAAAAGCTACATACAGTAAATAGGTATTCATTATTGCCAATTTTAGCGGGAGGTTACTACACACGGTACTATTAACCTCTGTCGGGGGCTGCCAAAATATAAGTAATGGTATCTCCGGGACTTACTTTCCCATCACCATCATTATCTGCGTAAATATCACTTGTATAGTTCCCCAGATCAAAAGTTCCCGGACCCGTAGGATATATACCGTCCCAGCCACCTTTTTTAGTATGATAGGCTCCTGTAGTGATCTGCACTTTTTTAAAAGTTTCTATACGCTTCATAACCGATGATTAAAATTCTATCAGATAAATACGGTAAAAGAGTCTCCGGGACTCCATTGCCCATCATTATCACGATCGTGATGTACGTCTCTATACGTAGGATTATCCGGTGGGCCCATCGTGGTAGGAATATCACCAAAACTTCCTTTTGCCATTAATGCACCAAAATCATTAATGCCGCGATCTGAAAACTTTTTTAACAGTATTTTTTCCATATTCTTTCTTTTTATAAGTTATTTTAAGAATATAAAAACACTTTAGCATATTTCGCTATTACTATCACTATTCAATATTATGAAATTTATTCTTACAAAAGAAGTAATCCTTGAATATTCTAAAAATTAGAAAATCGTAAATAAGATAAAAAAATACATTTTAAAACACTGTTTTTCAAGTGATTAAATTAAAAATATAGTTATAAGAGAATTTGTAGGACAATAAATATCTATGCAACCTCTATTTTAATATAAGAGAAAACGTGCCGAAATCTACTAAAAATTACGCTTTTGCCTTATCTAAGTGATGGGTTTACATTACTTGATATTCTTTAAAACCTAAAAATGGCTTTGTCAAGCCTTAAGAAAATAAACTTTTGTGTTTTTGGACAGAAAACTTATTTCTTTCTAAAAAACACCTGAACCGGTACTCCGTGAAAGTCAAAGTTTTCCCTGAGTTTATTTTCTACAAAACGCCTATACGGGTCTTTGATATACTGAGGGAGGTTGGCAAAAAAAGCAAACTGCGGGGTGGGTGTAGGCAACTGCGTGCAGAATTTGATCTTAATATACTTCCCCTTACTTGCCGGAGGTGGCTGGTTTTGAACGATAGGGAGCATCACTTCATTAAGCTTGTGGGTAGTGATACGTTTGCTACGGTTTTTATAAACGGTAACCGCAGTTTCGATAGCCTTAAAAATACGTTGTTTGGTCAGAACAGAGATAAAAACAATAGGTACATCAGTAAATGGTTCTATAGCTTTTCGTATTCGTTTTTCAAATTCCCGGGGAGTTCCGGTTTCTTTTTCAACCAGGTCCCATTTGTTTACCAGGATCACAATACCTTTTTTGTTTCGCTCTGCCAGCCAGAAAATATTGAGGTCCTGCCCTTCAAACCCCCGGGTAGCATCTACTACCAGAAGGCACACGTCACTGTGCTCAATAGCACGTACCGAACGCATTACCGAGTAAAACTCCAGATCTTCTTTTACTTTAGATTTCCTGCGTATCCCGGCAGTATCTACCAGGTTAAACTCAAAACCAAAACGATTGTACCTGGTATCATTGCTGTCGCGGGTCGTACCTGCAATATCGGTAACAATATAACGCTCCTCACCTATTAAGGCATTGATAAGTGATGATTTCCCGGCATTGGGCCTTCCCACTACAGCAAAACGTGGTAATTCATCGTCCTCATCCTCGGGAGTTTCAGGTAATTTTTCGACAACAGCATCTAACAACTCACCGGTACCACTCCCGTTACTACTACTTATAGTAAAAAACTCACCCAGCCCCAAAGCATAAAATTCTACGGCATCAGCATTTCTTGTAGCATCATCTACTTTGTTTACGGCCAGGAACACCGGCTTATTTGATTGGCGTAGTAATCTCGCCACATCTTCATCCATCCCGGTTAGGCCGGTCTCAACATCTACCACAAAAATAATTACATCTGCCTCTTCAATAGCGAGTTCTACCTGCTTATCGATCTCCTGTTCAAAAATATCATCACTCCCTTTTACATACCCGCCGGTATCGATTAGTGAAAACTCTTTTCCGTTCCAGTCACTTTTACCATAGTGCCGGTCACGTGTAACCCCACTTACGGCATCTACTATGGCCTCCCTGCGTTTTATCAAACGGTTAAACAAGGTAGACTTTCCAACATTAGGCCTTCCCACTATAGCTACTATGGCACTCATACAGAATTTTTTAGTGCCGCAAAGGTACTATTCTAGTTTATTAGGAAAAAATAAACTCTGATTTCTCTTAGAATACATTTACAAAATAAAAAAGACGTGGTAAAAAACCACGCCTTTCTAATTAAGATGATATATGGATAAAATAGAACTAACTATTCATTTTCATAAAAAGACACTGTACCGCTATCTTCATTGGCAACTACCAGCAGATCTTTACCCGTCGGACTATTGGCAGCCGGTATTACTAAGATACCTTCGGGGGCTTCGTCTTCACTGCGGGAAAGTATTTGTAAAAACTGAGGTGCTACAGGATTGGTAATGTCATACACCAGTATCTGATCGTTTCGCTCAAGTCCCACAAAGAGTATATACCGTTCGTCTTTAAGGTTAAGCACTGTTACTGCTTCGGGTTCTGCCCCTTTGGCATCACTACGACCGTCATCATCATTAAACCTGTCCGGAGTTAAGGATAAGGTACGTGTAGCGATCTCACTACCACTGTCATAAATAAGCGATCCTGTTGTGCTCCATACACTAAAAGAACGCGCACCATAAGAATACAGTTCTTCAAAAAAGTTATCATTATCTGTATCGCCCAGTGCATTGGTTACTTGAAGACGACCCAGGTTTTCTTCCAGTTGTAAGGTAGCAGCATTTGGAAAAGCGGTAGCATCCAGACTCAGGTCTTTGATACGCTCTTCTTCAGAGAAGGTATCGTAATCACGGGCATCGCCTTCATTGGCAGTTATTAAATAACCGGTACCGTTTATATTTACATACGTTATAGCATCGGGCTGATACATCCCAAATACGGGTACGGCCCGTAATCGTTTCTCACCATCTTCATCACTGGGATCTATTTCATTGCCTGCCTGAGAATACTCTTTAAACCCAAGAGGTGAAATAGAGCTGATCTGATTGGTGGTAAGATCTACAATGGCTACTCCATTATTTTCCTGAAGGGTCACATAGGCAAAACGGGAATCGTCTGAAACGGCAATAAATTCAGGCTCTACATCCTGCGCGAGGGTAGCACCCGGGCCAAATACCCGGAATCCATTGGCTTCCAGTGCAGCTTCGGAAGCATTAAAAGAGGAAAAGCTCAAAGTGGTTACGTTACCGGAAGCTAATTCTATAACGCTAACAGAGCCTTCGGGGTCAACGCTGTAATCATCATTAGGCTCTCCTTCATTGGCGGTAAGCAACCGGGTACCATCGGGAGTGAAAGTAACCATATCTGGCAGGGCACCTACGGTGTATGAATTTACCAGTGTCTGGGTATCTGTATTGTACACCAGTACTTTACCGGGATCCTGCTTGGGGTCTGCCTCTACCGCAATAGCCAGGAGTCCGTTATAGACCGCTACACTGTTAGCCGCACCTTCACCACTTACATCTATAGATGTTCCTTTTACCGGAGATGAAAGATTGCTAATGTTATATACCGTTACCTCTTTTGTGTTAGTATTGTCTTCATTATTTACAATGAAAAGTTTATTGGTTTGCGGATCGAAAGCTACGATCTCGGCAGAAGCTTCGCCCCCTACCTCAATGGTAGTAAGGTATTGAAAGTTTACGCTATTATCCGGGTTCGGGTCACTCTTCCCACCGTTATCATCATCATTTGAACAGGAGAAAAAGATGGCAGAGAAACAGAGACTGTACAATAAACCTGTTTTTTTCATAAGAGTTTTGTTTTGATCGTGTAAAGATGAATGAACATTGTGATTAAAAGGTTAACGAATTCAAAACATACCTTTAGGAATAGCTCTCTAATGTTATGAAAAAGGAAACAGTGAAAGAATATTGCAGAAAAAACATAGCACTTCAAATAAGACTATCTAAAAAAACAAAGCGGTAATTATTTACATTTTCATCAAAAAAATGTATCTTTTTATGAATTTTGTCAAACTTATGAGCTCACTTCCCAACGAGATTGTTTTACGGCCCCGTTTTCAAAGAGAATTGAACTATCCTAAAGAGAAGGCCCTTCATGCTTTTCAAACAGCTATTGCCTCCCCTTTTATTGTAAAAAGGATAGATGATCATGTTTTTATTAAATTCAATAAGGAACAAATTAATTTCTGGTCGCCTCAGCTTCATTTGGAGATCAATGAGACCACTGAAAACCATTCCCGGCTCTATGGCCTTTTCGGCCCTAACCCTACTTTGTGGACATTTTTTATGTTCCTCCATTTTGGGGTAGCTACGATTTTTGTGATTTTTGGTATCTGGGCGTATTCCAACTGGTCTATCGGGGAGCCATTTGGTCTGCAAATGGCCATTATGATCTGTATGGTGGTCATGTGGTTTGCCCTGTATGCTTTTGGTCGTTTTGGAAAGACTCAGGGAAAAGACCAGATGCGGGCCCTCCATCAGTTTATGGAAGCTACACTGGCTACTCTTTGATTTATTATTGGTTATACCCGAAACGTTTTAGCTGTCGTGAATTGCTACGCCAGTCTTTATTGACTTTTACATACAGTTCCAGGTGAACCTTCTTGCCAAAAAAGGCTTCCAGGTCTTTTCGGGCCTGTGTTCCTACTCTTTTTAAAGGGCCGCCTTTGTGTCCGATAATAATACCTTTTTGGGTTTCCCGCTCGGTCATAATTACAGAGCGAATACGGATTATAGTCTCGTCTTCATTAAATTCTTCAGTAATCACTTCTACCGAATACGGGATCTCTTTTTTATAGTTGAGAAGTATTTTTTCCCGTATGGCCTCGTTTACAAAAAAGCGCTCCGGTTTATCCGTAAGCTGATCCTTCGGATAAAAAGGCGGGGCTTCCGGTAAAAGCTCTACGATTCGTTGGCACACTTCTACCACATTAAAACCCGTAATTGCCGAAACCGGCCAGATCTCTGCATTGGGAACTTTCTGTTGCCACCAGGCTACCTGTGATTCCAGTTCTTCCTGAGAAGAAATATCTATTTTATTAATGAGTAGGAGTACAGGAATTTCTGTTGCCGTGATCTTTTGAAAGAATGTTTCATCTTTTAATTCCTTTTCTCCGATTTCTATCATGTACAGGAGTACATCTGCATCTTCAAGAGCAGATTTTACAAAATCCATCATAGCTTCTTGTAGCTGGTAAGCGGGCTTGATAATACCCGGTGTATCTGATAAGATGATCTGAAAATCTTCTCCGTTAAGAATTCCCAGAATGCGGTGTCGTGTAGTCTGCGCCTTGGAGGTGATAATAGAGAGCTTTTCTCCCATCATTGCATTCATTAGGGTCGATTTCCCTACATTGGGATTCCCAATAATGTTGACAAACCCAGCTTTATGCTTTTTCATGTTTCATTTTTTTAAAATATGTGGTCGCTGCACGATTAATATGAGGTGCCAGCCAGATCACTGCTATCATATTGGGCAGACACATAAAAGCGAATGACAGATCGATGAGATTGGTTACCATATCTACCGTAGCCACGGCTGCAAAGGTAATACTAAGAATATAAACAGCATTATACCACTTCCCTACACGGGCATTGGTAATAAAGGTAAGGCATTTTACCCCGTAATAGGAATACGTAAAAAGGGTGCTTAATGCAAAAGCAGAAACCAGTATCATTAATATTTCGGCTCCATAACCAAAAAGTAATTTTTCAAAGGCTGCCAGTGTCATCAGGATACCGTTATTGTCAGCATTAGTATATACGCCGCTAATGATAATAACGAGTGCGGTAAGGGTACATACCACAATGGTATCAATAAAAGGGCCCAACATTGCCACGAGGCCTTCTCGTACGGGTTCATGGGTTCGGGACTGCCCGTGAAACATGGGAGCAGTTCCCACTCCAGACTCATTAGAGAAAACGGCCCGGCGAACTCCGAGAATGACCAATCCCCAGAAACCACCCTGTACGGCGGTATTAAAATTAAAAGCCTCATTCAGGATCAATTGTAAAGAAGGGAGAATACTACTGCTGTTAAGGCTCATCATAATAAGCACACTTATAAAGTATAACAAAACCATGAACGGAACTATAGATGTCGCTACTTTCGCTATTTTCTTAAGTCCGCCAAAAATCACAAGAGACGTAAGGATCACCAATGTGATACCAATAATGAATTTCCAGTTAAAATCGCTTAAAGGCAGGATCGTTTCCGCAGGGTTTACTACCCTGATCAAAGTTTGCGTAAACTGATTTACCGTAAATACCGGTAAAACCCCAAAAAGTCCGGCAAGGCAGAAAAAAACGGCCATGGGTTTAAATTTAGGGCCCAGCCCCAGCGTTATATAATACATAGGGCCTCCCAACACCTGCCCGTCCGGTAATTTTTTACGAAACATAACGGCCAGACTACAGGAATAGAACTTAATACACATCCCTATGATCGCGGTGAGCCACATCCAGAATACTACACCGGGCCCGCCGTGATAAATGGCAATGGCAACGCCTGAAATGTTCCCGAGCCCTACGGTGGCTGCTACTGCAGAAGACAAGGCCTGTAAATGACTGATCTCACCCGGAGCATCTCCTTTGCTATATTTACCGGATACTACTTTTATGGCATGTACAAAATACCGGTACGGCAAGCCTTTTGAGTATAGGACCAGCCATAATCCGCCACCAATTACAAAAATAAGCATGAGCCATTCTGCATACGGAATAAGTTCTGATAAAAGTTGGTTGATACTATTCAAAATTGTGTATTTGGTTTTAAATGTAATGATTTTGCGAGGTTTGGAGGTTTTTTTGCAAAACAATTTTAATAAGTTATTGTATTACAATTAATTACGTTGTTACCGGAGCAATTGCCGTATTTATCATAAAAAAGGCTTGGCAAATTTAAAAATCGTTGTATATTTGCAGTCCACATCGCGGGATAGAGCAGCAGGTAGCTCGTCGGGCTCATAACCCGAAGGTCACTGGTTCGAGTCCAGTTCCCGCTACAAAAGGCAAAACCTCTGTACTTACAGGGGTTTTTCGGTTTTAACACGGCTGTCTATGGGGATTAAAATCGAAATAAACACTAAAAACGTACCCGGATTCGTACCCAAAAATAATGTCGTTATTATTATGGAGTTGTCAGCTCAAATAGCAATGCTTTAAACCAAAATCTTATTAGCTATCTGAAAAAGAATAGAGATGAGTCTTTAAAAAATAAAAAAGGTGTTCCTAAACATGATCAATTCCTAATTGAAGTATTGCATTACTTTTTTGCCTTTGTTTTCTTTTCTGTTTTAGGGCAACATGAATTTTGAATATATTGCAAATAAGAAAGTGCCTTATCCGCCTCTGTTTTGGTTACTTTGTAGGTTACATATCTGGAATATCGAGATTTGTCGTCCAACCACTTATATTTAACGGCCACATCTAAAGGTAGTTTATCAAAAACTAGTCGTTCTCTTGAAGAATGCCTCCCAGGAATTCCATAAGCTGACTTTACCTCATTAATGTTTTTACATTGGATAGAGTTTATTTCACAAGGAAGTAATTTATGCTCTACAAAATGTATTGCTGCATAAAATGCTGTAGTAATTACCCAATCAAAATAAATCTGGGTAGTATATAATTCACCAGAAAGCTTTTGATTTCGTAAGGCGTGTTCTTTCTTTCTCAAATATAATTTTTAAGTATAATTCTCCTGATATCCAAACCCGTCCTCTTGCAAGATATTTTCATCTAAATGATCGCTTGCGACAAGACCAATATCCAAATTCTCTTTAAAAAGTTTGTAGAAAATTTTACGATTTTCATTAATTTGTAGATATGCTAAATCAACACAATTATCATCATTCAAAAACTTATTGGGAAGAGATATTATAACCCTGGGTCTATTAAATGATAAATTTATATGCAAGCTGTTTGCATTGAAATTATTTTTCTGTAATATCGAAACTATATTTTTTGATAAAATATAAATTTGATTTGCTTTTTGAGTAAACAATTCAATTTCATCAGAAATGATGTCATCTAGAAAATCTTTCTTTCCTGACAATTTGCCGTCAGAAAACCCCTGTTTATAAGCCTCCGCAACAACATCTACATGATAATAACCTTCAGATCTTTTATTTTGTACCTCACCTTTATAAGAGTCTAAATACCTATTAAAATTATCTGAATTATGGTTAATTGTATTAGTTTTTTCCAATGATTCCACAATAGTACTTATTTCATTAATATGTAATCTCACGTAATAGCACTTTCTCAAAATTAAACATAACAAAAATGTTATGCAAAAATAAGATTTAATTTTTGCATAACATTTTATATAAGACAACAACATTGATAATATTTTACTAAATCTACTTAAGAGAAGAGGCAAAACTAATAGGTGGTTTTAAGGTGCAAAAATTGAGTTTATATGTATTTTTCTACTTACGCCCTTACATTTTGGAAATAATAGGGAGTCCTAAAAAGTATCTAAATTCATTGTTAACCCGATTATTTTAGAGCTTCAAAGTAATGATAATCCATACTTTAAATATTTCATCAAAAGCATAATACAACTCATAACCCGAAGGTCACTGGTTCGAGTCCAGTTCCCGCTACAACAGGCCAAACACAAAAGTGTTTGGCTTTTTTTAATCTGGTTTTAGAACTTGTACAAGGTATATTTTGAGTTGTTGTACAACCAACTGTATCTATTTAAAGGTACTCTACTAACACACAAATACAACTATAGAACGCCTGGTAAACTACCTGAAGTAAAACTGAAGAAAGAAACCTCTGTATAAAGTGTAAAAAATGTGTATCAGGTAAATCAACCCAGACAACAAAAACCTTAAACACATCACCCTCAAGCAAATACCTTTTTCTTTTGCTATTACCCAAAATTGCGGCATTTAAGGGTACAAAAAACATAAACATTAAATCCTGCATTATAGTTACCTGCATTTTATTATATTTCCCTAAAAATTGCCGGAGTACATTTGGCAAATAGTAGTAATACGTTATGAAAAATGAAAAACATAGAACAAATAGTAAATCAAATCAGAAGTAGAAATCCATTAGTCCATAATATCACTAATTATGTGGTAATGAACAATACTGCTAACGCTTTATTGGCAGTGGGTGCTTCTCCGGTAATGGCACATGCTGTAGAAGAAGTTGAGGATATTGTTTCCATCTCATCTTCTCTGGTGATCAATATGGGAACTTTAAGTGCCCCCTGGGTTAACAGTATGCAACTGGCTGCTAAAACTGCCAAAGCTACCAATACCCCCTTCGTATTTGATCCCGTAGGTGTGGGCGCCTCGAAGTATCGAACCGAAACCGCACAAAAAATCATTAAAACAGCCATACCTGATGTAATTCGAGGCAACGCTTCCGAAATTGTGGCACTGGCCAGATTGACCAATGATACCAAAGGCGTTGACAGCACTATACATACAGAAGATGCTGTTGAAGAAGCCATAAGATTATCAAAAATGTTAAACAATACGATCATAATTAGCGGTGCAACTGACTATATTATTACCGGCGACGACTGTAACGTGGTTTCCAACGGAAGTCCTCTAATGGCTAAAGTTACCGGAATGGGTTGTACTGCCACAGCTATGGTAGGTGCCTGTATTGCCGTTGAGACTAACATGCATAGAGCAGCCACAGCGGCAATGACCATCATGGGAGTAGCCGGCGATATGACAGAAGATCTATCTCAGGGGCCCGGGAGTTTCCAAATGCACTTTTTAGATAGTTTGTATCAGTTATCAGAGAAAATTATTATGGAGAAAGCCAGGATAAATGAGTAAAATTGACTACTCTTTAATGTTCGTGACAGATGACCGCATAAGAGATCATAAAACATTTTTCAAAGTTTTAGAAGCTTCTCTTAAAGGCGGAGCTACTGTTATTCAATTAAGAGAAAAACGAAGTAGTACCCTTTTCTTTTACCAGCGTGCCCTAAAAACCAAAATGCTTTGCAGGGCATACAATGTTCCATTACTTATCAATGACCGAATAGATATTGCATTATCAATAAATGCAGATGGGGTACATATTGGCCAAAAAGATATTCCTTATACCGTAGCCCGGAAATTATTGGGCCCTGATAAAATTATCGGGCTGTCTGTAAGTAATACGCAACAAGCCGTTGAAGCCCACACTCTGGGATCAGACTATATTGGGGTTTCTCCTGTTTTCAGCACATTTACCAAAATATCCGGCCTGGACCCGCCTTTGGGTGTAGAAGGTCTTAAAGCAATCAGGCCCCTGTTTTCAGGACCTGTTGTTTGTATTGGTGGTATCCATAAAAACAATGTGATGCTCCTCACCGGTAACGGGGCTGATGGCATCGCAGTAGTATCAGCCATCTCCAGGGCTGAAAATCCGGAAAAAGAAACAAAACAACTAAAAGAAATGGTATGTCAAACTGGTTTGAAGAAGTAAGGGCAAAAACCGATTTTATAATTGAAGCCATCAAAAAGCACCCGTTTATTATTGAGCTAATGAATGGGTCTCTTTCAAAAGATGTATTTGAGTTTTACATTAATCAGGATGCTTTGTACCTCGCTGAGTATAAAAAAATCCTGGCCCTCACCGGTACGAAATGTACAAATAGTGAAGATGCACAATTTTTCCTTGATTCTGCAACCGGAATCATCGCAGTAGAAAGTGCATTGCATCAGTTGTTCCTAAAGGGCGTGCCGTTCACTAATGAACCTTCTCCTACCTGCGAATTATACACCAGTTATTTAACACGCATTGTACACAACCATTCTTTGGAGGAGGGATTAGCTGCCGTATTGCCATGCTTTACCATATATCATGAAGTAGGGAACTATATTCTGGCCAACCAAACCGGCAAAAAAGATAACCCCTATCAGGAGTGGATACACACCTATGGAGGTGAAGCCTTTGCTGCTTCTGTGAAAAATGCCATTGAGATTACTAACAAACATGCACAAAACGCCTCGCCTATACAATTGCAAAAAATGGAATTAGCATTTGAAAAAGCGTCAAAATTGGAATGGATGTTTTGGGACAGCGCCTATAAACAGGAACCATGGAGAGTATAAAAACGCCCTACAAAAGTGTACTTACTATTGCCGGAAGCGATTCCGGTGGCTGTGCAGGTATTCAGGCAGATATTAAAAGTATTAGCGCCTGTGGTGCCTATGCCGCTTCTGTAATTACTGCCACTACTGCTCAAAACACCCTGGGAGTGTTTGATATTCACCCCATACCTGTGGCCCATATTGAAAAACAACTGGATGCCGTTTTAAGTGATATTGATTTTGGTGCCATTAAAATAGGAATGCTACACTCCTGCGAGGTTATTGAAAGCGTTCGTAAAAAGCTGGGTTTGTTTAACTCCAAAAATATTGTCATAGATCCGGTTATGGTGGCTACATCGGGCGATACTCTTATTACAGATGATGCCATAAGTTGTTTAAACAGCTTTCTCCCTCAAGCCACCTTAATAACCCCTAACATTCCCGAAGCCAGCCTTATGTTGGGTTATAGTATTGCCTCAGGAGATCTGGAAAATGCAGCCAGTACTATCGGGAAAATGTACCGCACTTCTGTTTTGTTAAAAGGAGGACACCTTAACGATGCGGCAAATGTTAAGACCGATATGCTGTACCTTTATGAAAAGGATAAAGCTATTCCCTATACAAACCCGTGGATTGATACTAAGAATACACATGGAACCGGTTGCAGTCTATCATCGGGCATTGCTGCTTTCCTGAGTTTAGGGTATGATCTGGAAACCGCAGTAAAAAATGCCTGTGAATATGTAAATCGTGCCATAAAGCTGGGAAAGAACAAGGTTTTAGGCAAAGGGAACGGCCCTATAAATCACTTCGGACTTTAATTTGCACAGGCACCTCATTACTTTACTTTTGGGAAGTAGGTAAAACACCTGAGGTTTTCAAAGTTTCCGTAGGACATACCCTATAAATATACCCTAATACTATGGTATAGATTCAGGCTACACAAAAAATGGCATTGAACCCATAATGAACCGTAGGCCTAAGGTTCAATGAGTCGCAATAGAAAGAGGTGAAGGCGTTTTATGCGGGTAACATTTGAAACATCACAGGTGCTCTCCTTCACTGCCTGAAGGTTTTCAAGCTCTGCTAACCCATCAAAGATCTCAAGGGTTATTTCAATTTGATAGTCTATAGGGTTGTTGTAAAGCATAATTGGCAATTTTGTACTGGTAGCTATATCTTTAAAATAATCAGCCACTTCCCCGTCAGTGGGTTTATACATCATAGGGGGCAATACCATAAACCCGTGTACTCCTATAGCCTCGGCCTTCGCTACTAATTCTATAGCTGTACGGGTAGCGCCTTCTGCTATGTTGAGAATAATATCTACTTTGTCTCCTACTCTGTCTAAAGCGGCTTCGGCCAGTTCAAGTCGTTCTTCTTGGGTAAGGGTACTGCTTTCGCCCAAAGACCCGCCTATAACCACACCATCAATACCCGCAGCTACCTGCTGTTCTATGTTTTTTAAAAACATTTCTATATTCAGATCTCCATTAGCTGTGAATTTTGTAGTGACAGCAGGATATACCCCTTTCCATGTTACTTTTCTCATGATACATTTTTTATCAAAATTAAATAACAGGTGCACGACAAATTTGTAATATTGTACGGAAATGCAATACTTTTGCTTTGTTTTACTGCCTTTAAAGAATTAAGATCACAATACCTTTAAGATGTATGCCTGTGCAATTCATTTTTTGTGAATGCACGAATGATATATTGTATGGTTTTATCTTAATTGAGTTTGTCTTTTTAGTATCAACCACCGTCTTTGGAAAAGTAGTTATATAATGAAAAAGTGTACAGAATCATTACTCTTATCTTTCAGGAGTTAAAAATAGCCGACAAAAAATTTAGTCGGGCTCTATCACCCAACAACCTTGTTAACAGAACCTTACTCCCGTTTAGTTTTCCTTTTTTTCTTTGGGCGAATACATTACTATGATCTGGATAACAATAGCAAGGAAGATTAATAAATATATTTCAATTTGTGTGAATAATTCAACCGTATCAATCGCTCTTTTACTAATTGACATTTGCTTTTTGCCTTCATCCAGTTGAATTTCAGACAGATCGTCAAGGTTGTTTTGCACATGGAAAATTTGATCCATCAAAGGCTTTTTTTGAACAAATTCAGATCGAACAAAAGCGATTTCGGCTTTTTCTAACAGTGCCAGGTTGCCTTTCAGATCATCAAAGATCTTGCCTTCTTCATCGGTAAGCCTGGTTTGTTGATAACGAGATAGAAACTCCTGTAAGTCTTCGTTAATCAAAACATTCTCTTTTAAAAAGAAAAGAGAGTCTGACTTAATAGCTGCTTTTTCCTTTTTATGAACCGATTTTGCTATGTCAAAAATCAGATCTTTCGCTACCAGCCTGTCTTCATAAATGGTAACTACCGAATCTCTGACTCTTACAAAATTGTTACGGTCTATCAAATTGGTAGTAACGATCAAAACAAAAACCATTAAAATACCTAAAATCCACTTTATTTTTTTGTAGAACTCCATAATCTTTTATTAATCGATCTGAATAAATGCTTACAAAAATACAAAAAGGGATACCGTAACTATGAGCTAAAATTCTTAAAATACAATTTTTAACAGATAAAATGGCCCCGATTGATTATAAGAAATAATATTTTTGACTAAAAGAGACTTAAAATCAAGATTTATTGGGATTTATATAAGTTTTACCAGAGCTCTTACGAATTAGTAAACCTAAATTACATGACAAGAAGTGTATTACTCGCCAACAGATTACAGGAGGTTTTACTGGATGGCTATTGGATCGCAAACACTAATTGCAGACAGCAAATAGAAGGTGTAACGTGGCAGCAGGCCACACAAAAACCAGAAGATCTAAACTCGATCGCGGCTCTCATATATCACCTTAATTACTACTTAGCAGGTATTCTGACTGTGTTTAACGGAGGAGAATTGAAGATCAGGGATCAATATAGTTTTAACCTACCTCCTATTCAATCGGAAGCAGACTGGGAACGCCTGACAAATGAGTTTGTCACCAATGCAAAAGAGTTTGTACATCATACCAAAAACATGCCAGATCACATGTTGGACGAAATGTTTACAGGTAAGAAATACGGTACCTACCTGCGTAATATTGAAGGCGTAATTGAACATAGCTACTACCACCTCGGGCAGATATCTCTCATCAAAAAACTGGTAATTGAAAACAAATAGCGACTATTCTTTTATCGCTTTTTAGTCATAATTTAGTAAGAATACTCAATATCTAGACAGAAATAGATTCCCTTCAAAACAAATAATGTGATCGTCAAAAAACGATCACATTATTTTTGCAAAACCGTAATACATTAACGTATATCGATTACGCATTATTAAAAATGAGGATCCCTTATCTTTTGGTAAAAGTCATAGTGTCTCCCCAATTACCAATTTCCCATCCTGCATTGTATGTAATTCCATTACCTTCGACTCTACCTCCGGAAGCAACGGTTATAGAACCGGTATTGCCTTCCTGCGCGCCAGGACCTTCAATTACCTGCACTCTTACACCAAATTGGGTTACAGAACCATATTTTTCAATTTGTGCCTGCATTTGTTGGATATCTTCACTTACTGAACTCATAGTTAATTGTTTTTTAATTGTTCTTACTCTATTTCTTATTGAGGCTTTTCAGATTCCACCTTTGTGAACAAAAAATGATAGCAGCTACTCAATCGAATATTCTTAGTTAGTTCACTTTACAAATCTCCTATATCATCACAACAATAAAAAGAGAGAAAATACTTATTTTTTAAATAGGTAATTTTACTTACAAGTAAATCACATAATACCCGTAAAAATCACGTGAAGAAATACAAAAAAACCTGATTATTTGATATTTGTGTTCAATTTATCCAAAGTTTTTAAAATAAGAGTCAGGGTGTAAAAAGTTGTACGGAATAAAACCTTATTTCAAATGGCCAAACATAAACCTTCTGCTAACTGATCGTGTTTATTTAGTAAATTAGTCGGCCAATGGGTATCAAACAGTTCCCACTATTAATATACAATTTCAGTTTTCATGAGCAAAAAAGTGTTATCTGTACTTTTGGTAACCCTGTTGATCTCCGTATTTCTTTATGGGCTTATTGATCCTTATTTCTTCTATTTTTCAGAATGGAATACCGATAAAGTGGTTAACTTCCTGCACCTCTGGTTTACTCTGATTACCGGCTACCTTTTATTCAATTATCTGTTATTAAAAGCATTCCGAAGGTACACCCTAAAAAAGTATTTTCAATGGCTTATTCTTTTGCTCATTGTTTCTGCTGTTGTTTTTGGGTATGTGCTGGTTACCGATATTCTGTTTTACAAATTGTATTATAACGTTTCTTCATTACGTGAAGAAACCACATTATACGATTACGACCTCCCAATTATCGGGGCCATGCTCATTATTGGCAGCACGTATTTCTACCAAAAGTATTTCTACAAACCCGTTGCTCAAGATATTGCAGAGCCTGAAACCGTTAGTAAATATCTCAAAGAAATACGTTTACAAACTGGCAATGAAACCCGGCTGGTTAGTATTATTGAAGTAGCTCTTTTTTATACAGATCAGGGACTGGTATGGGCGCGGTTACACAACGGAGAAAGTTTTCATACCAGTTATACTCTGGCCGCCTTAACAGATACGTTGAACCCACACCAGTTCTTTAGGTTGAACAGGCAGGTAATTGTGGCCCGAAAAGCAATTGCAGCGTTTAAAAAATTAGATTATCAAAAACTGGAGATACAATTACAATACGGCATGAACTTTCACAAAAACCTTATAGTATCTAAATATAATGCCCCCGTATTTAAAAAATGGATAACCCAGTCACTGTGATATTAAAGCCCATTCACCTTTTTACTTAACAGAAACCTTCGCTTTGATCTTTCGTATGTATTGTTTTGCACTTTCATGTCAAAACCTTAAAAAATGAAGTATTCAAAACAATTAGTTTGCCTAAGTATGGTGTTCGCCTTTATAAGCGTAAAGGCACAAACAGTAAAAGATTTTTTTTATGTAGAACCGGAAACCAAAAATTTACCGGTCTTTATTCGGGGAAACCTCAGCACTCATAAAATTATACTATTCGTACAGGGAGGACCTGCCCATAACGGTATCGATTTTGGCCGGTCAGATTATCCCAAATGGAAAAACACCCTTGAAACCGAAGTAGCCATAGCCTATTTTGATCAGCGCGGCCTTAACCGATCTGTTAAAAAAATAGATACAACATCTGTTAATCCAACACAGGTAAGCATAGACATTATTTCCATAGCCAGAGCACTTAAAGAAAAATATAAGGCGGATATTTATTTGCTGGGCCATAGTGCCGGAGGGCAGGAAGTACTCGATTGTCTGGCTGCCTTTCCTGAAAAAACCCGGTTTATCAAAGCGGGAATGGTTTTAAACGCACCTGTTACTACCGACTTTTCCCGGATGCGCTATACCTACTACCGCCCTCTGTACCTCAAAAATCTGGCAAAAGAGTTTATTGTCAAAGAAAAAGATACGGCCTATTGGCAACAGGCATGGGACTGGATTACGCAAACCGACTCTATTCACAATGCAGAAACTTCCCGACAATGGAACGCCTATGTAGATCGCGCCTATACCCCAACTAAAAGAAAGATCTCTATAGGTATGGTAGTTAAGGTGCTGTTCTCCCGTCCCTACAACCCTGTTTCATATTTTAATAACAAAGACAACCAACGGGTAGCCGATAAACTTTGGGAGGCCGATCGAAACCTGGACCGCTTTAAAAATATTGCTCATATACAACATCCTGTACTGTTACTAACAGGAAGGTTTGATGATATTGCCGTACCCGAAGAACTGGAAGAGGCCCAACACCTTATTCCTAAGGCAACCTTAACAGTTTTACCCAATTGCGGACACGAATCATTTTTGGACCAGCCTGAAGCGTGTAACCAGGCAATACTAACGTTTTTAGCAGCACATTGAAGACAGTGTTTGCTACAGGGGTATGATCAGGCAAATAACATATTTGGTTTAAAGCAGAAGGCACGCTCTTATTTATAAGTGAATTTAAAGTATCCTTTATGCTATAAAATATTCCTTATATTTAACGAAAACGGGCACTAAAAAGTTTAAAAAAAGGAAGGTATACCATACGTCTGCTTTGCTGTTTTAAATGGTGCATACTATTCAAAATGAAAAAACAATTCCTTATTCTTCTCTGTTTTGGTTCATTAGTTTCGTGTCTCACTTCTGCCCCTCCGGAAGACTTTACCACTAATACGGTTGCCCGGAAAATAAAAGATTTTCCAGACACCCTCAATTTGCAAACACCGCTAAAAGCAGGTATTTCCTATGCATACCTCCTCATAAATGGAAAAACAGCTATGCTGCGTCCTAACAGTTTTTCGGGATTAAAAAATCATTTTCCGCCGGTTACCGCACCTGATAGCCCTGTGGCACAAATAGATAAAAATGCTCTTTTGCATACTATCATTGAAGAAGTGATGGTATATAAAGATTCTGTCTCACTGATGATAACAAAAACTGAGGCATCCGGTATTATGGGACGCTGGCTGGCAAGAGAAAATCATCACTGGGTTAATTACAGTAAAAAACAGGAACTTTTTAACACCTTACCTCAGGCCCGGAAATATTTTAAAAACAATGCGCCTCTCAGGTTAAAGCAGCTACGGCATCTAAACCGAATAAAAAAGGTTCCGCAGGACACTCTTTCTCTGGTTACTTATCTGCAAAAGAATGCAGTACCTCCCAAAGATTTCATCCTCAAAAAGCTCGAAACACATAAACTGGTACTGTACGGAGACATTCACTTTAGAAAATGGTCCTGGAATATATGCCGCGAGGTAATAAAGGATAAAAGATTTGCCCAAACTACAGGTAAGGTTTTTATAGAATTAGGGGCCAATATGCAGGAAAATCTGGATCGCTTTATGGAAAAAGATACTCTCGATAAAGAATTATTGCTGAATGTATTTCGTGAGTATAAATTTGATGGCTGGGATGAAAAAGGAGTGTTTGATTTTATAGTAGACCTTTGGAAGGTAAATAAAGTCCTTCCCGTAAAAGAAAAAGTAAAAATTATACTGGTAGATACCCCTCGTACCCCTAGTGCTTATCAAACCTTAGAAGCGGTGGAAGCGAGTCATACATTAGACAGGGATAAGCATATGGCCGCAGTTATTGAAAAGCACCTGAAAGAGCATCAGGATACAAGAAACTCTTTTTTTACCGTAGGCACACAGCATATTGCCAAATTGCAGGGAACCGCCGGGGCAATTCTTACACAAAAATTTCCGCAACGTGATCTGTATTTTATTTTCACTCATAGCCCGCAAATGCACAATCGCATAGACATTCCCGAAAGAGTTCGACACGGTGTCTTTGATTATGCTTTTTGCCGGGCAGGTAATGTCCCGTTGGCTTTTGAACTTAAAAACAGCCCTTTTGGTAAAGAACCCTTCGATGCATTATACGACAACGGATCGGGAAATTATGAGGATAATTATGACGGTTACATTTTCTTCGGGCCTCTGGATGAAGAACCCGAAGGCGATATTCTTATAGAAATGTATACCGATACTTTTATTACAGAATTAAACCGGAGGTATGCCCTTCATGATTCAGATATAAAAGACTGGTGGGGAATTGAAGATGGCACTAAAGAAGCCGTTATTGAGCATATACGTCAATTTCAAAATCAAAAAAGATGGGAGAACATACTTGAGTCCGTCTCCGGATGTGATGTTCAAAACCAATAAAGCAACCCTGATTACGTAACAAACTCTCGTTACAATCGTCTTTACAAAAACGACAAACTGCACCACATGAACTATCAGAAAATCGGAGGAATTGCTGCAATTACAGAAGCCATCATTTACCTGATTGGTTTTATTTTCCTCTTCCTGTTCCTGGCACCTTCAGCAGATACACTGCTTTCAGATACAGAAAAACTCAGATTTGTTCTTGAAAAGAAAAGTATGTTTCAAATATGGAATATCCTGATCTATGTACTATTCGGATTAGTATTAATTCTTTTAACCATTGCACTTCAGGAAAACTTTCAAAATAAAAAAGCCATAGGGCTTAAAACCATTCCTGTTCTGGGGTTTATCTGGTCCGGATTAGTAATCTCAAGTGGTATGATTGCCAACATCGGTCTAGAGACCCTTAATGACCTGTACGCAGAAAACCCTGCTACTGCGGTAGTATCCTGGAAAATACTCAGTACTATCCAAAACGGACTGGGGGGTGGTGTGGAAGTAGTGGGAGGACTCTGGGTATTTCTCATCAGTGTTTACGGACTGAAAGAAAAAGTTTTTCCAAAAACGCTAAATTATTTAGGAGTTCTGGTAGGTGGTACCGGAATGTTAACACTTGTTCCCGGTTTGCAGGAACTCGGTGCCCTGTTTGGGTTAACACAGATTATTTGGTTTTTATGGATCGGGACATATATGTTAACTGGTAAAAAAGCTACTAAAGCCAATACATAAAAGAGCAAAACTGATACCTTTTTATAAATATTAAGATTCTGGAGTATAACTTAAGAATTATTCTTGTAACATCTGTAAATACACTTAAACCAGAAGGCCTCCACAGCAAAAAACACGTTAGCAGTTACGGGGTATAAGCACAATTATTATTGTATTGACTGCTTTGGGAGGGAGCATGATCTCTCCCGCCATAATAATACAGCCTTTCACAAAAAACAGGCAGGGTATATAAAAACATCCTGCCTGCTATTCATTATTTCTTTTCTATGAAAAAAATAGCATTTTACTTCTTATTTTTATTTCCATCGCGTACTTCACCGGGAAAAACAAATCTGGTAAATTAAAAAGCTAAGTGAATACACGTCACTGCATCACAGTAAACCAGCTTTTAAACACCTCAACTCAGTTTAGATATACTTTATTTTCTTCCAACATATCTGTTTTAAAACGGCAACCCTTTTAAAAAAGGTAATCTGTGCTTTTAGAAACCATTTCTTAAAACAGGTAAAAACACTCTTTTATTTCTCAATTAAAAAGAATATTCTTACATTTAATATAATTTAACAAAAAGCTCCCGTTAGTTGAAGGTTCTGTACGTGCATCAAAAAAGCATTGACATACAGCACAATAAACTACATTAAAATTTTATACAATATCAAAATAATGGTTTCGCGGCTAGAGTACTTTCTCCCCAGAAGGAGTTACAAGGTTCTCGTATGCCATACCACCGTAAGATATTTTTGTGATAAAAAAGGAGCATATCCTTCTCTCTCCCAAAGGGGATAATGCCTCTTTGCAAACTAAAACCTTTTTTGTAACAACCTAAGTAAGAGTATATTCCTGCTAAAGTAGTATAAGCTTTATATGAAAAACTAAAAAATGAACAACACCTATCTTATTACTTCGGAATCTGTTTCCGAAGGACATCCTGATAAAGTAGCCGATCAGATTGCAGATGCGATTCTCGACAGCATGTTAGCGCAAGATCCAAAAACCAGGATCTGCTGTGAAGTTTTTGTCACTACCAACTTTGTTCTGGTAGGAGGCGAATACAGAAGTAAAGCCGTAGTAAATATTGAAAAGATCGTGCGTAACGTGCTTCACCATATAGGCTATAACGATCCAGACATCCTGTTCTCTGCACAAGATTGCGAGGTGCAGATACGTTTGCATACACAGTCTGAAGATATTGTTCGCGGAGTAGATCGGGAAAAGACTGTGGATCAAGGCGCTGGTGATCAAGGCATTATTTTTGGTTTTGCAACACGTGAAACACCCCAATATCTGCCTCAGGCATACGTTCTGGCAAATGATATACTTCTAAAATTAAAAGAAATACGGCGGAAACATCCTGAAAAAATGCCTTATCTGCGGCCTGATGCCAAGAGTCAGGTCACCCTGCGGTACGATGCTCAAAATAATCCTTTATATGTTGATACCATTATCGTTTCCACTCAACACACTCATTTTATTAACGAGCATACTACTCCCCTGCTCAGTGAAACCGAACGTGAGCAGGCCATGGTCAGAACAATTTATCAGGATATTTGCAAACATATTCTACCGTATGTTATTCCTAAAAAATGGTTGCATAAAAATACCCGTATCCTGGTAAACCCCACCGGAAAGTTTATTATTGGCGGTCCTCATGGTGATGCCGGACTGACGAACCGAAAAATCATAGTAGATACCTATGGGGGTGCCTGTTCACACGGTGGTGGCGGAATGTCTGGTAAAGACGCATCTAAAGTAGATCGAAGTGCGGCATATATGGCTCGCTATATAGCAAAAAATATGGTTGCTGCAGGTATTGCCGACAAAGTATTGCTGCAGCTTGCTTACGCTATTGGCATAAGCAATCCGGTAGCTCTTAACGTTCACACCTTCGGCACATCACATGTAAAACTAACTGATGGGGAAATTGCCCAACTTCTTTTACAGGAACTCGATTTTTCTCCGGCCGGTATGGAACAAAAATTACAGCTTCAGGAGCCCAAGTACTTTGCTACCGCTTCTTACGGTCATATGGGTCGCAATGCTTTTACCGGTTCTCAGCATCAGTGGAACGGAGAACATCCTGAGAAAGATCTCCGGGATATCCATTTCTTTTCATGGGAAGCGCTTGATATGACAGAAACCCTTAAAAAACTATTTAAAAACCATCTATGAAACCGAATATCGTTATTGTAGATGGGCATAACAATCGTTATGTAGATCAAAAACTGAGTTTGGAAAGATCCATTCTTCAGGATGAGGCCACACTTTCTTTAATACAAACTTCCGGTTTTGAACCTTTACTGGATGACAAAAAGGTAACCAAAGCAGATATTCTTATCTGGTGGTATTCTGTGCCCTTGCCCACAAGTATGATAGAGCGTTTAAAAAATTGCCGTGCTATCATACGTCCCGCAGTAGGGTTTGATAACATTGATATAGAAGCAGCTCGAAAGAAAAATATCCCGGTTATTACTATTCCCGATTACGGTACCGAAGAAGTTGCAGACCATACACTGGCACTCATTCTTGCTAATAACCGCAGACTTTTCAATACCAACCGGGCAGCCGGTGATGGTATATGGAACTGGAAAACCATTGGCATGGATACCAGGCGTTTAAGGGGTTTAAAAGCAGGTATTATAGGGCTCGGACGTATAGGAAAAGCAGTCGCCCTGCGCCTTAAGGCATTCGGTATTTGTGTTTGGTTTTATGACCCTTATGAAAAAAGCGGGCTCCATAAATCATTGGGAATCCAGGAAAGTCCTGATCTGGAAACTCTTCTCAAACAATCAGATATACTCACTTTTCACGTACCCCTGAACAGCGAAACCAAATATTTGTTAAACAGCACTAACTGCCATCTCATCAAAGAAGATGCCTTAATAATAAATACCTGCCGGGGAGAGGTAATAGAAGAAGCTGCTTTAACCAAATTATTACAACATCCCCTTATTCATTTAGGGCTTGATGTACTGGAAAAGGAGCCACATATACCTATATCTCTACAAAATAATCATAGGGTATTGCTTACCGGACACAGTGCCTTTTACTCGGCTGCATCACTACATGAATTAAAATCCAGAGCCATACTTACAGCCCTGCAAGTCCTTCACCAAAAGAAAATAAAAAACATTGTCAACTAAACACACTACCATGGAAAATGAAACCTATCAAAAACCACAATGCTCAAAAGACTTCCGGGAACTGCTGGATTCTCCAAACTTTACCGACTGGAAATGGCAACAACGCAACAGTATTAACAACGTTCAAAAACTGTTAAATGCTTTCCCGTTTCTTTCAGAAGCTACGATTAATACCATTACCAAAGCTAACCGTACCCTTAAATTAGGCATAACCCCCTATTACGCATCTCTTTTTCAGGTTGGTGAAGATTTTGAACAAGACCCTTTATGGCAACAGGTTATTCCCAGGGTACACGAAGAACAGGAGTTTGCTTATAACAGTACCACAGAAAACTGGGAAGTGGAGAACGACATGGTAAACCCAATTGCACAACGTAAATATGATAACCGGGTAATTATTCGCCTGTCTAATGTATGTCATAGCTATTGTCAGTTTTGCTATGAAGCACTGCGAACCCTTGAAAAAAAATCAGACAAAGAACAATTCAGTTCACGTCATTGGGAAGATACATTACACTTTATTGACCGGGACAAAGAAATACAGGAGATCATTCTTAGCGGTGGTGAACCTTTAATGCTTTCCAATAAAATGCTGGAGAAAGTATTTACTGATATTCGCAGCGTTCGCAGTGACATTGTTATACGAATACATACACGTTCCCTCACATTCAACCCTTACCGCATTGATGAAGAACTTATTAATTTATTAAAAAAACACCAGATAAAATATATTGGTATTCATATAACCCACCCAAATGAATTAAGCCCTGTTTTTTTTGAAAAAGCTGCCCTACTTCAGGAAGCTGCCATTTTATTTGCCAACATCCCATTGTTAAAAGGAATTAATGATGATATTACCCTGTTCAAACGTTTTTGTATGCAATTGTATGAAAACGGCATACTACCACACTATTTGTACCATTTCATGCCTTTCTCCCCCGGTTCATCCCAATTTCAAACACCTATAAGCACGGGTATTAATTTGATAAAACAAATGAAAAGGCATATTTCCAATCTGGCGGTACCTGAATTTGTATTACCACATCATAGCGGAAAATACACAGTACCCATTATTTACGAAAAAGAAGGCTACTCCGCTCTTTTTGAAACTTTGGAAGAACCATTGCAAACAGTTCAGTTTGTTAACTGGCAAAATCAGAAAGTCACCTACCCAATATAAATAAAATGATTTCCAGCACCATAAATCATTTCCAAAAAGATATTGACAGGGTAAACCATAGCAAAGCCCGGTTATTACTTGATCGGAACGCCGTTATACATAATCTGGAACAGATAAAGAACAACAGCAAACCAGCCCATATTATGGCCGTACTAAAGGGCAATGCTTATGGTATTGGTATCAAGAACATACTCCCCCTGGTAGCCCCATATGCGAGGGCCTATGCCGTAGATAATCTGGCCGAAGCTATTGAATTACGCAAATTGGGAGTGCAGAAAAAAATACTCGTTTTTGAAGGCGGTATCAGAGACTGTCTGGATTTGAGCCTGCAATACCATCTTACACCGGGTATTTGTGACACAGAACAATTACTTGCATACGATCAAATGGCTAAAACAGAAGGCCCCATACCTGTCTGGCTTTTGACCAATATAGGGTTTAACCGTTCCGGTTACAGAGAAGATAAAATGTTTGAAGCTTTTGTAAAAAAAGCAGCTTCCTGTAAAAATTTATCAGTAGAAGCAGTATATGCACATATGACCAATGCACATGCTGATACTGATATCTCCCGAAGGCAGATAGATATCTTTTTTTCACGTATAAAAATGGCCAATAAAATATTACAGCGTAAAGTGGCTACCAGCCTGTTTGCCAGCCATGCGATATTGCGTTGGGCAGAAAAATACCCTACTACCTGGGTGCGTCCGGGACTTATTATGTACGGAGAGCATATCTATGATCTTTCCAAATTAAGTGAGGAAGAAAAACAATATATTTCGGTTTTGAAACCGGCTTTGAGCCTACAGGCACGTATTATGAGCCTTGTTTCCATTCCTTCAGATCAATATCTTGGGTACAATCAAACAGTGCACGTAAAAAAAGGAACGCGGCTCGCCAACATAGGTATTGGATTTGGGAAAGGGTTTCCTTCCGGAAACCTACATATTCCCGTATTACTTCGGGATACTATTACGCATACCTGGGGGGCGGCAGGTATGGATATCTCGCAAATAGATGTTACCCGCATTTTAGATGCAAAACCCCTGGATTGGGTTACTTTTTTTGGAAAAAGCGGAAAGCACTTTCTCCCTCTATCCACATTTCTGAACAAAGCAAATGTTTCACCATATCAATTTCTAACCGGCTTAAGAGTCATTACAAAAACAAAATAATTATGCAAGTACAAGATTATACTAAAAACGAATATTTCGAGAGAGTGGCTGAGAAAAAACTACCTTTTCTGGGTACTTATTATGAAAGTGAGCATAGAGTATTGGCCTTGTTTTTACAATACCTGCAATTAGTGCCCAATGATCCCGGGTTCCATAAATCCGATTTTAAGAACTTTATACACCTGCTCAACAAACGTATTGTAAAGGCTTTTAAAGAAGAAGATGACACTGCACTTCTTGAAATTCATCTTATACTTTATACCATTTACGAAATATATTTAATGAACCCTATGGCTCCCGCTGTTAAACATCTTAACCAAAACTGGCTGATTTCCATTAAAAACCAGATCGAAACACCCTGGATAGAAAAAGAAAGAGACAGTATTAAACACCTGCTGCCAAAAGCCAGCGAACTCACTAATTTCGATAGGTTTCGATCATGGCTTGTAAACATTAGTGAAGATAAGGACCCCGTTAACAAGATAGTAACAGACTATTTTAAAAATGACGCTACTCTAGAAGACTTTAAACGCTTTATTCATATTGATCAACATTTAAACCATAGGTTTTATGATGCCATTGCATTAACTCTTCCGCATTTCTCAGAAAGTATAAAGGCACAGTTAAGTCATCATTACTGGGAAGAAGCCGGGGAAGGCAACCATACAAAAGCACATACCTACCAATTCACAAAAATTCTTGACCATCTGGGTATAGAAATAAATAATACCCCTCCATGGAATGATTGGCGTGCTTTTGCCGGCTTTAATATTTATTTTTTGTTTGCCTTTAATCGTGAACATTATTTTAAAGCTATTGGCAGTTTGGGAATGCCAGAACTTTTTGACGTAAATCGTGATAGTGAACTGGTAGCAGGACTTGACCGACTTGGAGAAGATGTTGAAAAACACTACTTCTATTATATAGCTCATGTAGAGATGGATGCTGAGCACGGAAATGAATGGCTGGACCTTATCGTAAAAAAAATGGTTGAACAGGAGCCCGATTCTGCAGAAGAAATAGCAATAGGTGCCCTTATTCGAATGAAGTATATGAGACTGTTTAACCAATACCTCTGTAAAACCTTTGATATTTCTGTTAGCTCTTTAAGCTCATGACCAAAATAAATGCCGGAAATACTGTAGTTCAAAAACTAAAGGCCTCCGTTCCGTTTGTTTCATTTAATGAAATGGAGGCCCGTTTAAACCGCAAGCTAATTAACCTGGGGAACAATATATCTCCGTTTGATCTGCCACAGGATTTAGTGTTGAAACTAACTCAAAACCTGGGAGAGCTAACCCGAAACTACGGAGATCCAACCAATTCTGAATTACGAGATGAACTGAGCAAACAGCTTTCTTACCGTCCCGAAGAAATCCTGGTAAGTGCAGGTATAGACAGTCTTTTATGCCTTATTGCCCGTACCTTTACAGAGCCCGGGGCCAAAGCAGTTACTACGTACGGTACCTATCCTACTTTTGCCTACTTTGTGAAAAGCCAGGGTGGCGAATTATGTTATGCTGCATACCGGCAGGATTTTCATCTTGATCTTGATCAGTTACACAAACTGACCCAATTACACCAACCTTCTCTTCTATACCTTGTCAATCCCGATAATCCCACAGGTATGACCATATCTCCGGCACAGTTACAATCCTTTCTTGAAGCTTTGCCCCGTCATACCATTGTTATTATTGACGAGGCCTATTTTGATTTCCTTGAACCTTCACAACGGTTACAGGCCCTTTACACACCAGAGAATGTACTGCGGCTGCGAACCTTTTCCAAAGGATACGGCCTTGCAGGTCTGCGAATTGGCTATTGTCTTGGATCTCCAAAACTACTTAAAGAAATGAATAAAGTGCGTATTCAGTTTGAAGTGAACCATCTCGCACAATGGATGGCCCTGCAATTATTAAAACGCTCTGATTGGCATAAAGCATGTTGTGATAAGACAACGGCACAACTCACACAACTTCAAAAAAAAGCCCGCAGTCTTAACATTACTGCACTTCCTTCTTTTACCAACTTTTTATGTTTGCATTTTGGCACGGAAGTACAGGCAAAAAAGATACAGCACCTATTGCTGGAAAAATACGGCATCTTTACCCGGAAACCCGAAGCAGCACCGTTGGCTTCCCTTATTCGCTTTTCAGTTGGAAAACCCCCTGAAATGCAGTATCTTTTAGAAAGTCTTAGTGAAGTAATTGAGCATAATGATTTAATGTAAAAAACATAGACTATGACTATAAATGAATGGCAGGAAAGATTTAACTGGTTCTTTTACAAACAGCGTTTGTACCTTCCTATCATTCCACATATTGTAAAACTGGGGTATAACGCACGTAACCTGTCTTTTTTCACAGCAGTTAATCCGGGGTTAAAAAACGGAGGTTTCGTCAATGCCTCAAAATATGAAGTTTTAAAACAAATACCTGATAAGTTTTTACCTAAAACCCTGTATATAGACCCCTCGCGGCAAAAAGAGGAAATAATAACTGCTTTAGAAACCAACGGATGGTATAAATACCCCCTAATTGCAAAACCCGATGTGGGCGAACGGGGTTATGGTGTTTGTAAAATAAATAATGTAAGTGAACTTATACAATACCGAAAGCATGCCAAATCTTTTTATTTATTGCAGGAATTCGTAGATATGCCACTGGAGGTATGTATTCTGTATTACCGTATGCCCGGGGCTTCCAGGGGCAACATATCTTCAATAGGTTTTAAAGAGTTTTTAAAAGTAACCGGTAATGGGAAAAACACCCTGTATGAGTTAATCGTAAACAATACATATATTAAACAAAACATTAACCTGAAGCAGTACCTGAAAAAACACGCATCAAGACTTCATGAGGTGCCTGAAGCGGGACATGAAGTGCGTATTACCGATGTAGCCTCAAGAGGAACCGGGGTCTTGTTTAAAAACTATAACCATCTATATTCTGAAAAGCTGGTTTCTGTTTTTGACCGTATTAGCAAACCCGTGAATGGTTTTTACTATGGACGCTACGATATTAAAGTAAATTCTTTTGAAGAGCTACAGCGTGGAGAAAACATTAAAATACTGGAATTAAACGGGGTAAACGGCCAGCCCATTCACTGTTATGATCCTGAATTCAGCAAAGCCCAGTTCATAAAAGAAATGAAAAAACACTGGGACATTATTTATAATATTAGTACAGCCAACATTGAAAAGTACCACCTTAAACCCAGTTCGTTAACCCTGCTAAAAGATATCATACAGCATATAAACAAATATCAATCTTAAATATACCCGCTTTGTGTTAAACCAATGCTATTTTACCATATTAAAAAAAGGAACGGTTACCTGCTGGTTTCAATAGTATTGCACTTTTTTACCAATTCCTAAAACTCTCTTCTACAGGCTATAAGTACTTACCTTCACAAATCTTAATTTTTGTGAATTTATCCATAATCACTTACCTGCATAACGTAATTTTAAAATAATGCCCCTATTTTTGACTATTCAGAAAAATTCTTCAAAAAAACAGATACTAGTTTTATGAAAACTACGATCCCCAAGAAAGAACATGCGGTTTCGGACCTTGAAATGCATTTTCAGGAATTTGCAAAGCATATTATTGGCAACGGGTACACCTTTCAATCCCTATACGGAAAACAAACATTACTTTATGCAGACTGGATTGCCAGCGGCCGGCTTTACGGCCCTATAGAAGACACTATGCGTAATACTATTGGCCCTATGATTGCCAATACGCATTCATTTTCCAGCGAATCGGGAAAGGCTTCTACCTACGCCTATCACCATGCACGCCACATCATTAAGAAACATGTAAATGCCGGTGATGATGATGTGCTGGTAACCTCGGGGAGCGGTATGACCGGCGTTTTATCTCGTTTACATCGTATCATGGGGCTTCGATGGCCATCGGCCATTAAAGACAAAATATCCCTGCCTGAAAAAGAAAGGCCTGTAGTGTTTATCACTCACATGGAACACCATTCCAATCACGTTCCCTGGATGGAAACTATTGCCGATGTAGTGATCGTACCCTGCGACCGTGACCATCTGGTAAGCCCGGAAAACCTGGAAAACGAGATCAAAAAATACGAAGATCGCCCCCTCAAAATAGGAGCCTTTACTGCCTGCTCAAACGTTACGGGTATTATCACTCCTTACCACGAACTCGCTAAAGTAATGCATAGGTATAATGGTGTCTGTTTTGTAGATTTTGCAGCATCTGCTCCTTACGTAGATATCAATATGCATCCTGCAGATCCCGAAGAGCGCCTGGATGCCATTTTCTTTTCTCCCCATAAATTTTTAGGAGGCCCCGGTACCTGCGGAGTCCTTGTATTTAATAAAAAACTTTATAAAACAGATTGCCCCGATGTACCCGGAGGTGGTAATGTGAAGTGGACCGATCCCTGGGGAAATTATGGTTATCATGATGATATAGAAGTAAAAGAAGACGGCGGCACTCCCGGTTTTCTACAGGTAATGCGTACGGCACTGGCTATTCGTCTTAAAGAAAAGATGAACACGGCTAAAATAGCACAAAGAGAAGAAGAGCTCATGAAGCTTTGTATGGAGCGTTTTCGTGAAATTCCCGGATTGTATGTACTGGGGCACAATCATGAAAAACGTATTGGATGTATTTCTTTTGGTATTCAGGATATACATTATAATTTGCTGGTACGGCTGCTTAACGATCGTTTTGGGATACAGGTACGAGGGGGCTGGTCGTGTGCCAGCACCTATAGCCACTATTTATTTGGTATAGAAAAAGGCACCTCTTCTCATGTTATTCAGGGAATTACCGAAGGGAACCTCACCAACAAACCGGGATGGGTACGCCTGTCACTTCATCCGGTTACTACAAACAAAGAAGTGCATTTTATATGCGATGCCGTAAAGACCATTGTTCAAAATATAGAAGAGTGGCGTAACGATTACCGCTACAATAGTAAAAGTAATGAGTTTGACCCGGTTAATGGCAGTGATGAGAGTATTCTGGAACAGGTAGAACGCTGGTTTATGATTTAACTTCTCATGTTTGGTAATACCTCATGTTTAATTTGTAAATTATGACTGTTCATAGAGGTTCAGAACAAACCTAAAGTTAAGAGGTCTATGCCTTAAAACAAAGTTATTTTCCTAAACCCTCAAACGTTGTTGGTTTTGCACACGTATCTACCAGCACCTAAGTACAGAGAGATACAATAACAACCCATGAATACGCATATCTGGTAACAAGCTGGCTATCACTTTATATCTGTTTTAGTTATAGAGAACCACTATTGTTAAATCTTTTTTTCGTTTTTTTCCTGTAAGTCAATTTCAGTATATTGCTATAGAAAGAGCGCACAAAATAAAGAAAAAAGACATGGAAGTCTATATTGATCTAAATGCAGAGAATATTGCCAATGAACATATTTGCTGTGCCATTTCAGATAAAAAATGTGCAGACAGTTATCAGGCAAAAAAAGACTGGCTCACCAGAGAGTTTAGTAATGGTTATGTTTTCAGGCGGCTTGATGCGCGTGCCAAAGTATTTATAGAATACGGGCCTGCAGAAAATGCCTGGGTACCCATAACCGCTCCCAATTATTTAAATATAAATTGTTTCTGGGTATCCGGGAAATATAAAAAACAGGGACATGGAAAAAAACTGTTACAATTTGCATGGGATGACGCAAAATCGCAAAACAAAAGCGGGCTTGTAACCGTAGTGGGTACAAAAAAGTTTCACTTCATGAGTGATACCAAATGGTTGTTAAAACAGGGATTTGAAGAATGCCAGCGCATTCACTCAGGTTTTAGCCTCCTGGTAAAAAAGTTAGATACTCAGGCAGAAGATCCGGTATTTAATTCCTCCGTTTTAAATGGAACACTCCCCGATAGTGAAGGCATTGTGGTGTATTATTCCAATCGCTGTCCCTTTGCAGAATTTCATGCAAAGAACTCACTTACAGAAGCCGCAGAAAAAAGAAAGCTCCCTTTAAAGATCATTAAACTTGAAACAATGGCACAGGCACAGAATGCTCCCAGCCCTGCCACCATATTCAGCCTTTTCCTGGATGGTAAATTTATCACTACCGACCTGAGTGTTTGTATGGACAGCCGTTTTGATAAAGTAGTAGAAAAAGCACTTAAATAGAAATGCGTATAACTAATACAACCCTTAATTATGAATAAAAATGTCATGCTAGGTTTACGAACCACTATCTACAAAGTAGCCGATCTCGAAGAAGCCAAAAAATGGTACACGGAAGCTTTTGGTACCGCTCCCTATTTTGACGAACCCTTTTATGTAGGATTTAATATAGGCGGTTATGAGTTGGGGCTCCAGCCCGAAGAAAATGCCCCTGAACACAAAACAGATAGTGTAGTTTCCTATTGGGGTGTTGAGAACATAGAACAGGTATTTAATACGCTTATTTCTCTTGGTGCTACTGCAAATGAAAAGCCTTTTAATGTAGGCGGAGAACTCATGGTCGCCACGGTAAAAGACCCCTGGGGAAATTACATAGGACTCATTTACAATCCTGCTTTTGAGCCGAAAGGGTATATTCAGATAGGATAGATGCATAATCATTACCCGTAAAAAAACGAAAGTACCGTTTGCAGCAACTGTTAGCATACTTTTTTAAAATCCGTATTCCCAGTAAAGAGCAGAAACCAGACCCAAAAACCATAATTTTAGACCAGATACATGGCGTACCTGATAGTTAAATAAATGAAAGAGATTAGTAAATAACCGAAACATATAAGAATCATTTAGGGAATATACAATTACGTGTTATAAAAACCGTATGTATATCTTTTAAATAAACCGGTTTTCCATAGTTAAAAACCTTTGCCTTTCTTATTTTAGTCTGTATATTTAATCAGTGATTTCCAAATACTAAAAAGCTTTCGGAATTATGGAAAAATTCCCTGAAATAGAGACACAAAGGCTTCTTTTAAATGAGTTGCAATTTACAGACATACCTGATATTGTAACTTATGCATCCAACAAAAAAATTGCAGATTTCACCCTTAATATTCCGCATCCTTATGAAGAGAAAGATGCTGTATTCTGGTTAAATATGGCCTACCAGGGTTTTCGTAATAAAACACAGATGATTTTTGCAATAAGGCTTAAAAAAACCAGTCGTTTCATAGGTGGTATAGGTCTTACCCTCACGAGGGCATTTAATCGTGCCGAAATGGGATACTGGATGTCTGAACCTAATTGGAATAAAGGCTATATGAGCGAAGCTGCCAAAGCTGTGGTAAGATTTGGTTTTGAAGAAATGGATGTTAATAAAATTACTTCTTCTCATTTAAGTACAAACCCCGCTTCGGGCAGAGTAATGCAAAATGGGGGACTTACATACGAAGGCACTTTAAAAGAACACGTTTGTAAAAAAGAGGTATATCACACCTTATTGGTATATGGCCTTACAAAAAATGAATATGAACAGAAAAAATAACCCTTACACACTTTAAGAACCAGCCAGTATGAATATTTCACCCAACCCGGTCGTATATTTTGAAATACCTGTAACCAATATGGAACGAGCACAACGTTTTTACGAGACCGTTTTCGATGTAGCTTTTGAAAAAGAGGTCATTGACGGAAATGATATGGCTCTCTTCCCCTTTTCAGAAAACCAAACCGGAATTACCGGGGCTTTAGCCAAAGGAGACAGCTACCGGCCTGGCAGGGAGGGAACACTTGTCTATTTTGGTACAGACCAAATAGATGATGTACTCGTGAAGGCACAACAAAACGGAGGGGCCGTATTGTACCCCAAAACAGCTAATGAATACGGCTATGTCGCCGAGTTTGAAGATACCGAAGGAAATAGAATAGGCCTATTCATGAAAACAGAATAAGGAGTTAACTGAAAAAGGTACGTATCCCGATTTTTATTCAAAGGACAGGGTGCTCCAGTCTTTGAAAATACAAGGACAATAGATCCAGGGGGGATCAGCAGGAATAAAGAACTAGTCAAACAACGTTAGAAATTTTTGGACAGAAGCCATAAGGCTCTCCTTATCAGCATGCATTTTGGCAACTACTTTAATACCATTGTAAAAAGTAAAAATAAGTCCGGCCATTGTTTTTAATTCTTTATCAGTTTTAGAGTAGTTTCGCTGTTTCAAAAAATTGTACCATAAATCCTTAAATGCTGCCTGGTTATCTTTGACAGCCTGGTGTAATAAAGCATCTTCGGGTATCATTTCCATAGCTGTATTAATAACAAAACAGCCCTTACATTCTACGTCGCTAACCGATGCTTCAATAGCCGTTTCAAACAGTGCTAAAAGCCCTTGTTTTACATTTGGCTGGGTGTCCAGAAAAGTCTTGAGATATTCCGAATTAGTAGTACGGTAGTGAGCGAAAGCTTTATCAAAAAGTTCTTTTTTCCCCCCATACGTATCGTACAGGCTTGCCCGGTTTATCTGCAAATGATCTACCAGGTCCTGTATGGAGGTAGCGTGGTACCCTTTCTTCCAGAAAAGTTCCATTGCCTTTACCAGTACTGTTTCTTCATTAAAAAGTTTTACTCTGGGCATAATAAAAGTGGGGATAAAACTGGTCTATCCCCACAAAATTACAAGAATTGAAGTTACTAATGGGAGCTCCCTCCTAAATTTTAAACCAAAAGCGGGTTTACATTTACACCCCCGTCCACATTGTATTCACTGCCTGTAATAAAGGATGCATCATCCGAAGCCAGAAAAGCAACCAAACTGGCAATTTCCTGAGGTTTTCCAAACCTTTTAAGGGGTATGCGCTTTTTCATAGCTTCGGCAAATCCGTTAAGTTGTTCTTCTTCCATACCGGTCTTACCAAAAATAGGAGTTTGTACCGGGCCGGGATTAACAGAGTTGATCCTGATCTTTCTCGGGGCTAGTTCAGTGGCAGCCGTTCGGGTGAAAGAATTCAAAGCCGCCTTAGAGGCTCCGTATATTGCGGTATTTGGCATGCCTGTATATGCGTTTACTGATGATAAATTAATAACAGATGCACCAGCATTAAGAATAGGTAAGAACTTCTGTGTAGTAAAAACAGCACCTTTAAAATTGATGTCCATAATACGATCAAACAGATCTTCTGTAATACCTCCAACGGGAGCCGGTTCAAAGATCCCTGCATTTACGAAAAGAATATCTACCCCGCTAAAGGTATCTTTTACCTGTGCCACCAGATCGTCAAGAGCCGAAAGTGAACTCACATCAGCCACTATACCTGTAACTCCAAGCTCGCTAGCGGCTTTCTGTACCCGTTCCGGAGATCTTCCTGTAATAATTACGTTGGCACCTTCTGCTTTAAGCTTTTCTGCTGTGGCATACCCTATACCACTGTTGCCTCCGGTGACTACGGCAACTTTTTCGTTTAAGTTTTTCATTGTATCGTGATTAAATAATTTTATTTGGAACGTTTGTTCTGAAACAAATATACAAATAAAAGAACGTTCATTCCAAATAAAATCAACTGATATATACATCAACTTTATCTATTCGAAGCAATATGCTGCCCCCTCAAGCAAGAAGCCTTTATACACACCTGTTCTTTACAAAGCTTTTTATACGTACAAGGCTGTGGTTGCAAAAGATTTAGCCTTATATTTAACCATAAAATCATTTAAAAAAGAGTATTTCTTACTGCTGTCTTACTATTTTTTGATCATGAAAACTAACAGAACTCTTCAAATTATTCTCATTATCATTCTCTGTTTTGGTGTTTACTATGCTCTTCAGGAACTCTATTTTGTTGAGATATTGAACAGTCTTGACGGAGTTATTAATCAAAAAGGTATTAGTTATTGTATTACCTATATACTGGTAGGGCTGCCTCTATTTTTTGGTGTAGCATGGATACACAACTTCAGGCAGTTTATGGTCCCAATGGGCCTGGACGGCCCTTTTATTAGGGCCCTGTTGTTTTCGCTGTTATGTACAGCTCCCATGCTCATTGGGTATGCAACCGTATTTACATTTAATGATCAGGTCACTCTAAATAAGATAATTACCGGCGCAGTGGCGGCGGCCTTCTTTGAAGAGCTTTATTTTAGGGGTATCCTTTTCGGGCAGATCTATCGCTTTACTAAAATAGGCTTTATTCCTTCTATTATTTTTGGGGCCCTTTTGTTTGCCTTCGGACACCTTTATCAGAGTCAGGACCCCCAAACGCTCATTGGTATTTTCCTTACCACCTTTCTCGGGGCCATTCTATTTGCCTGGGTATATGTAGAGTGGCAGTACAACCTATGGGTTCCTGTATTTCTGCACTTATTCATGAATTTGTTCTGGATGCTGTTCTCTGCGGGAGATAATGCCTTTGGAGGTACCTATGCCAATATATTCCGGGTACTCACTATTGCTTTGATCATTATACTTACCATTATGTATAAAAAGAGAAAAAAAATAAAGCCGGAAGTAACCCGCAAAACTCTATGGATGCGAAAAGAATAAAAATCAAGATCCTGTCATATACAATAGACAATATACAAGTACAGACCCCAATTATATAATGCCACATCTCCTTATTGGTGTAGTTTCAGTAGTTTTTGTTCGGGATACTTTGTTTTATAGAGCCTTACTGCAACCGGAAGCTTGGTTTAGCTCCCGGGAGGCTGTACAGAACTGCAAAGCTCAAAACCCGGGAACGTTCGCCTTGTGAAGATAGTAACTGATTTTATAAATACGGTAAAAGCTATTTGGGAAATATGTATTTTTAAAAACTAAAAAAATTACCATGAAAAAAACAATCATAGGCTTATTGGCACTCTTTATCCATATACAACTGTTTGCCGTAGAGACCCGTATAATCGTACGTGCTAAAGCCAAAGACGCTAAATTTATAGGCAGCTCTATAGGTGGTGCCCATGTACTGATAAGGAATGTTTTAAACGGGCAACTCTTGGCAGAAGGAAAGACATCCGGAAGCACCGGTAATACCGATCTTATTATGAAAACTGCCAAAGAGCGCTATCAGTCGGTTACAGACGAGCAGACCGCCAAATTTCTGGCAGTTCTTGATATTGACGAGCCTGTTTATGTAAATATCGAAGTACTGGCTCCTGCAAATAATAAACAGGCACAGGCAAAAGTGAGTACTTCGCTCTGGCTCATTCCCGGTAAACACCTGCTGGGAGACGGTATTATACTTGAAGTACCCGGCTTTGTTATCGATGTTTTGAAACCACGTACGCATCAATACATAGCACTGAAATCTGTTATGAATACTCCTTTTGAGATTGCCGCCAATATAGTGATGATGTGCGGATGTACTATAAGCGAGGGTGGCATTTGGGATGCCCAAAAAATAGAAGTAAAAGCATTGATCAAAAGAAATGAGACCCCTTATAAAGAAGTTACCATGAAATTTGCCGATACCAATTTGTTTAAGGGTGAGCTTATCATTACAGAACAGGGAAGGTATGAAGTTATGGTATATGCGTATGATCTGCGAACAGGGAATACAGGCGTGGATAAAGTAAACTATGTAGTGTATGAGTAATTACAAAAAAGGAGCATACCTCAAAAATCAGGACTTTAAAAAAGGCAGCGGATATATGTAACGCTGCCTTTAACTTTTCCTATCTTGGCCGTATGTCGTCCTCACTGAGAATATCACAGGCAAAATTAATACAGTTAGTTAAGGCGGCGTCATCATCTTTTATACCCAGGTCATGATAACAGCCGTCAAAAGCAATCTCAAAATCACGCACCGTATCACATGTACCTCCGCGTATGTTCTTTTGCTCTGCTTTTGATAATTCTCTTACTCCGTTGAGATTTCTTAGTTTTTTTAACATACTATTTGATTTAAACGGTTAATAATACTAAAATTAACATTTTATTAAAGAATAAAGCTACTTATTTTTTAAAATATAGCCTTTTTTATGAAGCTTTTTTCTTTATTTTACTGCTACAACTAATTGTAGTTTACGCACGCCAAGCACCTATCAATAAAAAAACAACTTCTTTTAAAAACTGAACTTACGCATCTATGGCAGCCCTTGTTTCCATAACAGCTCCGCAACGCTCTTACCATACTCCGGTAATTATAGGAGAAAAGCATACTATCGTTTCCGAACATCTAAATGAATCCAGGACATATCGCATCTACACCCCTCCTTCTTATGAACTTTCAAAGAATATGCAGTACCGGGTTCTCTATCTTTTAGATGGTGACCAAAGTAAATTTCATGAATCCACAGGCATTATACAGTCAATGAATTCGGTTGCCAACCTTAAAATGCAGATCCCGGAACTTATTATTGTAGCCATTGAAAACATAGATCGTATAAAGGACTTTACCCCCACACATTCCATTTCCTATAAAGGACATGAAAACCAAAGAGCCTTTAGTTCCAGTGGAGGAGCCAATCGTTTTGTGGCATTTCTGGAAGAAGAACTCATTTCTCAAATAGATCACAGCTTTAGAACCACCGGCGAAAATATACTGGTAGGACATTCGTTAGGAGGATTGTTTGCCCTGCATTGCTTTTTGGATCGCCCCTCATTATTTGCGCAATATATAGTTATAGACCCCTCCTGGTCATGGGGCCATTCATACATCCTGGAAAGAGCCGTTACAGTACTTCCTAAAAACCGATACCCACAAAGCCGTATGTATATTGCACTGGCAAATACATTGGAAGAAAACCGGTTTAACCAACAAGCAGCAGAACAGTTTTCTAACCTTATACAACAATACACCGCTGACGCGGTTACCGTTAAGACCCGGTATTTTGAAGAAGAAAAGCACCTTACCCTACCCATTCCAGCATTGTATTACGGGCTTCGCTTTTTATTTGACGGATATGATATTGGTGACTTTCGCAATATTTTGAAAGAACCTTCTATGCTTACCTCCCATTATAAAAAAGCCTCCGAACACCTGGGTACAAAATTTGTTCCTGCAGAACTCTATGTAAATGCTTTGGGGTATCTGGCTCTCTACGATCACAAATTAACAGAAGCGGCTATCACTATTTTTGAAATAAACGTTAAAAACTATCCCATGTCACCAAATGCCTGGGACAGTCTTGCCGAAGCCTATACTTTGAAAGGGAACCTGCCCGAAGCACAACGCTGTTATGAGAAAATAGCAAAACTAAACCCGGAGTACCCACATCCCCAAAAGATAATAGAAAAAAGATGAGCCATTGGGTTGTCCCGATAAAAAATACATGTATTCAAACACCTTCATATTGGGAAATTCCATAGCAATTATGTATTTTTCATACTTTATGAAGTCTCATAAAAAAATAAAAGTATACACCACCAAACTATTCAAAAAATGAAAATCGTATCGTATCTGCTGTTACTGTTTGTACTTGTAACTTCCTGTACCCAAAAGCCCGAAGAAGGTATTACCGAAAATGAGATCCTTTGGGACACCTGGGGAGTACCTCACATCTATGCAACCAATGATGCGGCACTCTATGAAATGATGGGATGGGTGCAAATGCAGAATCACGGCGACCTTATTTTAAGGCTCTATGGTGAATCTCGTGGAAAAGCAAGTGAATACTGGGAAGGTAATTTTGAAAAAGATTACCTCTTACATCAAATTGGAGTTCCCGAAACAGGTGTCAAAGCATATACCAACCTATCTGCAGAAAGCAAAGAGGTTATAAACGCTTTTGTGAAGGGGCTCAATGCCTACGCATCTCAGCATCCTGAAAAATTAAACTCAAAGTTTAAACCCGTGCTGCCTTTACAACCGGAAGACGTTATGAAACATGCCTATAGAGTTTGCTATTTCGAATTTCTTATTAACAGGAACCTCAGAGCGGGACAACACTGGTCGCCAGGTTCAAACGCCTGGGCCGTAGCGCCTTCCAGAACGGCTAACAATAGTAGTATGCTCCTGGCCAACCCGCATCTTCCCTGGGGTGATTTCTGGCTGTTTTTTGAGGCACAACTAATAACCGATACCAACAACCTCTACGGCACTACCCTCGTAGGGTTCCCCACCATTGGTATTGGCTTTAATGAATTTTTGGGGTGGACACATACGGTAAATACACTGGATAATGTAGATCTGTACGAGTTGCAAACCGAAAACGATCACTATGCACTGGACGGCGAACAAAAAAGGTTTGAAGTTGACACCATTCAGCTCTTTAAAAGAACGGGAGACTCTCTCATGCCTGTAAATGTAGTGCAAAAACGCTCTCCTTTTGGTTTTGTGATTAAGGAGAACGAAAACAAAGCTTTATCAGTAAAATGGCCCTATGAAACAGAAAATGCCGATTTTCTTACGCAATGGAAAGCCATGGGGAAAGCCCGCTCTTTAAGTGAGTTCCAGGAAGCACTTAACCAAAATGCGCTTCCACTCTTCAATGTAGTATATGCAGATAAAGAAGGTAATATTTTATACCATTTTAGCGGAAAGGTCCCTAAAAAAGAAGGGGACTGGAGCAAATGGCAGGGCATTGTAGCTACCAGTTCCAGGAGCGATATATGGAAAGGCTACTATAGCAGTGCAGAGCTCCCTTCCTATACCAATCCGGAGAACGGGTGGATACAAAATGCCAATGACCCTCCGTTTACCAGTACTATCCCACCCGTACTTGATCCTGAAAAATTCCCGTCTCATATAGCTCCCAACAGCATGGGATTTCGCCCGCAACGTTCGGCTACCCTTATAAAAGATGCCAAAGATCTAACCCTGGAGGCATTTATTTCTCTAAAACACGATACCCGCTCTCAAATGGCCCTGAGACTTCAGGATGATTTCCTGGCTCTTTTAAACATTGCAGAAGACAGTACTACCCGAAAAGCCTTAAAAGTCCTTTCAGAATGGGACGGTTCCTTCGATAACGAAAGTACAGGAGCAGTGTTGTTTGTAAACCTTCAGTCGTATTTAAATACACAAGAATTATACGCCCAAAAATGGTCATTTGAAAAGCCCTTAAGTACCCCGGATGGTTTTCAGGATCCGGAAAAAGTACTGAGTGCCGTAAAAAAAGCAGCAGAAGCACAACTAGCTTCCATAGGGAGCCTTGAAGTGCCTTATGGAAACCTGTTTCGTGCCAAAATAGGAGAAAAAGAATATCCTGGTAACGGTGGTTTCGGACATCTCGGTATTTTCAGGACCATGAACTATACTCGTGCAGATGATGGTAAATTTTACACCTATCACGGCGACGGATATGTCTGTGCTACCGAATTTGGTGAAAACATAACTGCCAGAGCCCTTCTGGCTTATGGCAATGCTACACAACCCGGGAACCCACACGTAGGGGACCAGCTTAAGCTGTATTCCGAAAAAAAACTCAGACAAGTGTGGTTAACCCGAGCAGAACATGAAGAAAACCTGGAAAGAGCGGAAAAAATAATCCCGGCAAATTAACTTTGGTATGTATTGAACGTTTTATCACCCGCATTGCGAATTAAAACAACAGAGTAAGCTATCAAAGCAACTGAAACCCAATACGTGGTTAATACAAAGATCCCGGAAGCTTTAAAGGCGTACACAAATTTGTTTACTGCCAACAGGGCGTCAGACAGCACGAAAAGCACCACCGCAGTTGCCACATATACCGACGCCCGGCTTCTTTGGGCCAGGTACCAGCCTATACCCTGCCAGCACATAAAAAGAAGTACTCCTACATAAACCGCCACCGGTAGTAAAAGATCTCCCAAATGCGGCCATAAAAAGGCATAAAACGAAATACCAAAAACGAGCAGCCCTGCCAGAGGTTTGTAAAAAAAGTGCATGCCCTGAAAGGAGATAAACGCTACCGTAAAAAGAATATGCGCAAGCAAAAATGCCACGAGCCCGGCGACAAAATAGGTGTCAAACAACAAGAATATGTCGCCAGCCAGACAAAATATTAATGCCAGCGTGATCAGGTTGCGATAACGAGGTATGCTTTTTTTCCCATATACCAGAGGTACCGTTATGACCAAACAGGTAGTTAACGGTTTAAAAAGGCAGTAAAGAGCCCATTGACCGGTCCAGTCAAACCAGATGGCAAGACCGGCACTTATACCTATAAGAATAGCAAGTATATTAGTCCCGCCGGTATTACTTCGTTGTGGCATGTTTTGTAACATAAGTTCATTTTTCAATATACTACATTTTATATAAGTAAAAAAAATGTAGGCCTGTAACATAGTTTCGTAAATTGACACGAAAAGGTTGGTTAAATTGTCAAACCTGATCTCAAAAATCAAAAAAATGAATAACCCTGTGTATCCTGAAGTTAACGCTCCGGAAAACCTACCGGATCTTTTTATCGATTACTGGAACAAAAGAGATGCCAGGGGTATTGCCAGCCTGTTTGCCAAAGATGCCGGGTTTGTAAATGTAGTAGGCTTGTGGTGGCATAACCGGCAAGCTATTTATAAAGCACATGAATACGGTTTACGGGTGATCTTTAACCGTTCACATCTCGAACTGCGCCAAAAAAAGGTTCGCCATCTCACTGAAGATGTTGTTTTGATTCACGCCCGTATGAAACTCTCCGGGCAAACCGGACTGGGAATCGTTGCTCAGGGTGCACCCCGTTTTACTATTTTTACATTCGTTATTTGCCGTACAGGAAATGCCTGGTTGTGTGCAGCCGCCCATAATACCGATGTTGTACCCGGTAAAGAAACCAATCTCATTGATCCTGAAAACGGAATACAACCGGCAGATTACAGGCAGTAAAAAGCAATATCACAATTTTCAAGATATTTCACAAAATATATTAAAATATACTTTAATACTTATTTATTTATTTTATGTATAATTAAATATACCTAAAATAGTAAACTGTTCTCTTCCGCAGCACATTTTTATCAAATACCTTACCGGTATGTATGTGATAAACTTTTATTAGAAGTTTTAAAAATTTGAGTACCCTAATAAAAGTTGTAGTACCTTTGAAAATTGCTTTTCTTAGAGAAAAAAGCAAAGAGAAAACACCTCATTAACCTTGTAAAGCATAAGACGTATGAAAATACATCCCTGGCACGATGTAAGCATAGGCACACAGGCTCCCGGGCTGGTAACCGGTATTATTGAGATCCCTAAAAACTGTAGGGCAAAATACGAAATGGACAAAGAGTCCGGAATGCTAATTCTGGACAGAGTGTTGTATTCATCTATTAATTATCCTGCAAATTACGGGTTTATTCCACAAACGTATTGTGATGATGGTGATCCGTTGGATATTCTGGTGCTTTCACAAATAGAGATCGTTCCTATGTGCCTGGTCACTTCAAAAGTGATTGGTGTCATGCGCATGCTGGATGGAGGCGAAATGGACGATAAGATCATTGCAGTCGCAGCCAACGATATGAGTGTAAACCATATAAATGATATTTCAGAACTACCGCCACATTCTATATTAGAACTCAGAAGCTTTTTTGAAGACTACAAAAAACTGGAAAACAAGGCTGTAATTGTAGAAGATTTTCAGGGGAAAGATATTGCCCGGGAAGTAGTGTTGCAAAGCATACGTGATTACAAGGCCACCTTCCCGCAGAAAGCTAAGACACACTGATCGTAAAAACCGCTGTTATAACTGTAACCGAAAAGCTGCTTTAAGCCGACTGGCCTGCTTTTTAGGAATACCTGCTTTATCTGCATACCCTTCCCATTGTGAGATCACTTCTTTCACATGGGCAATAAGTTCTTTGCCTTTTTTGTAACTTATTTTTTCAGCAACCGCCGTCAGGTCTGCCATAGTGATCCTGCTTCTTTTTCCGTTAATTAACATTTGATGCTGACTGGTCCAAATACCCTGCGGATTGTAGGCATAGGTCATATCATATGCCGGCGACAGGCGCCAACGGCCGTCTTTTCCCATTAAAAAAGAAATATTCTTGGTATGGTCATCCTGATTGCGGGCGATCACATTAAAAACCATACGTCTGAAGAGTTCAACTGCCTGATCATGGGGCAATAACAATTGCCGCATAACCGAAAATGCATCTTCATACCCATAAGCCCCGGGGCGTTTGTAATCAAAATGTGCCAGAGAGCAAAGAGTTTGCATATGCAATTTTTCATTGCTTCCTATCCGGTCAAAGCGTTTGGTCATAAAATGGGCCCGGTCATTTTCTTCAAAAAGACGGGAAGGCATCATCTCGATACCACAATCCAGTGCCATTAAGTAATATGCGTACTCAATACGCCCGTAACCTGCCGGATCTCCCAGTTCATTGTTCGTAACACTGTCAAACTTAAAGAGGTAATGCTCAAAGCCCTCAGGTACTTCTGCCTGCCCTGAACGTACTTCTCCGGTTTCCGGGTGAAAGGCAATAATAGCTTTGGCTCTCTGCCCACCCGCAGAGGTACCTACTTTTATTAACTCATTAAGCTGCTCAGCTTCTTTCATGTTGAGCCGCAGATTTTCCCTCTCTGAAAGTATTTTTTGGGACAACGTCACCAGTTTATCAATTTCCAGAGGGGTCATTGTATCGGTAACCGGCCCTTTGGAAGGTTTAAATTCCAGGGCTCCCATACCTCTTTTCCCTATATAGCAAAGCCTGTCTAAAGGTGAAAAATTGGCTTTGTCAATATTATTGAGATATAACCATTGATCGATAAGGCGATTCCCAAAATCATCGGGCAACACATCAGACAACATTCCGGGAAGACCTCTGTAGGTTTCTTCATTTAACAAAGGAAAGCTATAGATCCTTCCCCGGGACCTGGCTAGCGGCATATGTATAGGCGATACATCCCAGGGTGTTTTCAAAAAATCAGTAAAAAATTCAAAAGAGGCAAAATGGCGCTCTTCATCCCAACTTAATGCGCCCAGTTCTGTGCCCCACAAAGTAATACTTACCGGACTTACCATGATGAATTGGGTTTATCTATACTACTTTCACCGGAGGCACGTTCTCGTGACTTTCCTTTTAATTTTACCAGTTGCACGGGACTAATACCCGGATCGGGCAAAAACAGGTTTAAAGTATCCAGATCACCTAATACCCGGAGTACCTGTATGAGAGTTAACAATTGAATATTATTTCCTGCTTCAAACTTTTTAATAGTTTGTAAATGCACCCCTGCTGATTTTGCCAGTTGTTTCTGGGTAATATTCAAATTGAGCCTGCGTTGCCGTACCCTTCGGGAAAGCTCTTCTAAAATGTGTTGATCGGTTAATTTACTAAAAGAAGTCATACAACAAGGTATTAAAAAATATACTTTATATTCAAATATACATAATAAAGTATAAAAAAGTATATTTTATATAAAATTTTAATATAGCAATATGTTACAACAAAAATGTAAGTATTCCGGTTAGGTTTGTAAAGAAACTTAAAATATTTTCTTATGAAACTACAAACATTATCAGCTTTTAAAAAACTGGACAGAGCACATTTAAAAAGTATTGTGGCAGGAGGAAGCGGTGTTTGCCCGCAGGAAGGCGACTCCTGTAACTCTTCAGAACCGGTTTCCTGTATCCTTTCCGTTCCCTTAGAATGTATTGACGGGCAATGGCAGGCACCTCAAGGCACCACTCCCGGAAGCGGAGGCGGTTGGTTCTATCCCTGGGAACTGGGTTAATTTACCACACAGTATTACTTTCTCAAAACCACTTTTTCATCCTTGTCTAACAGACGCTTTTGCCCCCCTTACGGGGGCTTTTTTAGTTGCTACCACTGTTAAACCTCTACAAAATAAAGTTAAAAAAATCAATGAATCATTATTATTTTCTTACTTTTAAAGAAAGAAAATAATATTATCATGAAAAGCTTACATACAAAAAAACTAAATCGACAACAATTACGAAGTATTATGGCGGGGTTAGGCGTATGCCCTTACGAGGGGCAAGCCTGTACACCGGGCGAACCTTTTAATTGTATTCCTGCAGAAGCTTTCTTTTGTATTAACGGTGTCTGGACACAATGCAGTTATGGAAACGATGAGTGTTTTTGATAGTAGTTATGCTAATTAACACAACCATTTAATAATGCGCTTATATAAAACAAAAACTATAAAAACACTAAATACAAAAAGACTTGGCAGACAGCAGTTGCGAAGCATTCTTGCAGGCTCAGCTTTATGTCCGCCAAACTTTATTGGGTCATCCTGTAGCCAGAACGCAGGCTGCTTTTTCCTGGTTCCTTATAAATGTGAAAATGGTATATGGGTAGAATGTGATCTAATGCCCGGGCAGGGGTGTATTTGAAATTTCAGGTAAATAAAAACCAATAACTAATTGATATACTAACTATTGGTTTTCAGATATTTAAAATCATATTTTGCTCTATGGTCTTTTTTTACTGCACTATGTATAACAAGTACCCATTTAACCCACAAAGCAAACTGAAACCTCTGTTTTATGCGCTCTAACAAACTTTCACTATTTCAAAAACATCATAAGCCTCATTGGAGAGCCTATCGTAAACATAAATGCCTGATAATCAAATTAAAAACTCAGACTTTTCTTTAAAGCACCCGTTTGAGACACAACCCTACAACAATAATACATTTCTGTAGCTATATTTTTCCATGACTTAATTGAAACACTTCCTAACGTGGATATTCTTCCAGATAATTGGCTAATATCATTATTAATATAGGAGATCGAAATTCTATTTCTTTAAATTCTTCAGTAGAGGTTAAATCAAAATAATTCAACAAAATATTATTTTCCTCATTTGGATTTGCATAGTATTGCTCCATCATTCTTTGTCTTTTTTGTAAAGCTACACCTCTAAACCTATCTCTATCAAATGCTTTATATGGGCAATTATTTAATATATCGACAATATGACTGCTTACAAAAAAGCCTTCTTTATCCATTTGATCTAAACCCCTTTCTACTAGCAAGTTTTTTGTAAAATTCCCAGATTGAATCTCCTGAATAAGTTTTAGATAGTTTCTCTTGTTTGGTTTTTTAAAAATTTCATTTTCTACTTTCTCCATTAATTTATAATACTCAAAAGAATCTATTCCGTACAGCTTTTTTATTTTAAGATTTACTTCCTTGTGAATACAATTGTTCAATCTTTGTAAATATTCATGTTGCTGTGATTTACACGATGTAAAAGCGATTACAAACAAAGCAATCAAAATGTTGTTTTCATACTTATTAATAATTGCTTTGACACGCTTAAAAAAGAATAACATGAAAAGTAATATGGTCAAAGCCCCATTATACATACCATTGGTAAAGTCAGCTTGAGAAGCTAACCAAGTATAAAGTGCATATTCTGCCAAAACAATAGCTAATATTGTCAAGTAAAAGTAAAGCGAGTTTTTCATTCTAAATGAAAAGAACATTGGTGCTGTAAAGATAAATATGCATATTATAGGCATAAAAAAAATATCCATAGATAGTAAAACCAATCCTCATTTGTCTTTAGTTTACCAAATTCTATTAAAGCGTAGTTACCACTTTTAAACATTTGTAGTAAGTAGAATATAATATACTTTACAAACCAAAACAAAATCATATTTAGTACAGATATTTTCAACATAATTAATTTTTATATCTTAAATGGAATGATGGTTTTGGTCTTCTTGGTGTGGTTATTACATCGACACCGCTACTTCCATTGTCACCACCAAAACTCGTATTCCTACCGTGAGTTGCTTTAAAAGATGGTGATCATACCTGAAAAGCTGATTTCCATTAACAAAGAGAGGCAGAAGGGAAAAACGTTGATACTTGCTGAAATTGACAGATTATTACCCGATGCGCTTATGTCTAATTTTTGAACAACGTTTACAATATCGTAGTCCCATCAAGTCTAGGCCAAATTCTTCGATAGGAAGTCACTTTATGGGTTTACGGTAATTCTTATCACACTTGGGTTGAGGCAATCTCTAAGCCTGTGGGAACTTACTACCTTCTTTTTGTTTTACCTACTGGTGTTTATATTTTTGCCGGTAATGGAGTTACCCTTTTAGTAAACGGTGGACATCTCTTTTGACCATATACTAATTTTTACTGAGCATTCTGGCAGGGATCGGATTTTCAGGACTTTCGGCTTCCCATACTATGTTGGTAATAAACCACCGGTTGGCATCATAAACCAGTTGAATACAGTTAATACCCTTTTGCGCCACTTCACCGTCTTCCCGAAGCCGGAACTGATATGCCGTAAACACCTGTGCCACACCGCCATAATGCCTTATTTCACGCCCCAATTCTTCTTCAAAGAAACCGTTCTTGGTAAAAAAAGGGCCATTACGGTCAATATACGTTTGTGTGGTAAAGTACCTGAAGTCTCTTTCACCTTCTTTGGAAACATGTACGGCTCCCATGGTCCCGTGCTCATGAAACAGCGAACGAAAAAGCGCCCAGTCACGTTCTCCCGGAGGTCCGGATATTACGTTGTATAAAGTAGTGATCACTTCGTCAATCTCTGTAAAAGCAGGAGTTTTGTCTTCCTGACCGCGAACGGAAAGGAACGTTCCCAAAAAAATAAGTAACAAAAAGAAATGTGATATAGTTTTCATAATAAGCAATACTATAATATTGGTGTTTTCGTGTTATTTTGGCTACAAAAGTATTTATGGTTAAATTTAAGAAGTAATTGCTAAAAACAGGTATGCCTTATGAAAACTATCAAAAAATTTACGAAAAGAGCCATCCCAAAAGAAACTGTTAAAAAGGTGTGTGGTGGAAAAGCCAAAATGGCTGATAAAGCTATGAATGCTATAACTCAGTATATTAGTTCGTAAAAAAATTCATGACACTGCCACAGGATATGTCATCCTGTGGCTTTTTATGTTAACGGCCATCATTAGGGGTGTAGGTTACTGCCCCAGGGGTATTGCGGTAAATGCCGTAAGCTCCCGGTTTTTATAAGATATACTTATTTCCATAGGGTTGCAGCATACCTCACAGTCTTCTACATATATCTGTGTAGTTACTGAACTGTCCAGTAAAACGGATATCTCTTCCCAACAATACGGACACTGAAAAAAATGTTCTTCCATACGCCCTGCAACCAATTTTAAAAATCTACATTTAACAATTGTCCGCTCACCTGCAGCATCTGTAACTCTGCCACTTTCGCTGTATATTTTGCCTGATTCTTGGCAATAATGGCATTAAGGAGGTTTAGCTGTGCCTGACGGAACTCCAGAGAATTGGCCTGTCCAATTTTATAGCGCTCTTCGGTACGATTAAAATTATCGCGATTCACGGCTACGTTTTCTCTTTGGGCCCTGTACACAAAAAGAGCATTTCTGTAGGTTTCCCAGGCATTCTTAATGTCGCGCTCCACTTCCATTTCCGTTTGCTTTTTTTGCAGTTCCATGTTCTCATAAGCAATACGCGCATTTTTTACATTGGTTATCGAGCTTCCCCCGTCAAAAAGGTTCCAGGTAAGATTGATCCCACCCGAAAGGCCACTCACAGTATTCTGAATAACAAAGGCAAGGGGGTTGTTGTTATTAACCTCATTCCATCCATACGAACCGGTAAGACCTACGGTAGGCAGAAAATTACTGTAACCCGATCGTACCGCCAGCATATTGATCTCCAGATTTTTCTCCAGTTGCTGCATGTTTACATTGTTTTCTTTAGCCGTAGCATACAGGTCTTCCATTAGAAGATTGGGAACAAACTGCACTGTAGTATCTACCACAAAACTACGATCGAGGTTCTTGTTGAGTATCAGGTTAAGGTCCCGCTTGGTATTGTTGAGTTGTTGGGTAGTATTAAGCAGGTTAATACTATCTGTATTTACATCTACCTGTGCGTTTAGCAGATCAAGACCTGTATTTTGGCCGTATTCTGCCTGGTATTGGGCCCTCAGATAGCGGTCTTTAGAGATTGCCAGTGTTTGTTTGAGATTGGTTGCGTTCTCTTCCAGCCTCGCGACCTCATAATACACAGTAAATAATTGTAAAACGGTTGTTTCTATGGTTTCCCGGGCTTCCAGTTCCGAAAGGTCTTCCTGCTCTTTCAGAGCACGATAGTCATACAAACGTCCTAAACCGTCAAAAAGCGTGTATTGCACATCTACCGAAGCATTGTAACGGCGGGTTTCCACACCTTCTGCTGCCCGTGAATCTCCGTTGGCCAGTACCCCTTCAGTATTCTGCCGGTCTATACTACCTCCTGCATTTCCTGAAACGGAAGGCAGATATCCAGAATTGAGAATGCCTGCATTATTTTCGGCAATAGCGACATTGTTCCTGGCTATTTTGATCCCAAGATTACTCTCAAGCACTTCATTAATAGCGGTTTGACGGGTTAACATTTCCTGAGCCGTCAGAAATGCCGGTAACAGACAAACCATCCCAAAAATACAGGCTCTAATACGTCTCTGCATGCGCTTCTTCTTCTTTTTGTTCTTTAATGGCACGTTCTACCTCTTCTTTTGATATATTTTTTCCAGTGGCCAGCCACTTCGATTTTACCTTGATCTTATTACTAAAGGACAGGAACAACGGCAGCATGATAAGGGTAAGGAATGTGGCAAAACCAATTCCATACGCTATGGAGATCGCCATAGGTTTTAAAAATTGAGCCTGGCGACTTTTTTCAAAAATTAAAGGGGCCAGACCGGCTATGGTCGTAAGTGAGGTAAGGAAAATAGCCCGAAAACGTGATTTCCCGGCCTCATATAGTGCTTCATCAAATGTGAGTCCTTTTCGCAGCAGGCTGTTAAACTTCCCTATAAGCACCAAACCGTCATTTACCATGATCCCAATAAGGGCTATGATCCCTAAAAGGGAAAGGGCATTAAGCGGAAAATTATGTATCCAGTGCCCCCAACCTACAGCAGTTAAACTAAACGGAATAAGTAACAGCAAGAGTATAGGCTGACTCATACTTCTAAAGGTAAAAGCAATAGTAAAATAAATAAGTATCAGTATCACACTTCCTGCACTTTTTAATGAGCGGTTTAGTTTACCCGCTTCCCGGTTTTGTCCTTCGTAAGAAGCACTTACGGTAGGGTATCGCGATTGAATACCGGGCATTACCTCAGCCTGTATATTATCCAGAATGTCTGTAGCACTCGCACTGGGGTCCTTAAGGTCTGCCGATACCTGTATTTCGCGTTTACCATCCAGTCGGTTAATAGACACATCGCCCCGTTCTATAGTGTATGTGGCAATTTCCCTTAGTGGTATGCGGTCTCCGGAAGGGGTAACAATGCGCATACCATCCAGATCGTTGATTGAGGCACGGTTTTGACGGTCATAACGTACCCATACGCGTATTTCATCCTGCCCGCGTTGAAAACGCTGTGCCTGCACCCCAAAGAAACCGGCACGTACCTGATCCATTACCAAACGCGTATTGAGCCCCAGAAGGTAGGCACTCTCTTTTAAGGTAAGCCGTATTTCTTTGATCCCCGCAGGATCATTATCTGTAACATCCCGCAATACGGGATTGGAATTAAGTATGTCTTTAAGTTCCTGTTTGGCAGCTTTAAGTTCAGCAATATTGTTCCCCAATAAGGAAACTGATACCGGACTTCCGCCAAAGTTACCTCCTGAACCAAATACCAGTTTTTCGGTACCAAATACAGGCCCCACTTTATCACTGAGGCGGTTGGCTACCAAACCTGAACTCACAGCATCGGGCCGTTCTTCTCCGGGCAACAGATTAATACTAAGCGTGGCCGTTGAAGAACTGCTTATGGTACGTATAGTATTGCGAAAAAGCAGTTTATCTGATCCCGGCATAAATTCCTGAGACATTTCCTTATTAAGCTCCCATGCATTTTCTTCAATAACAGTAATAATAGAATCGGTAATACGTTCATTGGTACCCCGTGGCATGGCCAGTTCTATGTTTACCTGATCACTGGCAATTCTGGGGAAAAGTGTAACTCCTATGATCCCGCCTCCTATAGAGCCAATTGTGAGAATAAAAGCGGCTGTAAAAATGCCAAATACCAGTAATTTATTCTGCAGGCTGAACTTCAATACCGGGCCATACAAACGCTCACGCATCCAGCTCATGATACGATCGCCATAAATGTTAATATAACGCATCCCTGCAAAAAACCGGGCCAGTCCTTTTTTAGGTTCATTGTTCTTGGGTCGTAAAGCTTTGGAATGTGCAAGGTGTGCCGGCAATATGATAAGAGCCTCTACCAATGAGACTGTAAGGGTAAGAATCACTATTACGGATACTTCACTGAAAAATTCACCTATACGGCTGTCCAGAAACAAAAAGGTAGAAAACGCCAGCAAGGTGGTTATAATGGCGGAAACTACGGGAGGGATTACTTCCATAGTACCATCTATAGCTGCCTGAACGGGATTTTTACCCTGTTCATAATGCTGATATATGTTTTCAGCGATTACAATACCATCATCTACCAGTATCCCGATCACAATGATCATCCCGAAAAGCGATAGTACATTAATAGTTACATCAAACTGGCCTGCAAACACAAACATCCCCAAAAAGGAAATAGGCAGCCCAAAAGCCACCCAGAACGCAAGACGGGTATTGAGAAAAATAGAAAGGAATGAAAGCACCAGTAATATACCAATAACAGCATTTTCTGTTAGCAGAGCGGTACGCTGGTTAAGCGTAATAGAACGGTCGCTTACCACATCCAGACGCACATTATTATATTTTTTATTAAATTCTTCTATATAGAGTTTTACTTTATCTGCCGAAGAGATCAGGTCTTCTGTATTGGTACTTACTACGGTCACATTTACAGAAAGCTCTCCGTTAAAATAGGTTGCATTTGGGGTTTCTGAAAACCGATCACGTAATATGGCCACATCTTTAAGGCGTACGGAAGCCCCGGAAGGATCTGCCTTAATAATAAGATTAGCAAGCTCATTGGCATAATAGTTCCGGGCATTGGCGCGAATAAGGTATTCCTCATCAGTCGTTTTAATATTGCCTCCCGTAACCAGTATATTGGCATTACCCACTGCGGTCGCTACATCACTAAAGGTAAGCTGATAGGCGAGTAACTGGTTTTCGTTTACGGCGATCTCTATCTCTTCATCGGGATATCCTGATACTTCTATCTGGGAGACCCCATCCATGGCGCGAAGATCATTTTCTATTTGCTGCCCTATTTGTTTAAGGGTAGATAAAGGAATATCTTTACCACTTACTGCAAAAGAAATAGTAGGACGTACTTCTTCACGTTTGGCAACAATAAGCGGTTCCATATCTACCGGAAAAGAAGGTACACGATCTACTGCATTTTTTACTTCCAGTAGCATAAGATCAATGTTACGGCCTTTTTCTATTTCCACAGTAACAATACCACTGTTTTCGGAAGCAGTGGAAGTTACCCGTTCAATGCCCTCCAGTCCTTTAAGGTTTTCTTCTATCTTTAGCACCACCCCCTCTTCAATTTCCATAGGAGAAGCTCCGGGGTAGGTAATATTAATATTGATGATACGCGACTCTACAAGTGGAAAGAAGGACGACTTAAGGGACAGCATTCCTACGACACCGAAAATAGCAAAAGCGAGTATAACGACATTAACGGCTACGTGATACTTGATAAAGTAACTGAGTATTTTTCTCATGGCAGCTAGGGTTTAACGGTTTCTTCTTCCCTGTAAACTTTTACCAGCATTCCGGGATAAGCACCCGGTACCGGCCTGGCCAGTAATACGGTCCCATCAGGTGCATTGGTAATAACTACTGTTCTGTCTGAAAAAAACACAGGGTTTACATCTATTACATCAAGGATACTGTCTTTTACAATAAACACCTGTTTGGCTTCAGTAAGCAGGTTACGGTCAATTTCTATAGCCTTTTCTTCCTCCCTTGCCTGCAGGGCCGCTTCCAGATACATCCCCTCGCGCAAATTCTCTCCTCTCACCTCTACAAAAGCAGTAACGGTTTGAGTTTGTTGATCAACACTTTGATTTACACGTACCACTTTCCCTTTCCATTGAGCAGCGCCTTCAAGGTCAGTAAGCAGTACTTCTTTACCTGTTTTAAGCAAATGGGCAAACGAACGATTTACTGAAACTGGCATTTCATAAACAGATGGGTCTATGAATTCTCCGAGCTTCTGCCCATTTCGCACCAGTGTCCCCTCGTTTACGAGAGCTTCAACAAGCACTCCATCAAACGGAGCCGTAATTACATACTTCACCAGGCGTTGTTCTGAATTCTTTACATCATAATACGCCTGTACAATACCGCGGCCATTAATGAAATACCGCTCCCGGTCTGAAACGATCTCTGGAAGTACGGGAGTACTTTTCTTCATATCAAAACGGTCCAGGTAAGCTTGCCATTTCTCAAAAACTTCGGGATAATCCAGACGTATATCAGGCATAGCGGCTGCTATGAGGTTATACAAATTACTTTTTTGCGATTGTACCCCGGCATAAAACTCAGCAGCATCTATTCGTATCAATGTTTCCCCTCTTCGGTAGCGCTGCGCCTGGAGAAAAGGTTTGGCTCCCCCTTCAAAAATACCCTGTACCTCGGAGAACAGTTCTATACGGTTTCGAGCGGTAAGATTTCCATTGGCTTTTACGATAATGGGTATTCTCCCGTTGACCACAGTATCCACAAAAACGGTTTTGGTTATTCTGTTAATACGGGAGCGGGGTTTTTTCTTGTTTTCAATAAGGGCATTTGCGGCAAAATAGGCCCCTACTATAAGTAATATCCCTAAAACGGATAAAATGATCTTTCGCATGTGTTGGTGGTTTAGTTAGCTATTTTTTCCAGATTACATCTTACTTTTTTAAGTATTTCTATGGCCGTAAAGATCTCCTCTTTACTTACACCGTTTTCCATTTGAGTAACCAGTGTTGTTATGACAGGAAGCGCTTTTTGCAATATATCACGTCCCAAAGCCGTAAGATATACTTTATTCACCCTTCTATCGTGAGTACAGGGTACTCTTCGTACGTAGCCTTTTCTCTCTACAATATGCACCAGCCTGGTAAGTGAGGTTTTGTCACGATGCGTAATAAAGGCCAGATTGTATTGAGGCTGGCCATCAAGGTCATTCAGTTTTTTAAGAAGTAACCACTGGTGAGCCGTAAGGTCCAGTTTTTTTTGTTCAAGCCGCTGTGTTACTAAAAAGGTAAAATCTTTATTAATCTTACCAATCCAGGGTAACAGGGTGACATCAAAATTAAATTGCATTAGGCCCTTGTTTCTTTTAAGCCTGTAAAATTAGAAATACTGAAAGTAGTTGTAGCTGCAACCAGGGTTAAAGATTTGCTAAAATTTTAAGAAACTGTTTATAAAATGCTTATCATGGTTTACCGCAGCTTTTTTAGAGCAAAAAATAAGGGGAAAACAGCTTTATTCTTCTACCTGCATATGGATCTCTGCCTTAAGTTCACTTATTCTTTTCTCAACAAACTCAGAGTACATCCCCATATCTGCCGGCACTTTTTTTTGAAAATTCTGGTAGTGGTATAGTTTGGAAGTGGCATCGGCATAATACTGATCTGCGAGAAATGCGATTTGATAGTATCCAAAATAATACTCCGGATTTTCGGTCACTGCATACTGGTAATATTTTATAGCATTCTTATAATCCCTTTTATACTGATACAGCCTTGCCAGTAAGAGGTATTCATTAATATTAGATACTTTTTTAAGCTTTAGCGCCGTTTTTGCCCGGGCAATAGCACTGTCTCTCTGCTCAAGTTCCTCAAATATCTCTGCCATTTCATAGTGCCACGCAGGTTTATTATTTCGTGCTATCAGTACCCTGAAATTCTCCAGGGCCTTCTCCGGTTTGTTCATGTTCCAATACGAATACGCCAGTTTTTCATACACATAGGCCTCATCTTCACCGTAATCCCGAAGTTTTGAGAACGCTTTCACTGCCATCTCATAGTTTTCTTCATAATAATAATATTGAGCCTTCAGATTGAGCAGTAGCATATCGGCTTCATTAAAAGTGAGTCCCAGATTGATGAAATACCGGGCAGAGTCTCTGGGTTTATTGAGTAAATAGTATTTTGCCAGTTGTTTAATAGAGGGTACGTGTGCTGGGTCTATAGCAAATGCTTTTTTAAAATAATCAGGATACCTACTGTCTTTTTGTTTTTGTGCGAGCAGGCCCAGTCGATAGGTATATACCGGATTAAGAGGGTCCAATTGTGTAAGCTCTTTTAAATGCTCCCGGGCTTTTTCTATTTGAAAGGTTTGGGTATATAATTTAGCGAGTTCATGACGGGAGGGTATCGGCAAACTGTCCATTGCCAGCGCTTTTTCGTAGGCCTTAACAGCCGCTTTTACATTACCATTCACTTGTAAGGCTCTGGCCAGCGATACGACTGTTTTCGCGGTAACCGGTGCTTTTTTGTAATAGGTAATAGCCTGAGAATAGTTTCCGGCCCTTAATAAACTATCTGCCTGTATTTGCGCTTCATGAGGGGTCTGTGCATATAGCGAAAACACGGTACATATTCCAAAAAATAAAACCAAAGCATATCTTGCCAGCAGCATAACCATCTTTTTCATTTTCTACGAAGATAGCGCACAGAAATGTAAGAGAATGTTAAACCCTGTGTTTTTGAACCATAATTGTCTGTAAATTCTCAAACAAAAACTGCCCCCTAAACAGGCAGTTTTGTTATCTGGATTAAAAAAATAGGGGGTATATATCCATACTTAGTTACAATTATCCGTTCTGCAGTTAAACCAATTCGTGGTATCACAAATGGTTCCGCAGGTAAAACCTCCTATAGTGATATCATGGTCCAACCCCCCTTAAGAAATTAGATATTGGCAATAGTCTCTTTTTTTTAAAGATAAGTTTTGTAAGCTCTTCTTTTTCATAAGGTTTCAAATATTTAGATTATACTTCTATGATACTAAATATTTGAAAATTCTTATAAAACTATCTTTTTTGCACAAAAAATATAAGAAAATCTCAGCAAGGCCAGCCTTGCCGAGATTAGTAAAAAAGGATACTATTTCACTAAAGAATAGCGTTTGGAAGTTTGAGCCTTAGAAAGGTAAAGTCGTAGGGGGAGGACACCCCAGGCTACAAGCATCTGTGGGGAACGGACAACCTTCTGTAGGAGGGCAAATAAAAACAGAAGGGCATTGTAACTGAGTATGGCATTCAAATGAACATTGAATAACCACTGTAGGAAAAAACTCCTGATTTTGTGTTGGGATCTGCCCTCCAACCGCATCTTTTGACAAATGAGAAATTGTCGACTTCTTAAGCTGTAATTGGTTTAACTTCTTTTTTTTATGACATTTCTAATTAATTAATAAATTTTTTTACATTTTTTATATAGTAAAAAACTGCTTTTTTAATGTGAATAAAATATTATTTAACAGTAATATAATGATTACTTTTAGTATGTATATCAAAAACTCCCCGTCAATTAATTTAGAGTTTGTATGTATATATAGTTACTTCATCACTAACAGATCCATGCAAAAGTAGAATAGCACTCATCAAGAGCCCTGGTAGGGCATTGTACTGTTTCGCATCCAACACCAACGGTAGGGCAATTGTACAGAGTAGGACATTGTACCTGGCTTGGACAGTCCCATGTACAAACAATAGAAGTATGGGTGGTATTATCATCATTATCCAAAAGTTGTCCTCCCGTAAGATACCTGGAAAAATTTGAAATAGTTCTTTTCTTAAGATGTAACTGATTTAGCTTCTTTTTTTTCATGACGTTTTATTTTAATAAATAAGTATCTTCTTTCTATGTTGAGTAGAGCAGACAAAACCACATCGAATGGATGTGGTTTTGAGGTTTCTAAGATCATTTAGTGCTTACGGACACACCCATGTATTAGTCGGGCCGCAGCCAACGGGATCAAATGTAGGACATCGCAGGGTATCACAACGAATATCCAGAGTAGGACAATTAAACAGAGTAGGACAATTAATAAGGCTTGGACAGTTTAACGTACAATTGTTAAAGGTAATAGGGACTATAATGTCATTGTCTCCAATGAGTTGCCCTCCCACGGGATGCTTAGAAAACTTAGAGATCGTTGTCTTTTTAAGTTGCAATTGGTTTAACTTCTTTTTTTTCATGATATTTAGTTTTACTGGTTTACTGATAGTATAGTATTGTTTAATTAAGTATTAAAAATGGCTTTTTCCTTCAAAAAAAGCTGTTTGGAAATTTGTTAAAAACACAACTTTCCAATGGGTGTTTTACGCCACACAGATCCGTATGGAATCGGGGCAGTTAATACGATCAAGTGTTGGACAATTAAACAGCGTAGGGCAGTTTATAGAGCAGTAAATAGTACACTGCAGCGTGACTATGAGTTGTTGATCGCCCAATGGCTGCCCTCCTTTAACCCCCTCTGTAAAACGGGAGATAATTGTTTTTTTCAGGTGTAACTGATTCAGCTTCTTTTTTTTCATAATATGTAGTTTTTGTAGTTTCTAAAAGAAGCGGTCGGGGAAACCAAAGGCAAGCGTTATTAAGAATATATCTTTATGATATAAAGATAATTAAATATTTTTTAGTAAGAAAATAAAACGTTTATAATTATCCTTTAAAAGCGTACCAGACACCTGTTCAAAGGCACCATGCACCATTATTTGGTTTGCTCTATGCTGGTTAGTTAGCATATATTACTGAGAGGGGCACACCCCTGCAATGTCTGGTCACAGGCCAGTGAAGGACATGCAACCTGAACGCTACAGGTAAAAGTACATCCAAGCCTGCTGGGGCAATTGGCCGTAGCAAGTACCGTAGGGCCTGAAGGCCCCACCTCAAGCCCCCCTGTAAACCTTCCGGTAGCATGAGAAATGATCGTTTTTTTAAAATGCAACCGGTTTAAACTCTTCTTTTTCATAAATATCACAGGTTAGAGTAAGACTCATTCAATTTTTTCGTAAAACACAGGCACTATACCAACATAGCCAAAACAAAAAGTGCTTTTTTGTCAAGCGCCATCTCCCATTAAATTGGTAAAAACTATTCTATTATAAAACATTCATTTGGCACATTGGTATCGCATACCTCAAAAAAACTGACACACGTATCCGTATTGGGACATAAATTTGTATGTGGGCATATCAAAATACTTTCACAATAGAATGTATTGGGAGGATAACACCCTTCGGTTATATTAAATCCGCCTCCCAGGAGATGTCCTTTTGCATGAGAAATAGTTACTTTTTTAAAATGAAGGGAATGTAGTTTCTTTTTTTTCATAAAACTGGTTTTAAAATCAAATTTCTTAACAAGCTCTTGTAAAAGGCACACAACCGTTTCTCGTGTCACAAATCAGTGTTTGACACACCAGGTCTCGGGTATCACACAATATCGTACACTGTAATGCGCTTGGACGGTTTTGGGCATTCAGTGCAGTGGGAACTCCCTCTCCTCCGATAAGTTTCCCGCCGGCATGGGAAATGGTCATTTTTTTAAACTGTAAATGCTTTAACTTCTTTTTTTTCATGATATGATTTTAAATGTTAGTAAAAAACAGAAACAACCCAAAGTATTTGGCTGTTAATTTAATTGTAATCCTTTTCTTAAATTTATAAATAATATTTTAAGTAAGAAAATATTTAACATATTAGCAGTTAAAATCTTTACACGAGGCCTATACAAAATTTGCAAACCAAAAAAATAAACTCTATATGCTTTTTATAATATGCCTCCGCAAATTCCATCTATAAAAAACATCGAGTATGCTTTTTACCAAAAGCTTTTTCTAACACAAGTTTAAGGTTTATAAGTAGGTAAGAAAGCCTCGGGAGTTTTGTGTTTTGTATTCGTACCTCGAGATTTTAGTAGTGACCGCTAAACTATATGTTTTAAATTAATCAATCATTTCCTAACAATGATTTAAGCTTAAAAGTTTATTTATATTCAAAAAAATTAAATATTTTAGCCTAAAATTTAATATTAGTAACATTTTCAATGCATGACTACCTGTAAAATACGTAAAGAAATACGCTTTACCATTCATGCTTCTTTAGCGGCATTTGGCACGTATTTTTGCATGTATGCATTTAGAAAGCCCTTTACGGCAGGTACTTTTGAATCCTTTTCATTTTTAGGCATTGATTATAAAATTTTACTCATCATTTCTCAGGTATTAGGGTATGCACTTTCCAAAATACTGGGTATTCGGTTTATTTCAGAGTTAAAGTCTGCAGAACGGTTGCCTTATCTTTTTGTTTTTATTTTGATCGCAGAAGTGGCGCTACTTCTGTTTGCTTATGTACCACAGCCTTACAATATTATTTTTCTATTCCTGAATGGCTTACCTCTGGGTATGATATGGGGTATCGTATTTTCCTTTTTAGAGGGAAGGAAAGTTACAGATATTCTTGGGGTAGTACTTTCTTCCAGCTTTATCGTTTCAAGCGGTGTCGTTAAATCTGCAGGTTTGTTTGTCATGAACAACTGGGGTGTTAATGAGTTTTTAATGCCGGCTGTTACCGGGGCGCTTTTTTTAGTACCTTTTTTTGTTTTTGCATGGTTCCTTGGAAAGATTCCTCCACCTACTGCTGAAGATAAAAAACTGCGTGTAGAAAGAGTACCCATGACCCGAAACGATAGAAAAACTCTTGTCAGGAACTATTTATTTGCTCTTATTATACTCGTTTTTTTCTATACCCTGCTTACAGCTTTTAGAGATTTTCGCGACAATTTTGCACGCGAGCTCTGGGACAGTATCGGGTATAAAGGCGATATTTCCGTATTTTCTTTTTCAGAGATTATGGTAGCCATTGTGGTACTCTTTATTTTAGGGTCTTTATTCTATATAAAAAATAACCTTAAAGCCCTGTTCACATATCACATACTTCTTATTATAGGAACATTTTTAACCGGTGTATCTACTTTTCTCTTTCAGATACAGGTGCTAAATCCTTTTCTCTGGATGGTATGCACCGGCTTTGGCCTGTATATTTGTTACGTACCTTTTAACTGTCTTTTTTTTGACAGGTTTATTGCAGCTTTTAGAATAAAAGGAAACTCCGGTTTTTTGATTTACATAGCTGATTCTTTCGGATATCTGGGCAGTATTCTTGTTTTACTTTATAAAAATTTTGCCCAACCCGCTCTGTCGTGGCTTAATTTTTTTATATACGGATCCTATGTTATGGCAATTGTAGGGATACTTATCTCTCTGATTTCTATGTTGCACCTAAGAAAAAAATATATAAAAACTACGTTTAGTAAAAACTTACACTATGGCACAAAAGTTTGATATAATAATAATAGGCGGAGGTATTTTGGGTACGTTCCATGCATGGCATGCTCTTAAAAATGGGTTACGGGTTTGCCTGGTTGAAAAAGACAACAGCCCCCGTGGAGCCACTACACAAAATTTTGGGCAGGTAGTTCCCTCTGGCATGAACACAAAATGGCAAAAATGGGGAAGAGAGAGCCTCGATATCTATAAAGACATACAGTCTTCGTTTGATATTTCGGTACGCCAGAACGGAACCGTTTACCTAGCCTCCGACCAAGAAGAAGAACAATTGCTTAGGGAGTTAAAAAATATAAACAAAACAAATGATTATCATTCTGTAATGCTTACCAAAAAAGAATGTCTGGACAGGTATCCCGGTTTGTCTAAAAACTATGTAGTTGCCGGACTGTTGTACCCCCAGGAGGTTACCGTAGAACCCCGTACGATGATACACCGATTACAAAAATACATGCAGGAAACACTGCAACTGGTTATGAAAACCAATTTTCTGGCGGTTCGCTGTGAAAAAACCAATAACGGAGTTGAAGTTACCGGAGCCCACAACGAAAATATCATTGCCGAAAAAGTAATTATTTGCAGCGGAGCCGACTTTAAATATTTGTATCCCAACCTCTTCTGGGAAAGTGACCTACAGGTATCAAAACTCCAAATGATGCAAACAGTACCTCAGAAAAACTATGAATTAAAAGGTTCTGTTTTAACCGGTTGGAGCATCCGAAGATATGAGTCGTTTAGTGAGTGCCCTTCATACCCAGGTATAAAAGCTAACGAAAGTAATGATTCATTACAAAAAAAATGGGGAGTACATATTCTCTTCAAACAGGCTGCAGACGGATCCATCATTATAGGTGATTCACACCAATATGCCAATGCTGCCAAAGCAGATGAACTGGGGTATGATCTCAATCTAGATATTGATCGTTTTATTATGAAAGAAACCAAGAAAATATTTGAGTTCCCTACATTTGACATCCAGAGAAAATGGTACGGCACATACGCTCAGTGTAAAAATCATGATATATTCCAAAAAACCATTGACAACCATATACATATTGTAACAGGTATAGGGGGCAAAGGCATGACCGGTAGCGCAGGGTTTGCCAGGCACCATATCGGGAACTTATTAAACCTGAACTAGAAGTACATGAAAAATAGTATTGAACTGGCCATTTTTGATATGGCCGGAACCACCGTAAATGAAAATAACGTAGTTTACAAAACCGTTCAAAAAGTATTAACAGAGGCAGGATACCATGTACCTCTTGAAATTGTCCTGGAACTGGGTGCCGGTAAAGAGAAGCGAAACGCTATACACGATATTTTACAGATAATTCATGATAAAACAACCAGCTCCCTGGAAATAGATTATCTGTTTAACACCTTTAAAAAAGAGCTAAAACAGGCTTACAATGCGCTTGAGATAACCAGTTATAATGGGGTTGAAGATCTTTTTGAATATTTACGATCCAGAGGTATTAAAGTAGTTTTAAATACGGGATATGATGAAAGTACAGCCCGGAAACTTATTAAAAAATTAGGATGGGAAATAGGAAAAAACATAGATGATCTTATTACAGCAGATGATGTAGCTACTGGAAGACCTTCTGCAGAAATGATACACCTGGCCATGAAAAGATTTTCCATAGACGATCCATCAAAAGTACTGAAAGCAGGAGACTCTATAGTTGATATTGAAGAAGGAAAAAATGCCTGCTGCGGTATCACCATAGGCGTACTTACCGGGGCACAAACCCGAAAACAACTGCAAACCGCCCAACCCACACTTATCCTTGAAAACCTTGCAGAACTTAAAAATATCTTATAGTAGTAACTCCCTAAAGAAAAAAATAGATCACAAGCATTTTTGAAGTATTATCCCCTCTGTTCACCGGAACATGAGGGATGCGGCCGTCAAAAAAAATAGAATCCCCTTCATGAAGTAGTACCTCATGGTCTCCAATTATATAATGGCATTCGCCCTTCAGTACGTATTTGAATTCAAAAGCATCGGTAGTAACCTTCCCGCGTTTTGAATTAGGCTCTACCTCCAGCAAAACACTTTGAAAACCAATAGAGTTTAACGATTTACTAAAAAGATAATTGTAGGTGAAGCCTACCGCCTCATCTTCCTTCTCAATAATCTGACTTTCATCTTTTCTCATCACCAGAAAATTAGCCTTGTTCCCTTTCAGTATCCCGTCAAAAAAATCTCTTAACTCCACCCCCAGAGCATCCACTATTTTTAAAAACACCGGAAGCGAGGGAATCGTTCTCCCATTTTCGATCTTAGAAATTAACCCTGCCGTAACACCTGCCCTTAATGCTATATCACTTATTGTTTTTTGTTTGTTTTTTCGTAATTCCTTGATCCTTTTACCTATTCCTACGAGATAATCTTCCATTATAACTGCGTTCTTAAATTTATAATATTTATAATACTGAGAAAAATCCTAATAAAGAAGATGAAATACATTAATACCCTGACAAGCAATATATTAATTATTTATCCTACAACTGCCAAAATACTTTAAAATGTGAATATTTGTAAATAATATTAACATAACTTTAGGAATATCTGTTTAACCTTAAACTATCTTTTTCTTAATCTCTAACTAAGCAGGTTTTCAATTTCATAGATGATATTTGTTGATAAATAATTAAATCAATTTTACAAATACTCAAAAATGAAAAAATCTTTACTACTCACATTTCTTGCCTGTATGGTTAGTTTTGTCGGGGTATCGCAAAAAACATTTACAGGAACCGTTGTAGATGAGAACAACATACCTCTAGCCGGAGCATCGGTACTTGTAAAGGGCAGTGCAACAGGCACAGCGACTGATTTTGACGGTAATTTCGAGATCAGGCTCTCCGAAGGATCAGAAATTCTGTTATTTTCCTATTTAGGATACATAAGTCAGGAGATAGATGTTAGCGGAAAATCGAGCATTACCATTCAGTTACTGCCTGACTCGCAGCAACTGGATGAAGTAGTAGTCACCGCCCTCGGTATTAAAAGAGAGAAAAAGCGATTGGGATATTCCGTTCAGGAAGTACAGAACGAGAACCTCGTAACCGCAAGAGAAACCAATGTTACCAACTCTCTGGCAGGACGGGTAGCCGGTGTTCAGATTACTCAGGGAAGTTCAGGAGTAGGATCCACTTCACGAATCGTAATAAGGGGTGAAGGTTCCTTAATTCCCGGTAATAACTCGCCATTGTTTGTAGTAGATGGTATCCCAATCTCTAACCGAACAATAAGCAACCGTGCCGAGGGCAATCTGGAAACCGACTTTGGTAACGGTGCACAGGACCTCAATCCCGATGATATTGAGACCATTTCCATACTTAAAGGCCCCAATGCGACTGCACTTTACGGTTCAAGAGGATTAAACGGAGTAGTACTTGTAACTACCAAATCAGGTAAAGCCACCCGAGGGCTCGGGGTGAGTTTTACTCAAAACGTAACCTTTGAAAGTGCCCTTAGAATACCCCAATACCAAAACCAGTATGGCCAGGGAGCCGGTGGTGAATTTGCATTTGGTGACGGATTTGGGGGAGGTCTTAATGACAATATTGACGAGAGCTGGGGGCCCCGCTTTAACGGGCAACTCATACCCCAACACGACAGCCCTACCACCAGCGGGTTACGTGCAGGAGACTTTGCCGTGCGACCCCGCAATCCCGATGGTACCTTTGCCGATGAGATCATTGCCACCCCCTGGACAGCCAGCCCCGGTAATATAGAAGACGACTTTTTCAGGACCGGCAGGACCATTACTACCAACCTATCTGTAACCGGAGGTAATGAAAAAGGGAACTTCCGCGTATCGCTTACCAATCTTGATAACGAAGGGATCCTTCCAAATACCGATTTTAACAGAGAAACCTATGCCCTTAGCGGGTCATACAACCTCGCAGACTGGTTAAAGGTAAGCTCATCTGTTAACTATGTGAACAGTAGCAGTAACAACCGCCCCAATAACTCCTATGGCACTGAAAACATAATGTATCTCTGGGTATGGTTTGGGAGGCAGATCGACATGAACTCTCTTCGGGATTACTGGCAGCCCGGCCTGGAAGAAAGGCAACAGTTTAACTATAACTATAACTGGCATGATAACCCCTTCTTTACAATGTATGAGAACACCAACGGGTTTAATAAAAACCGGATCTTTGGTAGTGCCCGGGCAGATATCAGGATCACTGAAGATCTTAACTTAATGGTAAGAACCGGGATCGACTATTTTAGTGAACTCCGAACGGGACAACGCGCCTTTAGTTCGCAGCGGTTCGCCCAGGGGCAGTACCGGGAAGATGATATCTTTTTTAGAGAACAAAATACCGACTTTCTCCTAACCTATAACAAAAATATTGACGAAGATTTTACCATAGGGGCCTCTTTTGGAGGAAACATAAGAGAAGAAGAAAACCGATACAAGCGTATAAGCGCCAATTCACTATCTGTACCCGGTATCTATAATTTTCAAAATGCCGCAGAACCACTGGCAAAAACCCAGTTTATTGATGAAAGGCAGGTAAACTCCCTGTATATGTTTGCCAATCTCTCCTATAAAAACATGATATTCTTAGACGTTACCGGTAGAAATGACTGGTCCAGTACCCTACCGGCCAACAACAATTCCTTTTTCTACCCGTCTGTCGGGCTGAGTATGATCGTTTCCGATATGTTTAAATTACCCGAAGCCTTTACTTTCGCCAAGTTAAGAGCCGGTTGGGCACGTGTGGGTAACGATACCGACCCCTATGCCCTGAGAAATACATTCGAATTTAATGAGCCTTTCGGGAGTTTTCAAAGAGTAAGCGCCTCCAATATTTTAAGAAATGAAAACCTAAAACCCGAAGAGGCCGACTCCTATGAAATAGGAGCCGACATTCGCTTTTTTAATAACCGTCTTGGTATAGACGTTACCTATTACAACTCTATCACCAGAAACCAGATATTAACTCTACCCGTAGCCAATACTTCCGGATTTAGCTCCCGTATTATCAATGCCGGAGAGATCCAAAACCGTGGAGTGGAAATTGTGTTAAACACAACCCCGCTACAAACCGATAATTTTAAATGGGAAAGCACCTTTAACTTTACGAGTGCCCGGGGAGAAGTTAAAGAGTTGATAGACGACCTCAACACCTATGAAATTGCGAACAATTACCTCAGTGTACAGGCACGTGTAGGCGGCAGAATGGGAGATGTATATGGTACCGGTTTTGTAACCGTAAATGATCCCGGTAGCCCGTTTTTTGGTCAGGTAGTGCATAACGAAGAAGGGTTTTCCATTCGGGATCCCAATCTAAAAAAGCTGGGGAACTACAATCCTGATTTTACTCTGGGCTGGCAAAATACCTTTACCTATAAAAATTTTAATCTCGGGTTCCTATTTGACTGGAGACACGGTGGAGAGATCATGTCAAGAACCGTACTTATAGGAGGTACTTCCGGCCTTATGGACTTTACCGCCGTGGGTCGTGAAACCGGTATCATCTCCGAAGGCGTTATTCAAAATGCAGATGGCAGCTACCGCCCCAACGATGTGCGATTGAGTGGAAGAGATTATTACTGGTGGCGCTATAATCGCGGCAATGAAGAGATCGGGATGTTTGATGCCTCTTTCCTTAAGCTCCGGGAGGTCCGGTTTGGTTATAACCTCCCTTCAAATGTGCTAAAAAACACCTTTATAAACACCATGAGCATATCCATAGTAGGCAGGAATCTGGCTCTTTGGACGGAGAATCCCCATTTTGATCCCGAAACCATTTCATTTAACGGAGGTACCCTCGTACCCGGTGTAGAAGACATGGCCCTTCCCAGCACCAGAAGCATGGGACTTAATATAAACATAACCTTTTAAACTAATGTACACTAAGATGAAAAAAAGTATAATCGTATCCCTTCTTGTTTTTCTGAGTACACTAAGTTGTACCGAAAACTTTGAAGAGATCAATACCAACCCTAACGAACCTGAAGAGGTTACTTCAGACCTCTTGCTATCTACCGTGATATCAACCATAGCAGACAGAACTGCCCGAACAGGATGGTCAAACGGCAACCTCGTGGCACAATTAACCGCCAAGATCAACTTTACCGAATTTGATCGTTATAGCTGGGGGTCAGAAAGCAGTATCTGGAACACCTATTACGGCATTCTTCCCGAAATTGACATTATACTGGAAAATGCCCTTGCAGAAGATAGCAGGAACACCAGTTACGAAGGGATTGCTTTAATCATGAGAGCCTATGTATTTGCCAATTTAACAGACAACTGGGGCGATGTCCCATTTTCAGAAGCCATTGCCGGTACCGAAGGTATTTTTACACCTGCCTACGATACTCAGGAAAGTATTTATAATGGTATTCTGGCCGATCTGCGAACCGCTGAAGAACAACTGGCACTCGGGCAACCCATTTTAGGCGGGGACATTCTTTTTGAAGGCGATCTGGAAAAATGGAGAAAACTAGCCAACTCTTTACGGCTGCGCTATCTGCTTCGCATTTCCGGTAAAACCGACGTTTCCGGCGAAATGCAGGATATCGTAAATTCTGGTGTATTTATAGCTACCAATGCCGACAATGCCGCCATGGCATATCCCGGAACCACCCGTATCGATTCCTGGCATCTAAGCGTGGGGCGTATTGGTAGTTTTGACGAGCACCGAATGAGTCAAACCAGCGAATCAATACTAAAACAATTTAATGACGGCCGCCTGCAGGCCTGGTATCAGCCTACCGATAATCCCGAAGATGATCCCGGTCTGTTTGTAGGGCTGCCCAACGGGCTCAGTGAAGACAATGCCTCTAACTTTAACGGCGGAGCCAGTAATGTATCCCGTTTAAATCAGGCTTTCTTCTTCGATTCTACCAACTCGGTAAAAGCCGCCATTATGCAAACTGCAGAAGTGCATTTTATTCTGGCAGAAGCCGCTCAAAGAGGTCTTATCTCTGCTGATGCTGAAACCCTTTACAACGAAGGCATACGCCTTTCATTTGAATACTGGAACGTAAATCAGGACATACCTGCCTATCTCACCCAAACCGGAGTAGCGTATGACGGAGAACTGGAAACCATACTCACCCAAAAGTGGCTGGCCTCTTTTCTGGTAGGCCTGGAGGCATGGTACGACTTCAGAAGAACCGGTTTTCCTTCTGTGATCGTACCCGGCCCTAACAATACCAACAGTAACCAGGTGCCTGTACGGTTTTTCTATCCCGAATCTGAACAGACCCTAAATGCCGATAACTATGCTGCCGCTGTAGCACGTTTTGGCCCAGATGATCTTAACACCAAAGGTTGGTGGGAGCAATAAAATATAAAAGACACAAAAGAAAAGGATTGTTCAGGATTAGTAATTATTGTTTTATAGCGGGGTCAAAAGAATTTTTATTTTGGCTCCGTTATTCCCTTGTAGCTCCTCATCTGTTTTCTAAAAACTATAAAAAAACAACATTCATAAAAAACGTATTTTACAATGAAAATATCCATATCATGTATAGTATTATTGGTCTTAGGGACCCTAAACAGCTCATGGTCACAGACCGATGAGCCTCCAAAAGTAGTTCTTATCACACTGGACGGCCTGCGCTGGCAGGAGCTTTTTACCGGTGCCGATACACTTTTAATAAATAATAAAGACTACGTTCATAACCCCGCTTGGCTTACAGAGGCTTTTTGGCGAGACACCCCGGAGGAAAGAAGAAAAGCCCTGCTTCCTTTTATTTGGGGACAGGTGGCCCAAATGGGGCAAATACATGGTAATCGTGAACTGGGTAACCAAATGGACCTTACCAATACCATGTGGTTCTCGTATCCGGGCTATAATGAAATTTTAACCGGGAAAGCGGATGACACACGTATTAACAGTAACAACAAGATCCCGAACCCTAACATAACCCTGCTGGAAAAGTACCATCAAACCCGGGAAGGTAACGGAAAGGTGGCCGCTTTTGGTAGTTGGGATGTTTTTCCCTTTATAATAAATGAAGAACGATCCGGGATACCGGTAAATGCCGGTTTTGAAGCCGCTACCAAAGACCTGAGTAAAAAAGAGATCTTTTTAAATGAATTACAGGAGCAAATACCCAGTCCGTGGGGCAGTGTGCGACTCGATGCATTTACTCATCATTATGCCTTAGAGCATCTGAAAAAAAAACACCCCCGATTTCTCTACATTGCCTATGGTGAAACCGATGATTTTGCGCATGACGGCGACTATCAGGCCTATTTAAGATCGGCCCGCAACACAGATGCCTTTATCAAACAACTGTGGAACTTTACCCAGCAGGATGCTTTTTACAAAGATCAAACGGTGTTTTTGATAACGACAGATCACGGCCGGGGTACCCAACCTCTGGAAACCTGGAAAAGCCATGGGGCCAGCATAAAAGGAGCCGGCCAGGTATGGCTCATTGCTTTTGGTAAAAACGTAAAGGCACGGGGCGAGGTAACTGCTAAAAAACAACTATATACCAGCCAGATCGCCCCAACGGTGGCAAAACTGTTGCAACTGGAGTGGCCCGGAACCCCGATACAACTGGATTAATATACTATCCTTCTATCATAAGCCATACAAGGGGTTTGTCACCCCGGGAGTTGCCTTTTAGGTTTTTAAAACTCCCGGGGGTTTTATACGCTACTACCCGGGCACCCAGCTAAATTTATAATACTTTATGCCCTTCTGCTTTAGAGGGTGGGTACTCCATTCTTCCCATTTCGTAGTATAAGGGTTGTACCCGCATTTTAAGGGTTTTGAATACATATCAACAGGGTCTTCCAGATAGGCTCTGCAATCGGTACATATATGCCTGAATTCGCAATCTTTGCAGACATGGATTTGATCTTTGTTGATATTCCAATATTTTTTAAAATCTTTTTTTTTGATTGCTTTTTGTAGTGATGTATTTTTAATGTTTCCAAAGCTTTTTGACATCGAAGGACAATTTTTGATCGCACCCTTCACATCTACTGCAACTTTTTTATGTAGGCAAGAATTACAATTAAGTGATTCTAGCACTTTCTTTTGATTAACATAAAAATAATCAGATGACACTACTCCACAAGATTTGCTTGACAAGTTTACCTTTTTTGTGTATATTACTTTAAATAGAAATGGTTCTCCGTAGGTTAATACTTCTTCTTTGGGTGAAGAATAGAAGACTATTTGAACAATTTTGTTGGGTTTTTTATCTAATTCCGATAATTTTTTTTGATTCAAATTATCATTGTTGAAAGGAGTAGTAATCTCTATTGATCTTAATGAATTGTCTCTACTCAACTTAGAAATAAATAATAAGTCATCCAGAGATATTTTATTATAGAAAAAAAAGTGTATTGAATCACAAAGCAAGTCATCCAATTGCTTAAATAGAGATTCAATAACACTATAATTCAATTTATCAATTTCAATAATAGCATTTGTAATCTCATTTGGAGTTTCAAATTTTATATTCATTGTTGGAAAGAGTGCCTTTTCTTGATGATAGCAATAAAATCCATATTCCTTACTTTCCAGGTAATCGAGATACTCAATAATAATATTCTTATTTTCTATTCCAAATTCACTAACTACTTCCTTAATGCTCTTTGTTTTTAGTGCTGAAATTATATCTACCAAATCGTTTGGAATAAGCTCAGCTTCTTCTCTTTGTAAATCACAAATTAATGAACGTTTAGCTCCTTTTACTAAAATGCAATTTGAAAAAAGTATAAAATCCGTATTCATAAATAACGTATGATATCCTTAAAAAAGGGTTTAATTTGATAGTGATTAGTATTGTATATACTATTCTTAACAGTCTTAACCATATTTTTTTTATTATTAACTTTTTTGTTTTCCTTAATTTCCATTCTATTAAAAATGGCAGGTAATGATTTTTCATTATCCTTAATAAACTCTAACATTTTCTTCATTTTTATAACAAGTTTTTTGCAATCAACTTTTCAATGCCATAGTTACATGGGTAAGAAACCATACCGAATTGTCCAATGGGATTTACTTCTAGAAAATAATATTGTAGATTATTATCAACAAGCATATCAATTGATGCGCATTTAAGATTCATTAAATCCATTAGTTTTAATAACCTTTTTTCAATTGATACAGGAAGTTTAAATGCAACATTTCTATTAGGCTTTTTAAAATTGTATTTTCTGAAATCTACTTTAGTTTGCTCATCGTTTTGAGAAAATATAGCCATCGAATAAAACTTTCCTTTTAAGAAAAAAATCCTAAGTTCATATCTCTTATTAATATACTCCTGGAAATAAGAGGGTGCGAAGTTTTCTGGAAAATCATTTATATCTTCTAATAAAGTAGTGTAAAATACGCCATATTGATTATCGTCTAAATTCACAAATCCATTGCCTGCTATTACTTTGGTTATTAATTTGTTTTTCTTGAATACTTTAAGAAGTTCTTTTTTCTCAGTAAATAAATAAGATTTTGGGATTCTCAGATTAGATTTTACCGCTAATTCGTTAACAATTAATTTATTTGCAATCGAAGAACTTATAGAACCTAGACTATTCTTTTCTTTAAGCAGGTAATGGATATAGTTTTTTAGATGATATGATTCTTCATTCAAAAAATTACTCAGAGAAACCCAATCGTTTTTTAGTTCATTTTTTAAATTAAGAAATCCTCTCCTATACCAAAAAGATGTAATTTTAGTAATATTGATTTCTTTTTCTTCATTAAGATTGATATATATACCGTCAGCAAAGCATTTAATTTTCAATATATCTTCTTTATTAACTCTAATATATTGTTTATTCAAATACCTCAACCAACTTAATACTACAGTAGTTGACTTGTCCTTATTTTCCGAAAGTACTAAAATCATAAAAAAATAAAAATCAAAAAGAGGAATATAACCTTTCCTCTTTTTTCATTAATTAGGTAAGTGCTAGCGTTAATAACTAATAAAAGACCATACATTTCCACTGTCAAATTCCCAGTCTGATCTACAATCTGTATCTGTATGTGGTCCTAAATCTGTACTAGATTCAGTTATGGTCACGCCAGTCTCTCCTGTGGAACTTCCAACTATCCTCTTGAAAAAATCATTTTTTAAAACTTTCTTTTCGTTTATCTCTTTAAATTGTTTTATTGATATCATAATGGTTTAATTTTTTGCTATCCAAGTAATTACTAATCCGCTATCAAACGTCTCTCTTTCACCGCAATCGGTATCATTATCTGCTCCTTGATCTGTGGAAACTGATTCTATTGTTGAAGTAGTACTACCTCCTTTAATACATCTGGTTTCAGATTTCTTAAGTAAGTGATTTGTAGATTTCTTTTGAAAATCTGTTAATGATTTTAATTTTTTCATATAGAAAATGTTTAAAAAGTTAATAATAAATCTAATTTTTTGATCTATACTTCTGAATAATTAAGTTCCTAGTTTCTTTATGCTGCTCTAAGGTTCTAAGACCAATAGCAGTACGTCTTGCATTCAAATTTTTAAAGTCTTTAATTAAAGTACTATCTAAATTATCATAGATTCCATAAGTAAATAGGTTTCTTTTTCTATCGTTACTATCTACCATATTGGCTAGCACAGAAGGAGAACATTCTCCATTTCTAATAAATTCTAATAATATTGGTTCAAAATATTCAACATCACTAAAATGCATCAGCATTGTAGATATATCTACATTTTGCGAAGGGGTTGACCCGCCTATTAACTTGCTATTAGGGTAACCATATGAATTGAAAATTTCCTTTATCCTCATTTCATGTTTACCATCGATTTTCTGCATCTCCGATGGCACCTTATCTATTCTAACTTTTTGATCTTCGTTTATCATAGAAATAATTTCGCTTCTAAGATTATTTCTATCTGTCTTCTTAAATAGAATTGCAAGAGAGTCAGCTTCATTTTTTAAAAGATTCCATTCTAAACGAGATTTAAGAAGGTTTAGATTGTCATTGCCTTCTAAATACCCAAAATAAAACCCATCTTTAACGGCATTTCGTAAGTAGTCAAAAGCCTGCTCAAAAAGTCCTCTTTTCGCACTAAGTTCAGCAAAAATGACACTTTCTAAAATATCTTGATTGTTCAATAACTCACACTTATACCTTGCTTTATCAAAAAAATCGTATGCCTTGTCAAAATCACCTTTCAGATACTCGATTTGCCCTTCATAAACAATTGGATAATAATCTATTATATAATTACATCCCGTTTTTTGTGCGTTTAACTGAAATGTAAAAAACAGTATAATTAGATTAAATTTTAACATTATAAATAATTTTTTCATGACAACTTCCATTAAGTATCTGACAACTGAACTATTAACACACATTTATGTTTTAAAATGAATGATAATTCTATAATTTTATTTCTTTCCAAAATTGAAAAATAAGAATGATACCGCCAAAATAATTTCTGTTCTAAATTGTTAGATTTTCTTACTATTATTAGTGAGCAAATAACTCGAACTCACACAAAACAAGCAGTTTAGCATGCCATTTTGATACATTTTTTTTCTCGCTTTCCTGAAAATATTTCTGCTTAACTAAAAAAATCCAGGGCGTATATCCAAAATAGACATTGAAAAGTGTTTTTTTACCGTAGTATAAGTATTGATATTCCTTTTGCATTATCTAGTAAAAATCTGAAATTCAAAAATTTACTAGATTATTACCAGATAAACAGCTTTTTCCAAAAGCAGATAGATATCAGATCCCGAATTCCTTTTTCTGTGTATTGGTTTCTATTTCAATAGCTTCTATAAAAATTATATAATTATTTGAGTTTTTAGAAAAGAGTGATTACTGTCCGTATTTTTGAGAATGTACGGTCTTTTAAAACATTGACTATATATAGTTCCATTTTTTGGGGTATCTACATTCCGAAAGCTGTCCAGGTTTTAAAACTCCCGGGGGTTTTATATAGGGGTTATACCCACTACGGTAACTCGTTATCTATCAAATCAATTAGCAGTTCCAGGTCCTTCTCCAGGCCGGGATATACCGTTTTATACAGATGCTCCCCTGTACCTATTGCAATGATGAGGATATTTTCAAACTCCTGAGATTCCAGAATAAACAGATTACTCACGGGCTCCGGCAGTTTAGCTATCTGCCACTGTTCATTTTCATTGGTATGGTCTATGATACTCCGGAAGCTTCCCTTCTTTTCCAGTACCTCATTACCTTTTTGTATGTACCGATTTACTACCTGTTCCTGATTAATAACCTTCTGAACCCTGCTTTCCCAGGAAGCCAGTAAATTGCGAATACGATCGTTTGCAATATTCTTTAATCCTCCGGTGGCAATAAGTTCGGTAAGAGCACCATTTTCATATTTAAACTGAAAGTTTTTATTAAAAATATCGCTTAGCGCCACTGCAAGTTCCTTTTCACTCACTTCTTCCTTAGAACGGTCCATTAGCATTATAAAACTTCGCAGCTTATGCACTACAGTTCCCAGATCTTCCCTTTCTATTTGCAATGCTGTAAGGTTATTCGCCATTTCATGACGCAGCAATCGCAGGTAGCCTGTTTGATCTTTATTAATTTTGCTTTGTTCGTTCAGGTTATTAAATTGAAGGGCCAGTAAGATCCCGATAACTACAAGTGTAATCTCACCCAGGGCATAGACCAGATATTTGGAGAACCGTTTTTCCAAAAGCAATTTTCGACGGATCTCTTTAAAGAACTTTAGCATCTGTTTTCTTTTGTAACAAGGTATGGAAAAAATATAAAAACACTAAAACACCGCTATAGCTCTGGCAGGGCCCAATTATTTATAAGGCTTTCTCGCCTTTACCTCTTTGATCATTTTACCAAAATCTTTATCCTTTTTACGCCTTTCGGCAATGGTAGATTCAAAAAACGCTTTTTCCCGCTCCATTTTTAAATAGTTCTCGTACGCACCCCGGTCAATCGTTCCCTCCTCCACCGCAGCCAACACAGCACACCCGGTTTCGGTGGTATGGGTACAGTCCTTAAACTTACAATACACAGCATATTCACTAATAATACTAAAGGTAGTTTCCAGTCCTTCGGCCGAATCAGTGATCCCAACCTCGCGCATTCCGGGATTATCAATCAGGATCCCGCCGTTTTCCAGAACGTGTAGTTCTCTGTGAGTAGTACTGTGGCGGCCTCTGCCGGTACTCTGGCTAATGGTTTGGGTTTTCATCATTTCCCTGCCGGACAGGCTGTTGACCAGAGTTGATTTTCCTACGCCCGATGAGCCCAGTAAACCATAGGTTTGGCCGGGTACTATTTGCTTTCTAAGTGCTTCGAGCCCCTCACCGGTCGTATTGCTTATAGCCAGTACCGGTACTTCCTGTACCCGTTCAGTAATAGCGCTGATCATTTCCTGCTTTTCCGCAGGAGTTACCAGATCGGTTTTTGTAACAAGTACTACAGGAGCGACGCCGGAAGTATGACAAATGGTAATATAGCGCTCTATCCGGTTAATGGCAAAATCCCGGTCTACCGCCTGTACAATAAAAGCAGTATCTATATTAGCCGCAATAACTTGTTTTTCACCACGCTTCCCCACAGCCTGTCTTTCGATCACGGTTTTTCTGGGAAAAACTTTATGTATAAGTGCCTTATTATCATCGTATTCGGAAATGGCCACCCAGTCGCCCACCGCAGGAAAATCGGCCCTGCTTTGTGCCGAAAACCTGAGATTGCCCAGTACCTCGGCATCGTATTCGTGTTCGTGGGTTCTTACCACATACCTCTCTTTGTGCTCTAAAACTACTCTGCCTACACTCAGGCCCTCCAGGCCCTCTGTCTTCCGGTAGCTTTCCAGTTCGTCTGTATATCCCAGATCTTTTAAGGTCATGATGTGTATTTATTAGGTTGTAGGGTTGTTTTTAATATACTAAGAAAATGGTATTCGCAATAAGGAACACCTGAATAATAAAAATCAGGGTACCTATCCTTTTTCTTCGGGTACGGGCCATTCCCATTACCGCTATCGCCACTATGGGAAGCACCATGCCGGAAAACAATCTGAGTGAATACATGTTCCCTGGCTTTACACCGGGTGAACCATAACGGTTTATTTCTTTAAACAGTATCGATACGGTATAGGTTATTTGCGATGGTTCTTTAAGGGTTTCGGCGAATTCCGCTGATACGGGAAAGCTATGTGCTTTGGTAAACACCCGGTACGAATAATGATAGTTTCCCGCCGCATTATAATATTGCTGGCGCGTTTTCGTAACATTGGTCACCTCACTGACATATACTTTTCCCGGCAATACAAAGTCAACCAGCATGATCAGGGCCACTGCCATATACAGGCCATATAGCCAAAAACGCCCTATGTTCTTTTGTGTATGCATTGGCAGATGGTGGTTTGTTTTTAGTAAAGACAGGGATCGTTACCGCATGTCATATCTGTTTTGAGCGAAATGATCCGGCCGTCGAAATTACTAAATACCTGTGAATTATTGGGTTTTTAAACTGGAATCGTGTCATAAAATACATTTAAAAAAGTATACAACTCCCGGTTGGCACTACCAAAATCTTGATTTTTTGACAAGCACCTGAAAGCAGTGAAGACTACTTTTGTTGCAATTTTTATAATAACCTTAATACGAAATAATATAGATCATGAAAAAAACAAACCTGCTTACTGCAGTATTTTTTTTATTTCTTACCATCGTTTCCTGTAGTAATGACGATGATGAAGTGATAAAAAGCAGTGAAAAAGCAATCACCGCCTTTACTTTTTTGGCCGGTGACAATGAAGCCTTATCTGAAAATGTAACGGCTACCATAGACCAGGAGGAAAACACCATAACCACTCAGGTTCCCTTTGGCACCAATGTTACGGCGCTGACCCCTTCAATTACGCTCTCTGAAAAAGCTATTGTTGATCCTGAAAGCAAAACGGCAGCCGACTTTAGCGATATGGTAGAATATACCGTTACAGCTGAAGACGGGACTACCCAAAAATATACCGTAACCCTAACCATACAAAAGTTTGATACAAAACAAATACGCTCTTTTGCCTTTCTGGATGTTGATAATGATAGCCTTGCAGAAGATTTTACTGCGGTAATTGATGAAGAAAACAGAACCATAACTGCAGAGCTTCCCATGACGGCCGATCTTACCGCTTTACAGCCCGCTATTGAAGTGTCTGAAAGAGCCACCATTAGCCCGGAGGCGGCCATAACCGATTTTACCAACCCGGTTACCTATACCGTGACAGCAGAAGATGAAAGTACCGCTGAGTATGTAGTAACCATTACCCGAAAGCTTTCGGAACGTGAGGTTCTTATCGCGCTTTACAATGCCAATCCCAACAGTTTACTACGATGGGATCTTACAGAAGAAGACATATCTCAATGGGATGGAGTAACTGTTATCGACGGTAAAGTAACAGAGCTGGTATTAAACAATAAAAACATAGTAGTGATCCCTGAGTCTATTAAATATCTTACAGACCTTACCCAACTTAATTTTTTTGTTAATCTAATAACCGAGGTTCCTGACGAAATAGGAAACCTTACTAATCTCAGAAGATTGGTTTTGGGTAATAATCAGATCTCTGAAATACCCACAACTATAGGACAACTTAACCAGCTTGAATATTTTAGTTTAGAAAGAAATGGGCTACAGGCACTTCCTCAGGAAATAGAAAACCTTACCAACCTTGAAAACTTCTATTTGACTAACAATAACTTATCTGCCATCCCTGAGGAGATCTTTGAGCTTACCAATCTTGAAGAACTGTTTATGGCAAATAATCAAATTACAGAAGTTCCTGCGGGAATTAGAAATTTAACACAACTCCGACAACTTAGGCTAGACAATAATCAGATCAACAATGTACCGGTAGAAATAGGAAACCTTTCTTTATTATCAACACTACATCTTAATGGCAATAACCTAACTTCGGTGCCCGTAGAGATCGCACAATTAACTGCCCTTTTCCGGTTGTGGTTACAGGACAACAATCAGTTAACAAGCATCCCCCAGGCTATATGTGATATGGATATTGATGTTTTTCAGAAAGACGAAACCGCCGTGTGTGAGTAGTGATCCTTTAAGGATTATAGTGAATTCATTTCCCGGAAACAAAGAAAACTGCAAAAACAAATCGCTTTGTTAACTGTAGTATGACCCCATATTATCTTGCGTACGCGGGATCATTTTTATCGGGGTGGCCGACTGCCGTGACGTACATGGCCGGCTGCCGGTAGGGATGTATTTTGAGTTTTTCTTCAATAAGAGTATTGTTTAGGGCAGCAGTGCCAAAGGAAGCCAGTCTCATAGCAGTACAGGTTAAGTTAAAGGTTTGTGCCAGGTGCCCTATATCCAGTTGTATAACTCTGTAGGCATGGGCATGACGATACTTCCACATATTCCTTTTAAGTAATGAGGTAATTATAAAAACTGCCGAACAGTTGGTAACCCATTTCTGTTCGGAACAGGCACGAGTGGCCCACTGTGAAAAATCCCCTTTGTGCAACATGCCCAAACTATGGGTATGCAGGTGATAATGATAAATACCCGATTCCAAATTTTGCACTCTGTTAATTACTGCATATACTTCGGGATGGTGACGCGAACCACCGGAAGGAGAGGTCTTAAAGATCACATCGCCCAGACTCCCGCCTTTGTATTCTCCAGTCTTTCCAAAGCTGTAATACATACAGTCTGAAAGCTCCTGCTCAGTTATTGGTACTGCCAGAAACGCACGGCAGGTGCGCCTTTCCAGTAAACTCCTGAATATATTGTAATTGAGGTTGCCAGATGGAGGTGGCAAAGGCCGGTATGTTACATCAGGCAACGTTATATACGGTTCGGGAGGAGGCTCACTGCCCGCTTTTTGATCTAGCTCGGCCCATACTTTTTCATTATTCGCCTCAAAGTTTACATAATGGGTTCTGGCGTGATAATACCGTGCAGGCAGATCCCACTCCCACTCTTCGAGTACTTTTTCCTGCTTCGCTCTTTCCGAAGTTTTCTCAGTCAGTATTCCCGCTTCCGTTAAATCGGTTATTAGCTTTTCAATGTCCGGTACCCCTTTGAATTTTTCCTTAATCTCCTCCATAGATCGGTAAACATCGCTCACATACCTTACAATTTGCAAAACATTTGTACTCAACACGGTCAGTTTACCGGTGAGATAGTTCTCACCGGTAAACTGACCGTTCTTAAAATAAAACAAAAGATGTTTGCTTACACTGTACATAACTTACTTATGCGCAACAAGTAGTACGTCGATACGTATAGGCTGCTACTTTAAGCTCTGCCTCATTTTTTCCGTTAACTACAAAAGTAATTTGTGCAGGTTGTGAATGGTCATATGCGTTCCAGCCCTCCTCAAGGGCCGCATACTGCTCCGGGGTAAGCTGAATTTGAATTTTCTGGTCTGCTGCCAGTTCTTTGATCATTCTTGCCGACTCGTCAATTAATCGCTGTCTTTCTTCCATTTTGATCTTTTTGAATATATGCCTACTCTGTAAAGTTTTCGGCTTCCCTTTAATAACTGCAAAACAGTTATTTGCTTTTCCTTTTACTATGTTTATCAGGTTTTTATAACTAAGATTATCACTATTAATATACAAATAATTTTCCTACTTATCATATTTTTCACATACTTATAACACAAGTATGTCTTTATACCTTTTAACTAAAATGCATGTGCTATATGATCTGTATTTTTTATCTTTCCCTTCAAAAGATTTTAATGAAAACTTCTATTTTATTACTACTGGTAGTTGCCATTACAGCCTGTCAACAACCTCCTGCTGCTCCTGACTTTGAAATACCTTCTCTTACCAAAACCTTTATAAACACCCATAACGGGTATTCTGAAGCGGTGGTGGTACAAACCGGAAACCTGAAAACTATTTATGTATCGGGACAGATAAGCGAAGCCGATACTTTTGAGGCACAAATGCGGGAAGTACTTACTAATATGAAAACTACCTTACAGGCATCAGGTGCCACCTTTAAAGATGTGGTAAAAATGAATACCTATATTGTGGACTACTCTCCTGAGTTACTACCCGCATTTCGCAAAGTACGAAAGGAAATACTGGGTGATACAGATATGCCGGCCAGTACTCTGGTAGGGGTAGCGGCTCTGGGAAAAGAGAGCTGGAAAATTGAGATTGAAGCAGTAGCGGTAGTGCAGGAGTAAGTGCCTGTGTATTCTAATTTGGTTATGCGATATTTTTTAAAAAGAACCCTGGCTTATTTCATTGACGTTACTTTGTGTTATACCATTCTAATACTTGTACTGCAATGGGCCATTTTGGGCACTCTTAGAACCAGACTGGGACTTGCTGATACCTGGTTCGAGAACAGCCTGAATATGGAACTATATGTACTGAGTACTATTTCGCTTCCGGTATGGTTTTATTTTACCTATTTTGACAGTAACCGGGCTAAAGGCACACTTGGTAAACGGCTTTTTAGGCTCTCTGTTCAAAACCCGGAAAACCAAAGAATATCACCCGGAAAATCTTTTCTAAGAACTTTTTTAAAACTATTACCCTGGGAAATAGCGCACCTGGGGGTTATTTTTCCAACACCTTTGTATTTTGAAGATGAACCCGGTCTGCGCATACTTACCTTAGCCGGTATGGTACTTTTTGTAAGTTATATGATAAGTATTCTGGCAGATCCAAAAAGGAGATCATTATACGACCGGCTCCTAAAAACACAAGTAAATGAGTCCTGAACGGCTTCTGTTACAACATAGGGATACTTAAAAAAATCGCTTCTCTGGCGATGAGAAGCGATTTTTATGGAAAATAAGTAATCAAATAAAATTAAAGAGGTTCTTTATTTACGTTTTATATGTATAAAACTGTTTAAATATATCGTATTTCACAGGGTCTTCCGGATAAATATCTGTATTTAGCCACCGGTTGATATATGGAAAACCTGTTCAGGTACAGCACTTACCATTAGTAACTGTACCGTAACAAATGCCTCCCGAGGCACCTGCAAATGCACAGGGGCTTCCTTCTTCCCGGCCTCCAAGATAAGGCGTATAACATCCGGATATACAGATTACTTTAGTACCTCCCGCTATTCTCCTGAGAAAATTGCGAGACAGTCCGTATAATAGATCGGTTCTTAGTTTTTTCATTATTTGAGGCTATATTATTTTCTTACAATTTATGAAATTGTACGTAATTCCCGGTAATAGAAAACCACCTATTTTTTGCGGTTTCCAGTCATAGCATAAGAAAATTTAAAACAAGATATTAGTGGGACACACAACACTGCCCATCGCGAACAGTGCCCCTGCAGATCTCTCCTGAAGGCGCTAGAAAACCACATCGCTGTCCAAAAGCACCTATTAGATATTCGGAAACACATCCAAAACACTCTCTGGTACTACCGCCTGCTATTTTACGTAATTCACCACGCGATATGCGCAGTAGATCGTTTAATAAAAAAATGCTTTTTTTCATGATATATGTTTTTAATTATTTTCTTACGAATTATATAAATATGATGAGTTTATGATAGTGTAAAACCATTGATCTTTAAAGGTTTTTTGGTTACCTCTGAAAATGCGGTCAAAGAAAAAAGCTGCTTCCTGCGGAAACAGCTTTCCTGGAGTTATAAAATGGCAATCATCCGGGTTACACACAGCATCGGCTACCCTGTACTGTTCCGAAACAGATCTGTCCTCCGGATCTAAAGGCACATTGTCCGGTTCCGCTATCCAGAAATGGAGAACCACAGCCAGAACAGCCACTGTTACCCCCGGCTATTTTTCGTAATTCACTGCGGGAAATGCGCTTTACATTCCCTGATAAAAGATTTCTTTTTTTCATGGGTAAAAATTTAATTTATAAAATCTTTGTATTATTTATAACAGATAAATCCAGTGCCTGTAGTACAAAATCCTTCGTCTTTGTTGGGGTTTCCAAATGCGCTACAGGAAATAGGGTGTTTTTTTACCAGTAGTTTCTCTAACATTGTTTTATATACAGCATTGTCCCTGAATAACAGTACCTCTACAGATCTGCCCATTGGGCCCCACAAAAGCGCAGCGGCCGGTTCCACTGCTTAGAAACGGGGAACCACACGGGGGGCACCCTCTACCGGTACCACCAGCTATTTTTCTTAGCTCATTACGTGAAATAGGTTTTAGACTGCCGGTTAAAAAATTGCTTTTTTTCATGATATTTATTTTTTATGTTATTTTTCCTACAATTTATAAAAATAAACTTACTTTACAAAAGTGTAAAGCCGTTAAGTTTTAAAGGTTTTGTAGTAAAATATAAAACAAACACAACAAAAAAGCTGTTCCATACAGAAACAGCTTATCTCACAGTAATTTTTTTAGTTTTAAAGCGGACAACAAATCTTTTCATTAGAGCCGGGAGCTACAAATAAAAGACGCCCCAGACAGAGTTCTCCCTGATCCATAAAACTACAAAATCCTGTTCCCGGGTCTGTAAACACCAAAGAACAACTTGTACATGGACCAGAGCCACCCGCTATTTTTCTTAGCTCATTACGTGAAATAGGTTTTAGACTGCCGGTTAAAAAATTGCTTTTTTTCATGATATAATTTTTTATATTATTTTTCTTACAATTTTTAGGAATAAAATTACTTTATAAAAGTATAAACCTCTTAAATTTTAAAGGTTTTGTAGTAAAATATAATTCATGAGATATAACTACTTGTTTTATGATATTTCCGGCAGCGTTATCTTTGTTGTTGGTCATCCGGGAGTGTAATAGTGGTATTAGTAGTGCATGCAACAATAGAAATAGTAACCGTGGTGGTCGATGTTGTAGTAGTTCCACTGGAAGCCTGCTGGCCCCCGTTTACGGAATGACTATCCAGATTTGAGATCGTTCTTTTTTTAAGTCCCAGTTGTTGTAAGGATTTCTTTTTCATTTTTTTAGTTTTTAAAGTTATTTTAATATAAGGGCACAGGTGTTTTACTTACCGTACCCATTTATTTTGATTTTACACATTATACAAAAGAGCATATGCTTCTAAAAGGTATCTCGTATAGAAGCAATTGCCGTCACTATAGTTGCTCCGGGAATATTGTAGTACATACTCTGATAGAAACTCTAATCGTAGTGGTTGTAACAGTGATTGTTGGTCCACTGGATGCTACCAGCCCTCCGTTTACGGAATGACTATCCAGATTAGAGATTTTCTTTTTGTTAAGTGACAGTTGGTGTAAGGACTTCTTTTTCATGTTTTTGTTTTTAAAATTGTTTTTAATATAAAGGCACAGTTGTTTACCACCTGTGCCCTTGTATTTTGATTTTACGCTATACCGAAAAGTGTATATAGCTTCTTACACGGTATCTCGTGTAATAACAATTACTGACCACAAATGGTAGCCTTTATTGTTGATCATTTTCCGGGAGTACTGTAGTACAAAATCTGATAGAAACTCTGATCGTAACGGTCCAGGTAATCCCCCCGTTTACGGAATGACTATCCAGATTAGAGATTTTCTTTTTGTTAAGTGACAGTTGGTGTAAGGATTTCTTTTTCATGTTTTTGTTTTTAAAGTTATTTTTACTTCAAAGCACCGATGTTTACCATCTATGCCCATTAATTTTGATTTTGCGCTTCGGAAGGAGAAGAAGACGTAGTTTCATTGGTAATATTACCTGGAATGGTTCGAGTAACTATGGTAAAGGTAAGTTTCCAGATGATTCCTCCGTTTACGGAATGGCTATCCAGATTAGAGATCTTCTTTTTGTTAAGTGACAGTTGATGTAAGGATTTCTTTTTCATGTTTTTAGTTTTTGTTTTTATTTATATTTAATTGTATATCACGTTAGTATGAAATTATACTTGTATAGCGATCAGGACGTAGCTCACACTAATTTTATATGGTAACCGTATGTAATTACCTCTATCAATTTACTTTCTGTTCAAATTCCGGCGTGGTAACCGGTAATACAGGTGAAGCAACTGTTATTAGAGGTGCGGTATTTGCTACCATAGGTCTGGAACTGGATGTAGGTATAATGGTAGGATAACTGGATGCTGTCTGTCCCCCATGTATGGAGTCACTAAAGTTTGAGATCGTTCTCTTTTTTAATGCGAGTTGTTCTAAAGATTTCTTTTTCATGTTTAAGCTTTATTTGATTTCCCACCAATTTCTAATGAATACCTACTACACCCCTACACTACGCAGGAGTGTAGCCTGTATTCTTTTATATGATTTTCGGCAACTTTCAATTATCGCATCTGTTCTTCCCGCGTAACTGTTATGGGAATGGTAACAGGTGACGTAACAGTTGTTGTTATAGGTAAGACGGTTATTGTAGGTCTGGTTACCGTAGGTAGCGGTTCCGTTATCGTAGGCGTGGGCCTTGTAGTAGGATAACTGGATGCCACTTCTCCGCCTTTTACCGAATTACTAAAGCTTGAAATGGTTCTCTTTTTAAGGGCCAGTTGTTGTAAGGATTTCTTTTTCATAATCAATAATTTAAAGTTTTCAATAGCAATACGCTAAATTTATTAAAAATCAAAAGAAATACAGATTTTTTTTATAAATATTTAACAGAATTAACACTTTTAAAAAACACTTTTTTCTTACTTTTATAATACTAAAAAATCTTCTGAAAAGATATCAGCACACCAATCGTTATATAAACTAATGAGAAAAAAACAGCTAAAAATCCTGAGCTTCCAAAAAGTAAAAGTCTCCACATTGCTTTATGCCACTGGCGGACAAAGTGATACTTATACCAATACTTTGTGGCTACAGTCGTGCGACGGACTCTGTAATGATACACGCGATTGCCCTACTGACTTTGGTAATACCTGCCAGCCGGATTCGTGCGGACCTTCGGCCTACATTGTTTGTGAACAATTATAATAGGCAGTCTGCCAAGAGGCTGCCGTATGTATATGGTGATACAATACTACTGAAGAAGTGTAACCCGGGCTAATGGGTTTCCAGTGTTTCCAGTTCCTCGGAAACCGTTTCCCATTGGGTCATTAAAGTTTCCAGTTCTGCTTTTTTGGTCTCATAGGCATCAAAAAAACCCTTCTGTGCAATAACCTTGTCGTAGTCAATGGCCATCTCTACATCTATAGCCGCCAGTTCCTTTTCAAGTTGCCGAATACGGGATTCTACTTTACTGAGCTTATTCTTAAGCGATTTTACTTTTTTCTGGGCCTCATAGCTAAGCGCATTGCTTTTATCTTTTACAGAAGCCGCCTCTTTCTCTTTTAGTTCTGCCTCCCGTAACGTAGCCAGTTGCCGCTGCTCCAGGAAAAAATCAATATCACCCAGATATTCTTTGATCTTATGATCTCTAAACTCATATACTTTATTGGTAAGCCCCTGGAGAAAATCACGATCATGCGATACCAGTATGAGTGTGCCTTCAAACTGTTGCAGGGCCTCTTTAAGTACGTTTTTTGATTTTATATCCAGGTGGTTGGTGGGCTCATCCATTACCAGTACATTAAAAGGCTGTAACAACATTTTACAAAGGGCCAGTCGGTTACGCTCACCCCCGGAAAGGACTTTTACTTTTTTCTCAACCTCATCGCCCCTAAAGAGGAATGCACCAAGCATGTCACGTACCCGCGGACGGTTGGTATCGTTTGCTGCATCTTCCATAGTCTGCAAAACGGTTTTTTCACCATTCAAATATTCTGCCTGGTTCTGGGCAAAATATCCCAACTGCACATTGTGGCCCAGTTTTAGCACTCCTTTATGATCGAGTTCTCCCACAATGATCCTGGTCAGTGTGGTTTTCCCCTGTCCGTTCTGCCCTACAAAAGCAGTTTTACTGCCTCTTTCAATGAGCAGATCTACCTTGTGCAACACGGTTTTATCACCGTAACTTTTGGAAACCCCTTCTGCCTCTACTACTACTTTCCCGGGAGTGACAGATACCGGAAAGCGAATAGCCATTACACTGTTGTCATCTTCATCTACTTCTATACGATCTATACGGTCCAGTTTTTTAATAAGTGACTGTGCCATGGATGCTTTGGAAGCCTTGGCCCTGAATTTTTCAATGAGCCTTTCGGTTTGCTGGATCTGTTTTTCCTGGTTTTTTTGGGCACTTAACTGTTGCGTACGCATTTCTTCACGCAATATCAGATATTGTGAATAGGGCTTATTATAATCATAAATGCGCCCCAGTGATATCTCAATGGTGCGATTGGTCACGTTGTCAAGAAACATTTTATCGTGCGATACGATCACTACTACCCCGCTGTAGTTCCTGAGGAACTGCTCGAGCCATAATATACTTTCTATATCGAGGTGGTTGGTGGGCTCATCCAGCAATAACACATCGTTTTGCTGCAGCAACAGTTTGGCGAGTTCTATACGCATGCGCCATCCGCCGGAAAACGTATCGGTAAGTTTATGGAAATCGTCTCTTTTAAAACCCAGCCCCATTAAAACTTTTTCGGTATCGCCCTGGTAGTTGTAGCCACCTACGATCTCGTACCTGTGGGTTATATCACTCAGTGCCACCATAAGCTCATTATACCCTTCACTTTCATAATCGGTTCGGGTGGCCAGTTCGTTGTTTATATCTTCCAGACGGGCCTCCAGGGTTTTGATCTCATAAAAGGCCTGATAGGCTTCTTCTAAAACCGTACGCCCTTTTTCAAAATCGATATCCTGTTTCAGGAAACCGATCTTTACTTCTTTATCGGTAGCTATGGTTCCCGAGTCTGGTTGCATTTCGCGCGACAGCAAACGTAACATGGTACTTTTACCGGCACCGTTTTTCCCTACTAATCCTATGCGATCTCCGGCATTTAAGCGAAAAGCTACTTCTTCAAAAAGAAATTCTCCTCCAAATGATACTGATATGTTATGAATGCTAAGCATACGATATGTGACTATTGTTACCCAAAATTCCTGTGATAATGATTATTTTTGTATAAAACTTTTGCAAATGTTAAAAAAAGGAACGAAACTCTACAGCATTTTAACAGGAAGTTGCCCCCGATGCCATATGGAGAGCATGTATGTATCAAAAAATGCCTACCATCCTGCCAGGACTCTTAAAATGAATGAGCAGTGCTCACACTGTGGCCTGCGGTATAAAATTGAGCCTTCATTCTTTTACGGCGCCATGTATGTTAGTTATGGCGTAGGGGTTGCTTTTGCCGTAGCTGCTTTTGTAATAACTTATCTTTTTATAGGTACAGGCCTTAAAATAGCTTTTGCAGCCATTGTAGCTACCCTTATTGTGTTTATGCCGGTAATTATGCGGCTGGCACGAAATATATGGATCAACTTTTTTATCAAATACGATCCTCAGGCTGTAAAAGACCCAAAGCCGGCTACCCAGGCATAAGCCTTTGGAAAACGTTTTATTACTCTATTTCAATGCCATAAGGAGCCAGTAATCCCGGTAACCCTTCCAGTGTAAACCGGGCACCTTTCAGATCGTTCATCTCAAGACTTAAGGATACATTGTATGCGGTTCGGAAATCGCATTTCCTCAATAGGGTGTTCTCAAATTGTGCGCCTTGTAAATCACATTGATCCAGGCATACTTCGGTCAGATTTGCCTCAGCAAAATCAACATCAATGAGCCGGCAACCTTTAAAATGGCTCCTGGTAAGATCACACTGAAAGAAAGAAGCAAAATTAAGAGTACAACGGGAACACTTTATTGAAAATAAAAAAGGATCGCAGTGGTTGAACTTTAACCCCATCATTTTACAATCTTCAAAATGTACACCACGAAGCGCTGTACCCATAAGCCGGGTGGCACTCAGGTCGGTTTCCACAAATGTACACTCTGTAAAACTGATGCCAGACAAATCGGTACCTCCCATTTTACACCGTGTAAATAAACAGTTCTCGTAATCTCCCTTGGGTAACAGATGTATTGACGTAAATTTTTTGTCATAAATTACGTTTGCACTCATTGGTTTGTTTTGGTTTGAGGGTAAAATTAACAATTTAAATGTTTTAGCAAACATCTAAAGCCCTATACCTCAAACTTTAAAGTGTTTTTTTTCAAACCGCTTTATATTGATCTCTGTACAGAGTGCCTTTCCTTTTTCAATGTAATCATATAGTTGCCGGGCAATATACGGAGCTACCATGACCCCGCGGGACCCCATACCGTTTAGAAGAAGAATACGGGTTTGCTGCGGATGGCGCCCCACCAGGGGCCGCCTGTCGGTCACCGTAGGGCGAATACCGGCTTCCTGGGCAGTTACTTCATAGGGGCAGGTAATAAAAGTTTCCATTTTGGCCAATAACTCATTACGGGCCTGTGAAGTAATGGTATTGGTTTTATCGTGCCACTCATAAGTAGCCCCTACTTTATAGAAATCGTGGCCAAGAGGTATTAAAAAAACAGCCGATTTAAGAACAAAATCCAATTGTAGGGTAGGTGCTTTAATAGTAAGTAATTGACCCTTGGTACCGTTTAAAGGTAAATACAGAAACCAGGGATTGCTTGTCATACCAAAACCGTCTGCGAAAACAATATACCGGGCACGAATATCTTTGTACTGTATTTCATTTGCACCGGTTTCCATATGGTCTATCTGAAAGGTTTCTTCCCGTAAAAGACCCTGCTCACGCAAATGCTCTCTATAGGCTGCCTGTAATTTCCCTGACGCTACTCTTCCGGTTTGCAATACTTCTCCAAAGCCATAGGGAGCGTCAATACAAGGGTTTTGGTTCTTTACTACGGTTAGCGACATAAACTCTCCCTGACCGGGTTTGTCTGCCGCTTCAAACCATTTATTCTGCTCTTGTACGGAAACAAAGCGCCTTCGCACAGGCACTTTGTAATCAAAAGACGCTTCCAGCTTTTCTTCCAGTTGCCTGTAAAATGGAAGGGCCACATCCAGTTGTTCTCTGGCTTTCCATACTTTGGTAAAACGTTTTAGTATAATGGGATTGTACAGCCCTCCTGCTACGGTAGAGGAATGTTGAGAACTGTCCTCATAAACGATAAAGGATTTTCCTTCTTGCTGAAGGGTCTCGCAAAAGGCAATCCCCGCCAGTCCTGAGCCTACTACAATATAATCGGTCATACTGCAAATTTACAAGAAAAAAACATCAGAAATAAAAGGCCGCCCACTGATGTGGGCGGCCTTTTGATATGGTGAATTGGAATGGGTGTTTTGCTTAGTAGCTCCACATATCCTGCTCGAAATCGCGAATCTGTTCTTTGATCTTTTGCGATTCCAACAGTTGAAATAGCGCATTTTCTTTAAGATAATCTGCAATGGAACGGTCTCCGTAAACGTTATCTTCTTTATAAATAGAGGCGTTAAAGCGTCTGGAGTTCAGCAGGTGGTCAAACGAAATGGGCCGGGCACTGTTACGACCGTTAAACACTTTTGCCTGGTGCAAAATCTGTCGTACACTGGGGTACCATACCCAAAACAGCTCTACCTTATCTGGTTGATCGCTATCTATAAAGTTTACATCGGGAGCTACGGGAGCAATCCCAAGAAGCCTGTATTTAAGCTCTCCCTGGCGCTTGTCAAAGTACCAGAGCCCTTTTATGCGCCACTCTTCGATATCGGCAGCAGTAAGGTCTCTTCGGTTAATATACTCGGGAGAAATGGGCTCTCCGGCATTAAACTGCTCATAACCCAGATCGGTAGTATCAATTTTGGTGAGGGTAGCTTCCAGATCTTCCAGTTTACGCTTTTCGGTAAAATACGAATCTACGTAAATATCTTCTAGCTCCCCGCTACGAATACTTTTCATAAGCACATCGTAAAGCGACCTCCTGTTAGGCCCTATATCTACGGTATCTATAGGGTAATAGAAAGGAAAATTAATCCTTTCGTCCAGATCAATAATTTCCCATACGGTTTTTGACCAGAGTATATCACGGTCATCTACATACCCGTAAGGCAGGGGGGCATCGTTATCTGCTTCTTTCTGCGCTTCGGTACGTACACCTATTTCTTCCGGCTTTTTGGCATTTAACAGGTTGGCCTGTGCATACACGCCGGTAGAAGTTAGTAAGGTGGCAGTTGCTATTAATACTACATTCTTCCAATTCATGATTCTATGTATTAGTTGGTAAGCTCAATTACTACAGGCGATACTTTTTTCAGTTTATAGGTCCTGTTGTTGGTAATATATGCTTCTATGTCAAAAATTTGAACGGCATCGCCTCTTTTGGCTCTTTTAAGAGCACTTTTGGCACGGGAGTCCATTTTGTTGCCCCGCACTTCTACGGTAGGCTGGCCGGGTACTTTAAACTTGAAACCGCTAATGGCGAGGTTCAGGTCAAAGTCAAAATCTTCCAGAATGGCACCTATGGTGGAGATCTCCAGGTTATTCTTTGTCATTTTAGCGCTGTTCGCTTCACCTCGAACGGTACCTGAAGGACGCGGAATATCTTTAATACGAAATTCCTGCGGTGTTTTAACACTCTGTCCGTCCGGCAGAGTCCCTGATGCGGTAATGGTTACGCTTCTTCCTTTCCCAGGGTTCATTATATACTTGCTTCCGGAAACTCTGGAAAGACCTGGAGCATTGGCACTCACTTTGTTGTCGGGTATTCCGGGAATTGAGATGGTAATAGGGTTTGCTACTCCGCGATACACCACGTTCATCTTATCGGCCGAGATAACGGCTGAGTTAGGCTTGGTAATCACGGCAAAAGTTTGTTCTACTGGAACTTCCAGACGCTCACCATCCTGATCGAAAAACAGATTACCGGTTATTTTGTGATCTCCGGCAGAACCGGTATTCACATTAAGTTTTACTCTACCCCCTTCAAAGGAATATTCTTTCTCGGTAAGCTTACGCCCATCAAGAAATAACTCTACCTCGTTGGGTTTGGTAGTTTCGTCTGTTCTACCCAGTACAATGTATCCGTCAAAACGCTCTCCCTGGTAGTAAGCCGATTTAGGCTGCTGCAACAGGGTAGAATAGTTGGTCATGGATACTTCGGTAGTGAGCTGCCCTTCAAACATTTTGGAAAGCGCATCTTCTTCGGTAGCTTTTATGTCAGACTGTATCTGTGTAATTTTAGTAAGGGAAGCAATAAGTGGAAAACGCTCAAAGTTATGGTTAAGCCAGTCCACGGATTTCCCGTCACGGTTTTCTACTTTACCTTTTTCATTTCCGGTACTAAAACGGTCTTTTACTGCTTCTTCTGTATCTGTATATTCATCGGGAAGGGCTGCTAACATACTTTCACGGTAGTTATTCATATTATCTACAAACTGCTTACCTTCTTTCGAATATTGGTCTCCCTGAAAAAACTTCTGATCAAGATAATCAGACTTATCCATGGTTTCATAGTCGGTTTTGTCATCTAGTTTTTTGGTCATCTCGTTTTTCAATCCTTCGAGATAACTGTAATAATCTGATGATAATGACTTTATAGTTTGGGCATTTTGATAGATATCCCCAAATTTTTCGGGTTGCTCCTGAGCCTTTACACTTAATGCTGTTAGGAACGACTCATTGGATTTTGTTGTTTTTTCGTTAGAAGCCTCAAGCTTCTCATTCATAAGGCCAAAGGCAGATAACACCTCTTTACTCATATTCAGAGCCAGCATGGCTATGAACACCAGATACATGAGGTTAATCATCTTCTGCCTTGGTGATAATTTATTTCCTGCCATTTCTAATTAGTTTTTGGTTATGATAAATTAGGGATACTAATTAGTTACGGCTCATGGCAGAAAGCATTCCGCCATATACTCCGTTAAGTGATGAGAGATTGGAAGTCAATGATTCCATTTGCTCTTTAAGTTTTCCGGCATTATTGGCAACTTCTTCATTAATGGTAGCCTGACGGCTGGCACTTTCCAACTGTACTTTATACAGGCTGTTAAGTGATTCCATTTGAGCTGCCGCCAGTGAAAGTTCTTCACCGTATTTCCTGGTAGAGTCAATAGCATCTAGTGTAGGCGACATATTCTTGGCGGCACCTTCGAAGTTTCTGATACTCTCACCCAGGCTTGACATAAGTTCTGAGTCTATTTTTGCTTCTTTAAGAAGATCGTCCAGTTTTTTGGAAAGTATGCCTTCGGCTTCTTTGGCATCCTGTGCCTCTTTGGCTTTGTTTTTTGAAGTCTGCCCTCCGGAAAGTTCAGGATATACCAGGGTCCAGTCCAGATCATCGTCAACCGGTTCAAAAGCAGAAATAGCAAAGATGATAGCTTCTGTAATAAGTCCTACTGCCAGCAGGAACCCTCCGTTAAGCGGGCCCAGCTCCCAGTGTAGAATTTTGAATAACGCTCCCAGAATAACAATAGAAGCTCCTAATCCGTAAGCTAAATTAAATAGCTTTTTTGTTGATTTTGATTGTGCCATAGTAATTTTACATTTAGTTAAGTATAATAATTAATTTGGTTACATTAGTTTGAGGTTGCATCGGTGCCCAGGTAATCCTGAACCGTTCTGAAACCAATGTAGCTTCTCGCTGAATCCTGATATTCGTAATCACGTGAACTTACCTGAAGGAAGTACGCAACATCTTTCCAGGAACCTCCTCTAATCACTTTACGACGGTTTTCATCATCGAAAGCATTAGGGTTCATTGTAGAAACATACTCATAAGAATTGGGGTCATATGAAGAATTCGTCCATTCGGAAACGTTTCCTGCCATATTGTATAAGTTGTAATCATTAGGTTCATAGGATTTTGCCTCTACTGTATATAGAGCCTGGTCTGCTGCGTAATCTCCTCGCTGAGGTTTGAAGTTGGCCAGGAAACATCCGCGATCATTCAGGATGTAGGGCCCTCCCCAGGGGTAAGTTGCAGACTCCAGTCCGCCTCTGGCGGCATATTCCCATTCGGCTTCGGTGGGAAGCCTGAACTGGTTTACATTATGACGATTTCTTCGTTTCTGATCGTCATTTTTATATTTGGTTCTCCAGGCACAAAAGGCTTTGGCCTGTTTCCAGTTTACGCCTACTACCGGATAGTCGCTAAAGGCATCATGCCAGAAGTAGTCATTGTGCATAGGTTCATTATATGAATACGCAAAGTCTTTGATCCATACGGTGGTATCGGGATAGATCTCGAGTTCTTCTGTTTTTACAAAATCTTTACGGCTGCCCTTTTTAGCTCTGGCTGCTGCCTGAATATCCATCCAGGTATATTTGAATTTCAGTTTTTTAACATCTATAGACCGTTCCCCATTATACGATTCTTCCATAGGTACGTACATAGAATCCATTACCTCAGCATAAAATTCATCAGGATAATCTGAAGTATCCCATATAAGGTCTATTTCCTTGTTAAGTGCCCGGCCTTCATACCCGGTCTCTCCAAGACCGGCATAATTATCAAGCATATATTTTTCATAGACAGACAGATCTGCGGTATCGGCATCTTTAAATGCGTATTCTCCTATCCCTTCATTATCGGGAGTCTCGCCAAGCTCGTCTGCCAGTATGGCCAGTCGGGTACGAACTATTGAATCTTTTACCCATTCTACAAACTGACGGTATTCGCTATTTGTAATTTCGGTTTCATCCATATAAAACGAACGAACGGTAACAGTTTTTGTGGGGGCGTTGAGAACTTGTGCAAAATCATCATCTGATTTTCCCATAATGAAAGATCCACCCGGAATTAAGGTCATACCGTATGGTTTTTCGGGGTACCATTTTTTACCCTTTACACCTACCAGTTCGCCTTTGTCTTTCGAGCCACAGCTATATAGAAGTACACCCAAGGCTATACACATTAATAGCTTTTTCATACAATATCAGGTTAAGTTAAATTTAAGATTCAAGGTCGTAAACGTATTTATATTTTTCCAAATACACAATACTTTGTTGCGAAACATATTATTGCTGTTGGTTAACTGCATTTTATACGTTATTAATACTATATCAATGTTTTTTTATATGCTTTCCACCATCTTTCGGGAACTACCTGGTTACAGGCATCCAGATAATCCTGGTGGGTGCAAGGTAATAACGCATGTCTTTTTAATTTATTATTCAAATTGGGAATTATAGGTATTTCAATCCACCATCTACCAGACAAATGACTTTTAAAAAAGTGAAGTTCTTCATTGTCTAAGGGTACTATGTATTTCTCATACGCCTCAAGCGAAGCTATGGGGTAATCGTTCTTTCTGAAATTAACGCCTTCGGTAAAATACCATACCATTTGTGCCACCAGTTGTGAAAACGCGGGGGCATTGGCACACTCAAATATACCAAAAACCGAGACCCGGTCACTAATTCCGGCGTACCGGGCAATAGCACAGATCTCCCGGCTGTCAAAACCATTAGGCGCATAAAACCCTTCACATTGTAATTCTGTACTTTTTACAGAAAACATATCAATACTCACTATATCGGCATCGCGAAGGGAGGGTTCTGCTACGGTAATATCTGCAGCTATACTGCCCAACCTATAGGCATCAAAAAAGAGTTTTTCCATAAGGTCTATCTCTTCCTGGGCATTGTAATAGGTTTGATACCCCAGGTTGCAAAAATTGAAAAGATTATTTGGCTTTTCTATGATAATCTTACTCATATACGAATGGGAAGATATGAGTTCTTCGACATTACCAAAATCAAACCGGGCATCTACCGAGGTAATGTTTACCATTTGCCCGAGCCTGTCAAAACCCCGATACACTGCATAGGTAAGATCCTGGCTCCCGCCCAAAATAATGGTCACTATTTTTTTTCTGGTAAGTTCTTCTATAAGGGTGCGCACGGCAAAATAGGTGTCCTGTACGGTCTCCCCTTGTAAAACATCGCCGAGGTCTGCCATAACCAGAGGCCAGTTGCCTGCAAAAAGCCGGTAGATCTCTACACGTATATCTGATAGCCTGAGTGCCTCTCTGGGTTTAACATTGGCATTCCTGGTTTCATTAACCCCTACGAGGGCTATCTTCACTTTCGAGAGGTCGGGTACACCTTCTTTTTCGGTATGTATCCTGATCTGTTTGCCCAATGCCTGTTTTGGTAATAACTGGTTGTGGGCCAGGACCACACTTTGCACAGGGGCCAGGAAAGGAAATTCCATAACCTATTTCTTTTTGGATTTGGTGGTTTTTTTACGTTTCGGGGTCTTTTCTTCTAGTAATGCCTTTACCTCTTCGAGGGTTAAAGCGGCTACATCGGTATCTTTGGAAAGTTCTACTTTGGTACGGCCCTTAATGATAGTGAAACGGCCCCATCGGGCTTTTTCAATACGTATGCTCTCTTCGGGCCATTCGCGTAACAACTTTTCGGCTTCTTTTTTAAGTTTATCTTCTATAAGCACTTCCACATCTGCCTGGGTAAGGTTATCAAAATCGTATTTTTTGTTTACGTTGATAAACATATTGTTCCATTTGATAAACGGCCCGAAACGGCCCTTTCCTTTGGAGACTTCCATTCCCTTATAGGTGGCAATGGGGGCATCGGCTTTTTCTTTTTGTTTAATGAGTTCTACGGCCCGCTCCAGGGTTACTTCAAATACATCATCGGCCTTATCAAGTGAAACAAAAGATTTGCCAAAGCGCACATAAGGGCCAAAACGACCTACATTTACTTCTACATCCTGATCTTTATAAGATCCCAGTTTTCTGGGAAGTTTGAAAAGGTCCATCGCTTCTTCAAAGGTAATGGTGTCTATAGACTGGTCTGGTAACAAACTGGCAAAACGGGGTTTCTCTTCTTCATCTGCCGTTCCTATTTGTACCATAGAGCCAAAACGTCCCAGCCGCACACTTACCTGTCGGCCACTTTCGGGATCGGATCCTAAAATACGCTCTCCGGTTTCTCTTTCGGCATTTTCCTCTACGTCTTTTACCTGAGGATGAAAATCTTTATAAAAATCTTTCATCATCTGCGTCCAGTCTTCTTCACCCGAAGCAATATCGTCAAAATCCTGTTCTACTTTGGCTGTAAAGTTGTAGTCGAGTATCGTTGAAAAATGGTTTACCAGAAAATCATTTACGATCATACCTATATCGGTAGGAACGAGTTTACCTTTATCGGCCCCTACCATCTCGGTAAGCAGGTCCTCTTTTATCTCATGGTTCTCAAGGGTGAGCTGTGTATATTTTCTTTCGTTCCCTTCTATGGTTCCTTTTTCCACATAGCCCCGGTTGAGAATGGTAGATATGGTAGGTGCATAGGTAGAGGGACGCCCAATACCCAGTTCTTCCAGCTTCTTCACCAGGGAAGCCTCGGTATATCGATACGGTGGGCGGGTAAATCTTTCGGTAGCAGTTATATAACGGTTATACACTTCTTCCCCTTTTTGCAGAGCAGGTAACATTCCTTCCTGTTCTTCATCTTCTTCATCGGTGCCTTCCAGATATACTTTTAAAAATCCGTCAAATTTTAAGACCTCTCCGTTGGCAACAAATTGTTCCTGATGGGTACTGGCACTGATCTTTACATTGGTACGTTCCAGTTGCGCATCGCTCATTTGCGAAGCAATGGCTCTTTTCCAGATCAATTCGTACAGGCGGGCCTGGTCCCTTTCAAGGCTCACAGAGTGCCGTGACATATCAGTTGGGCGTATGGCTTCATGAGCCTCTTGAGCGCCTTTGCTTTTGGATGCATAATTACGGGGATGGCTGTATTTTTCACCATAGGCGTTTTGTATTTCCTGTTTGGCAGCTTCAATGGCCTCTTTAGAGAGGTTTACACTGTCTGTTCTCATGTAAGTAATGAGTCCGGCTTCATACAGGCGCTGTGCCACTCCCATTGTACGGCTTACCGAAAAATACAGTTTTCTGGAGGCTTCCTGTTGCAGGGTAGAGGTGGTAAACGGCGGGGCGGGCGACTTTCGGGCCGGTTTGGTTTCCAGACCGGCAATTTTAAAGGTGGCCCCTGTATTTTTTTTAAGAAACGAACGCGCCTCTTCTATGTTTTTAAAACTTTTCGAAAGTTTTGCCTTAAATACTTTTCCTTCAGACGTTTTAAACTCAGCTACGATTTTATAGGAAGCCTGGGGGGTAAAATCCTGAATTTCACGTTCGCGCTCTACAATAAGACGCACAGAAACCGATTGTACCCTTCCGGCCGATAATCCAGTCTTTATCTTTTTCCACAAAATGGGTGATAACTCGTATCCTACCAGGCGGTCCAGTACTCTTCGGGCCTGTTGGGCATTCACCAGGTTGTAATCTATACTTCGCGGATTCTCAATGGCCCTGGTTATGGCACTTTTGGTAATGGCGTTAAACACTATACGCCGGGTTTTGTCACGGTCCAGCTTCAGCTCTTCTGCCAGGTGCCAGGCAATGGCCTCTCCTTCCCGATCTTCATCACTGGCCAGCCAAACAGTTTCTGCTTTACCTGCCAGCTCTTTGAGTTTTTTAACAATTGCTTTTTTGTCTTTGGATACTATATATTTAGGTTTGAACCCCTTATCTACATCAACGCCTAACTCCTTAGAAGGCAAATCAGCAATATGACCAAAACTGGAAGCTACCTGATAGTCTTTTCCCAGGAATTTTTCTATGGTTTTGGCTTTGGCCGGCGACTCTACTATAACTAAATTTTTTGCCATAAACGGAATTTTCAGAATACAAAAGTAACAGAATTTGGTAATTTGAGCTTTACCGCGCTTTATTTTAGTGTAAAATCAAAATCTGCCGGCAAAGATAAACTGCATAAAATCATGCCTCTGTGCGTGTAAAGTTTCGGGACTGCTATGACGGTATTCCATACGGTATGTGTTGCGCCCGCCACTGCCATATCATTTTTGCTTTAAAGACAGCCAGCCCGCAAAGGGATAATCGTAAAGGCCCAGGCCCCACTCTTTATATTTATCAGGATATAGCCCTGCTACCCTATCGTAAAAACAAGTTGTTGTTCTTTTTCCTCACGAAAGAAAAAGAAGCAGGATACTCGAGTACCGTAGTGTATAAAATACCCCATAGTATAACACCGGTCCGATCCTTTAAAAATATCATTATCATGCTGCAGAGACCACTCCTGTGTACAGGATGGTTTTTGCAAAAAACATACAAGCGGGAACCCAAAAATGACGAAGGAAACAAAAAAACGAAACAAGGAAAAGCCTCTTTATTTTTACCTTCAAAAAAAGTAAAAATGCTTTAAAGATCACCCGTTACTGACACTTTGACACCTCATTATTTTAAACTATCTTTGCCGTTTTAATTTGCAGATCGCTTTTATGGAGAAAATTATTGACGAAAAAAGACAGGGAGAAAGCCTGATAATGGAGTCTGATAAAACCAACAGCCGAAAACTGTATATAGAAAGTTATGGCTGCCAGATGAATTTTTCAGATAGTGAGATCGTAGCCTCCATTCTTGCCGGTGAAGGCTTTAATACCACGCAGCGGCTGGAAGAGGCAGATCTGGTGCTGGTAAATACCTGCTCCATACGTGAAAAAGCAGAGCTCACCGTACGTAAACGTCTAGAAAAATTTAATGCTGTAAAAAAAATAAACCCCCATATGAAAGTAGGGGTACTCGGCTGTATGGCAGAACGCCTGAAAAGTAAATTTCTGGAAGAAGAGAAAATTGTTGATATGGTAGTGGGGCCCGATGCTTATAAGGACCTGCCCAATCTCATTCAGGAAATAGACGAAGGCCGAAGTGCCGTAAATGTCATCCTTTCCAAAGACGAAACCTATGGAGATGTAGCACCTGTACGCCTCAACAGCAATGGTGTAACTGCTTTTGTTTCCATTACCCGGGGTTGTGACAATATGTGTACGTTTTGTGTGGTTCCCTTTACCCGTGGCCGGGAACGAAGCCGGGATCCGCAATCTATTATAGAAGAAGTAAATACCCTTTGGGAAAAAGGCTTTAAAGAAATAACCCTGCTGGGGCAAAATGTAGATAGCTATCTTTGGTACGGTGGCGGACTCAAAAAAGATTTTGAAAAAGCCTCGGAAATGCAAAAAGCGATGGCCGTTAATTTTGCCAAACTGCTCAGTATGGTAGCTGAGGCACAACCGCGTATGCGCATACGCTTTTCCACCTCCAACCCACAGGACATGACAGAAGATGTACTGCATATCATGGCCCGCTATCACAATATTTGCAAATACATACACCTGCCCGTACAAAGTGGCAGTGACCGTATTCTAAAGAAAATGAACCGCCTGCATACCAGGGAAGAGTACTTTACCCTAATTGATAAAATTCGGGAAATTATTCCCGGATGTGGGATCTCACAGGATATGATTACCGGCTTTCCCACTGAAACCGAAGAAGACCACCGGGACACCCTTTCTCTTATGGAATATGTGAAATATGACTTTGGGTTCATGTTTGCCTATTCGGAAAGACCCGGCACCCTTGCAGGAAGAAAAATGGAAGACGATGTTCCAAATGATGTGAAGAAAAGAAGGCTCACAGAGATCATTGCCCTGCAGCAAAAACACTCGCATTATCGTACCCAACAACACATAGGGAACACAGAAGAAGTACTTATTGAAGGTACCTCTAAAAAATCAGATACACACTGGATGGGAAGAAACACCCAAAATACCGTAGTAGTGTTTCCAAAGCTGCATTACAAAAAAGGTGATTTTGTAAATGTAAAAATAACCAACTGTACCTCTGCCACACTTATAGGAGAGGCAGTAGGCTATGCCAGCATGAATTAATAACCAGTTTTACACCTCTGTTCAACCCGTTTTTGGAAAACAGGGGCCTCAATACTAACAAACCAGATGGAGAGTGTTCAATCTATAAAACAACGCTTCGGTATTATTGGCAACGATGTTAAGCTTAACCGGGCCATAGAAAAAGCCATACAGGTAGCCCCTACAGATATTTCTGTGCTGGTCACCGGGGAAAGCGGTGTTGGGAAAGAAAGCATTCCCAAGATCATTCATTCCCTGTCACACCGTAAACACGGCAAATTCATAGCTGTAAACTGCGGTGCCATTCCCGAAGGCACTATAGACAGTGAACTCTTTGGCCATGAGAAAGGATCCTTTACGGGAGCTACCGCCACCAGAAGCGGGTATTTTGAAGAGGCTAGCGGTGGTACCATTTTTTTAGATGAAGTAGGTGAACTGCCCCTTACTACGCAGGTACGGCTTCTTAGGGTTCTTGAAAATGGTGAGTTTATAAAAGTAGGTTCTTCCAAAGTACAGAAGACCGATGTACGTATTGTAGCCGCCACCAATGTAGATATGTTTGAGGCCATAGATAAAGGAAGGTTTAGAGAAGACCTGTATTACCGGCTCAGCACAGTAGAAATACACCTGCCGCCCTTACGGGAACGAAAAGAAGACATTCATTTATTGTTCAGGAAGTTTGCTTCCGATTTTGCCAATAAATACAAAATGCCTACCATTCGCCTGGAAGACGATGCCGTGAGCCTTTTGCTCAAATACCGGTGGAGCGGGAACATACGTCAGCTGCGCAATGTAGCCGAACAGATATCGGTACTGGAGCAGAAACGCAATATCTCGGCAACTACCCTCTCAGGGTATTTACCCGGTATAGGCAGCAATCTGCCCGCCGTGATACCCAGTGCCAAATCTCAAAGTGATTTTAGCAGCGAACGCGAAATTCTATACAAGGTACTTTTCGACATGAAAAGTGATCTTAACGACCTTAAGAAGCTTACCCTGGAGCTTATGCAAAGTGGCAATCACAAAAAAGTACAGGAAGAACACCAGGGGCTCATTGATAAAATATACGGGAACGAAGAAAATGATCCTGACGACTATACTGAACCTGAAGAGGAAACTTTTGAAGTTCTGGAAATTCCGGAAACCTCGGCCAAGCCTCCAACCGAAGGAGATAAGTATCATTTTGCCGAAGAGATCGAAGAAGAAGAAACCCTTTCTTTACAGGACAAAGAACTGGAGCTTATTAAAAAAGCACTGGAACGGAACAAAGGAAAGCGCAAAGCAGCCGCCCATGAGCTTGGCATATCAGAACGTACCCTGTACAGAAAAATTAAACAATACGACCTTTAGGCCAAAAGTCTTATACCTTATATTTGTATGATGACGTTAGTTAGAAAAATACTGTTCCGTTTTATACCCGTTCTTTTTGCCGTGGTTGTTACCAACAGTTGCGGAGTATATAATTTTACCGGGGGAAGTACTGGAAATGCAAAGACCTTTCAGGTAAATTTTTTCCAGAATAATGCCCCCATTATTGAACCGGCCCTGGACAGGGATTTTACTCAGTTTCTGCAAAACGTGATCCTGAACCAGACCAATCTGGATCTGGTAACCACAGGGGGCGATATTGTATATGAAGGTGAGATCGTAGATTACCGTATTACTCCCAACAGTGCCACTGCCAACCAGACTGCGGCCCAAAACCGGCTTACCATAGCGGTAAACGTTAGGTACACCAACAATGTAGAAGAGGATAAGGATTTTGAAAAACGGTTCTCTTTTTTCTTTGATTATCCCGCTGCGCAGCAAATAGACGCTATAAAGGGCCAGGCCCATGAAGAGATCTTTGACCGTTTGTCACAGGATATATTTAACGCTTCTCTGGCCGACTGGTAATTACTGTTTTGTATGATCGTATCTGAGTTTACATACCTGTTACAGCATCCCGCATCGGTAGATCCCGGGCAAACAGCCGAGCTTGAAAAAGTGATTGAGGCCTACCCTTATTTTCAATCGGCACGCGCGCTGCACCTTAAAGGGCTCAAAGCCATTGAGAGTTTTAAATACAACCAGGCACTCAAAAAAACTGCCGCTCACACCACCGATCGCAGTATCCTTTTTGATTTTATTACTTCAGAGGTATTTAATCAGAATGAAATTGCCGGTACAATTACCAAACAGGCCCTAAATCTTAAAAACATACCCGTAAACATAGAAGAAGTGGGGGCCAAAGCAGAACAGGAAGTAAAAGAAGAAGACCTGGGCTCCAAAGAAGAAGCCAGTGCCGTATTGAACCCCGAACTTTTTAAACCCAAAGACGGTAATGACCAAAACCGTGAAAAGGCCCTGCGGCTGGGAAAACCACTGGAGTTTAGCCCGGATGAAAAACACTCATTTACCGAATGGTTAAAACTTTCCGCATTACAACCTGTTGAGAGAGATACACCGGAAGCCGCTAAAAGTGCAGAGACCTCAGCAGGCTCCCGCAAGAACTGGAAATTTGCCTTAATCGATAAGTTTATAGACAACAATCCTAAAATTGTACCCTCCAAAGAAGCTGCTGCATCAGTAAACCTCGCTAAAGAGCAGACACTCGAAAAATCAGAACTCATGACCGAAACCCTGGCCAGAGTATATCTGGAACAGCGTAAGTACAAAAAAGCCATACAGGCCTATAAAATATTAAGTTTGAAATATCCGGAAAAAAGTGGTTTCTTTGCAGACCAAATTCGGGCAATAATGAATTTACAACAAAATAAGTGATATTCAAATGAGTGCATTTTCAATTTTTTTAATACTTATTATCATTGTAGCTATGTTACTTGTACTGGTTATTATGGTACAGAATCCTAAAGGTGGCGGACTCTCTTCTTCTTTTGGAGGAAGTGGCAGTCAGGTAGTAGGTGGTGTGAAAAAAACGGGAGACTTTCTCGACAAAAGTACCTGGACCCTGGCCACGATCATGATAGCGCTGATACTGGTTTCCAATATCGCTGTAAAACGTGAAAGCTCCTCGGCCGATTCCAAGTTACTGGAAGGCCAGGATATAGAGAATACCGTTCCTGACAGTGCACCTGCCGGAGCACCCGAACGTGCGCAGGATACTGCCACAACCAATTAAAATGTGAAATCTTTTCTCCATATAATGCCAGCTAATGACAAGCTGGCATTTTTTATTTAAAACATTGTCAGTTTCCTGCTATTGGCATAATTTCTGCTCATTGCAGGAAAGTTAATTTTAATTAATCAGTTATAAAAAGTTATTAGAATGAGCAAAGTAAACATTAAACCGTTGGCAGACAGGGTGCTTGTTGAACCCGTTGCAGCAGAAACCACTACAGCTTCCGGTATTATCATACCTGATACCGCCAAAGAGAAACCTCAAAAAGGTATTGTGGTAGCAGTAGGTCCCGGTACCAAAGATGAGCCTGTTACCGTTAAAGTGGGGGATACCGTTATGTATGGTAAATATTCCGGTACCGAGCTTAAACTGGAAGGTACCGATTATCTTATTATGCGGGAAAGTGACATTCTGGCTATTGTTTAACGGCCTTTCAGAACCCACCAGCTTATTTAAAACCATATCACAAAAAAACTTAGTATAAAAATTTAAAATAATTATGGCTAAAGACATAAAATTTGACATAGAAGCCCGTGATGGCCTGAGACGTGGAGTAGATGCTCTTGCCAATGCAGTTAAAGTTACCCTGGGTCCCAAAGGACGAAATGTTATCATAAGCAAATCATTTGGAGCACCTACCGTAACCAAAGATGGTGTTTCGGTAGCAAAAGAGATTGAGCTTCCAGACGAACTGGAAAACATGGGTGCCCAAATGGTAAAAGAAGTAGCTTCTAAAACCAATGACCTTGCCGGAGACGGCACCACTACCGCAACCGTACTGGCACAGGCTATTGTAAAAGAAGGACTTAAAAACGTAGCGGCAGGTGCCAATCCTATGGACCTTAAAAGAGGTATTGACAAAGCCGTAAATACTATTGTAAAAGACCTGGAAAAACAATCTAAAGAAGTAGGTGACTCTTCCGAGAAGATCACTCAGGTAGCATCTATATCATCAAACAACGATGAAACCATTGGAGAGCTCATCTCCCAGGCTTTTGAAAAAGTAGGTAAAGAAGGAGTAATTACCGTAGAAGAAGCCAAAGGTACCGATACTTATGTAGATGTAGTAGAAGGTATGCAGTTTGACCGCGGATATCTTTCTCCTTACTTTGTTACGGATTCTGAAAAAATGATCACCGACCTGGAAAATCCGTACATCCTGCTTTACGATAAGAAGATCTCTTCCATGAAGGATCTGCTTCCTGTACTGGAGCCCGTAGCTCAAAGCGGAAAGCCCTTATTAATTATTGCAGAAGACGTGGACGGAGAAGCGCTGGCTACCCTGGTTGTAAACAAACTAAGAGGTGCCCTTAAGATCGCTGCCGTAAAAGCACCTGGCTTTGGTGACCGCAGAAAAGCTATGCTGGAAGACATTGCCATTCTTACCGGAGGTACTGTAATCTCCGAAGAAAGAGGCTTTACACTGGAGAATGCTTCTATAGATATGCTGGGTACAGCTGAGAAAGTGTCTATTGACAAAGACAATACAACAGTGGTAAACGGAGCAGGTAACGGAGATGATATCAAAGCCCGTGTAAACCAGATAAAGGCACAAATTGAAACCACTACTTCAGACTATGACAAAGAAAAACTACAGGAGCGTCTTGCCAAATTAAGCGGCGGGGTAGCAGTACTGTATGTAGGTGCAGCTTCTGAAGTAGAAATGAAAGAGAAAAAAGACCGTGTAGATGATGCCCTTCATGCCACAAGAGCAGCAGTAGAAGAAGGTATTGTTGCCGGTGGAGGTGTAGCGTTGGTAAGAGCCAAAGCAGTACTGGATACGGTAAAAACCCTCAATGAAGATGAAGCTACAGGGGTTCAGATCGTAATGCGCGCCATTGAGTCTCCTCTCAGAACCATTGTAGAGAATGCCGGAGGAGAAGGCTCTGTCGTAGTTTCCAAAGTACTGGAAGGTAAAGGTGATTTTGGATACGATGCCAAATCTGAGACCTATGTAAATATGCTTGAAGCCGGGATCATTGATCCTAAGAAAGTAACCCGTATCGCTCTTGAAAATGCAGCTTCAGTAGCGGGTATGATCCTTACTACCGAGTGTGCTTTAGTAGATATTAAAGAAGAAACACCTGCAGCGGGAGGCGGTATGCCACCCATGGGCGGCGGTATGCCGGGTATGATGTAAACAAACCATCTATATTCTAAGAACCGGATACAACTTTGTATCCGGTTTTTTTGTTTTTATACCCGCAGTAAAAACACTTTACAAACAGGCCTTTTCGGGTTATGTTACTATTTAACACAAATAGGATTAACCGGGATACATTTTCTCACGGTATTGATATCCCTGAAACAACAGGGGCAGATAACAGGGATGTTCCTGAAAACATCGGCCATGGCCAACGTAGTTTCGGCAGCCACCGTACCCAACCGGTTTTTAAGGTAGTTGTTGTATGTCGCCGGATTGGACGCATTGTCATAGGTAACAGCTTTGCGGTACAGGCTATTGATCTCAGGTTGATACTCTTGTAAGATCTCTTTTTTAACTGATGACCACTCATCAATGGTTTTATTCACAAGATCGGTTTGTTCATTTTTGGTGCCTTCACTTATGTAAGAGTCGTTTGAAAGCAGCCGGCTCCCTTTTTTCAAACGGTTAGAAACATCGGTAAGTACTGTACTTTCTATCTTATTGCGAATATGCCTTTCAAGGGCACGGTTTTCTTTTTTGAGTGCTGCTACTAACTGCTGTTCTTTCTTTTTATAAACATTTGCCATATGGTCGTAGCGCTTTTTTAAAGTATTCGCTTCGGTTACTTCATCCGAAAGAAAACCAGTTACCGGAGCCTTTTTTTGATGCGGAGCAAAAAAGCGAATAATCGTGTTTAGCACTTCTGGCCTTTTAAAAGTGGCAAATTCTTTGGCTGCTTTTTTAAAAAGATCTTTGTTTTCAAGTTCTATATATGATAAAAGAGTATTTACAGTAAGTGCTGCTACCAGGTTGTAAAATTCTTCCAGCACCATATAATTTCGGGAGCCTTTTGCAAAGCTGCGGGGCGATCTCTTTTTTCGCTCTGTCACTTTGGCGACTACCTTTTTATACAGTGCTTCCCCATCTGTTAAATTCCATTTTTCACGGTTAGTCAGGTAGTCTATTTCGGGGGATGTGGTTTCATTTCTTTTTGATGTATAAAACTTTTTAAGCGCCTCGATCCCCTTCTCCTGATTTGCAGTAAAATACCCGGGCGGCTTCCAGTTGGTTATAATTTTGGAGGCCCTTATTGGTTGTATCAGTCGGTTGGCATCTGCCAGCAGGCTGTCTTTTAAAGAAGTATTTACAAAAGTCTTTGTATCTTCCGGTAACCGATCTTCTATTTCCTGTACCGACATTTGATAGGCTTCTGCGGCTGTTTCCAGGGCTTGCGTAAAATTTTGATCAAGGGCATCAACCGCTATTCTTTGGTATATGCGATTGTGAACCGTCTCCAAACGCAGTTCCAGATCGGCCAGTTTACGTGTTTCCTCATTATGAAAATCGCCCAGTTTTCCGGTAAAAAAGGTAACATTAGTAAGAATTGCAATACTAATAAACCCCGCATTGAGGTACGCTTTCCATTTTTTAAACCGCTTTCTTCTGTAAAACAGGAACGGGACCATAAGAATGAGAAGCCCCAGAAAAAAATTAACAAATAGTCTATGGTCAAATACCCATTCCAGCAAAGGGAGTCCATCCAGATACGCCAGTGCCTGTTGTACCTTAGGCAGAACCATTGTCATCTCCTCATAGGCAATTTTTTGCGAAATGGCCCATTTCAACGTTTCAAAAATTAATGCACAAATAATAAACGGCTTTATATAGTTTCGGAAGGACCGGAGTACAGCCAGCCAACGTTCTATACGATCGTTTTCCATTACAGGATAACTGATTTTATGAAATGGCCAAAGGTAGCGCAGTGTATTGCCGTAAAGCCGGGGCCCTGAAACCATATCATTTAGCAATGTTTTAAAATACCCCCGAAAAGGACGGTCTTTAGAAACCTGATACTGGTACACCTTAGGCTGAAGAAACGTAAGGATGTGTACCATAATAAGAGTAAGGGCCATGTAAAGCACACACCCCGTAATAAGATATGGTGCCGATTGAAGGATGAGATCTGTATAATTCATAACAAAAGAAATTTGTTAAATATACCTGTTTATCAAACACTTAGTCTCCCCTGTAATGAGTATTTTTCTACAAAAGCCATAGATAGTATGGAGAATTATTAGAAGAAAGTTATATCATTATAGAAAAGTAGATAGGTAATCTAGGTTTTAATTACTCTACTACTTGAAAATTGTTCATCCCCAAATGCTTAGGGCAGCTTTTCCAACTTTAACAATTTGTTAGTAGAGACCAAAGAACCAATATAAACTCAATTAGCTATTTTTAGGAAAATTTCAACAAAACCTGTTGAATTTAAGGGTAGTTTTTCTCAAATAACTTTTACTGTATTTAAGAAAATAGTTACCAAAACAAACGTTTAATTATGAACAAATTAAGCTTTACAGATATTCTTTTAACACGAAAGAACGGTAATACAATCAGGAGATGGTTAACCTTAATTATGTTACCTCTGATTTTGTTCTCCTGCAAAGAGAAAGTGAATAACGACTTTGAAGTCATTATTAAAACCGAAGCAAAAATTGATTCCTTGTCTATGTATCCCAGTTTTGTTTCCGAAAAGTTTCTGGATTCTACATACTCTATGTTGTTCAAAGGACCTGTTGAGGGTGGCATTGTTAATTTTAAGGGTAAGAAACCGCCTCACCCCGTTATGTTTGATATTTTGGCGGACAAAATAGGGCTTTCAGATAAATTTTTCATTGACAGTGGCCTTACTGAACTCTCAGTTAGCTTTGTAAATAAGGATAAAAAAGTTATCATAACAGATAAAAAATCTAAGACTCAAAAAGAATATGAACTATTGAAAAGTAAAGGATTAGACTCGATTGACAATTTATGGTGGCAAGCGAGCTCAGTTGATGAAAGAATAAAAGTTGGCGAATTACGAGACCGTTTCATAGTGGACTTTTTGAAAGACAACCCCGACTCTTATGTTCCTTTATGGTTATTTGCAAACTATTTTTCTTCCCGCAGCCAGCGATATAACAAGTTATATGATGAGTCCATGAATCTTTTTTCTGATGAAATCAAGAAAACAGAATTGTTTGACAAACTTTATGCAGGTTTAAAAAAATCCCGTATTTTCTCCCTCAAAAACAAAGAGTTACCCCTTAAAAACATAGACTTGAGAGATGTTAGTTTTAAATTGAATGACTTCAGTAATAACAAATACATTCTCTTGGATTTTTGGTTTTCCAATTGTAAACCATGTCTTGTTGAAATGCCAAAATATATCCATCTCTATGAAAAGTACAAAGAACAGGGATTTGAAATTGTTAGCATATCTATTGATAAAACCGATAAAATACAAAATTGGAAGAACACAATTAACGAAAAGGGATTCAATTGGGTGCACTATTTAGATGAAAATGGTATAGAAACCAATAAACTAAATATCATTAGCTTTCCTACTACATTTTTAATTAACAGTGAGGGTGCAATAATTGAGCGAAACATTACACCAGAAGATTTAAATAATTTCTTACAGAATACATTTGATTAGCAAGTATTTATAGATATTCTTTATCATGTTGAAAGGTATCTAAGCAAGGTTAAAGTGTTTTTATTGATCTGAATGGAATTTAGACTCCAAAGTGAATCTCAATCCAAATTACCCATCAATATTATCAGTAATTGAATTTTAGGTGGAACCGAAAAACCTGTAAAGAGTAGGATAATTTAATTTTATATATAATGAATAGCTATTTAAAATTGTTTAAACAGTCTCTGACACGAGATGAAATGAAATTAATGATTGGGGGAAGTGTATCAGATATAGGAAATGACAACAATCGTTGTGATAACGGTACTACCTGCAATAATTCATCAGATTGTCCTTCCAATTGCGATTGTACTCATGTTCATGGGAGTAATAGATGCTGGCCCAAAGGATAAAAGCGCTATTTTTTGAAGTACCCATGAAGTGAGTAAATAGAAAATTGGCTGGAATATACCCAGCCAATTTTTATTAGATTTTTATTCTCTTTAAAAATTAAAAATTTTATTACTAGACTTTTCAATTATAACGGTAAGTAGCCCGGAGTTAAAGCAAATTCCATAAAACTACGTTAATTATGATAATTAAGTTTTTTCCTTCACTCTGGGTTGCTAAATTTATACATAATTTATAAAAAAGTTTAAGATGAAAAATTTAAAATCAAACTCCTGGAAGGTTCTTAACAGAAAAGAACAAAAAGTAATATCCGGCGGTACTTTAGAATCGGCTACCTGTAGTGCCAATTGTCCGGACGGATCGGTCATTACCTGTACGGGACCCGAATGTACTGCTGCCGACGGTGTAGGCTGTACTACCGGAAACAGGCAGTTTCCCTGTTTAAATGTAAAACCGCTTTAAATAAAAAAGGGAATCATCTCCTTTTTTTATTGTCTGTTTATCAAAATACTATTTTTCGTTGCATCATTCGGGCAAGTATATACCTTATTGGCCTTTTAATATTTCTATTTCCCGTAGTGATAACGGCAGGCCGCTACCCACAATTCTTTGTTTTCATATTTATACACTAGTCGGTGTTCTGAGGTAATGCGCCTTGACCAGTATCCCTGTAGGTCACCTTTTAATGCTTCGGGTTTGCCTATGCCTTCAAAAGGAGTACGCATACAGCTTTTTAGAAGCTCATTAATGCGTTTCACCACTTTCCTATCTACTTTTTGCCAGTAGAGGTAGTCTTCCCAGGATGTTGCAGACCATATTAATCGCATTATTCCTCAATCATATCTTTTTCAATACCTTTACCAGCTTCCAGTTCGCTAATAGATCTCAATAATACATCCCTGTTTTTACCTGTAAGTAAATAGGTAGTTTCTTTTAATGAGTTGTATTCATCCAGTGAAATAAGCACAAGGTCCTTTCCGCCTTTCCGCCTAATGATCACATCACTTACATCATTAACCACTTTATCGAACCAATACTTCAGATTAGAACGAAAATCTGTATAATTTACGCTTTCCATAAAGCAAAGATATTAATAAAAGTACGCAAATACGTACTTTAATATTAAATATCTTCATTTAACTAACCTCACGTTACCGTAAGAGTATAGCTTGTGTATTTTTCCGTATCCTAATTTACTACACTACCAAAAGCTTTATTGGATTCAAAATTACTCTCTTCTGCTATATCGATAATATCACGCCAATCATCTTCTGCTGTCTTGATATTGGCTTTTAATTTATCAATATTTCCATCCGCCAAATAAATTATACACCTACTGACCCTTGGGCTTACATCATTTTCTTTTTCAAAATTCTCTAATAATTTGATAGCTTTTGAAGTTTTATCTCCAAAGTCTTTTTCTATTTTATTCTTAATATCTATTTCCATTTCTTATTGTTGTATAAATGATTGCGTATCTGGGTCATAAGTATATCCTTTAGATTTTAAATAATCTACTTCTTGACCGTATACTGTTTTTTTACCATCGACACCATTACGATATATATTTTTTTAGGTCTGTTGGATCAGATGTAGCTTAATAACATCTCCTCTATCTATTGAATGTTGTAACCACTTCATATTAGTATCAATTGACCAGTATTTATCAGGTTGTTTCAAGATATTAAAACCGCCTTCATTCATCCCACTTTATTACAGGAAACTAAGAAAAAAATAGTAGTATTAATATGGTCTTAGTATTTCGTATTTGTCTTATTATCATAATTTTAATCTATAATATCTTTTTTAATACGGATGTTCTGAAAATAACCAGTATTTGAAAATCGTGTAGAGTCTTTTTTAACTTCTTCATAATTAAAAAACTGTAACTGGCCGTTCTCATAGATATAACCGCCTGTGTACTCTGTAGTGGTAGTGTTCCCACTTTCAGTAACGGTCTTGCGAAGCTTGCTGTCGGAAGCATCATAGGTATATTGAATATTCCCATTAGCAAAACTTACTTGGGTAGGTAAATTGAGATGGTTATAGGTGATATTCGTGATCCCCTTATTATCATCCCGGGTCATGTTGCCATTGCCATCATAAAAGTACTCGGTCGTGGCCTCGGCTCCGTCTTTAAAACCGGTCATGGCACTGGCCTCTATGGCGTCATCTACGGCCTGTAGCCGGTTGCCCTGATAACTATAGGTAAGATCATCCATGAGCCCAAAACTCGAAGCATTTACATCCCGGTGGCCGTTCCTTGTCAGCCGGGTAATATTGCCCATCTGGTCATATTGCACTAAGCCCAGGCTATAGTGGAGATTTCAAAGAACTAGATAAGCCCTCTATTGAGAGGCTTATCTTAAATATAAATTATTGATAATCAAATTAAAAACTAAGGCCTTTCTTTAAAACATCCGTTTGGGGCACTACCCACTTCGACAATTTTAAAAACAATTTTAAAACTATCGTTTACCAATGAAAAATGAAAAACCGCCTCATTAACCAAATGAGACGGCTTCTTTTTTATTCCTCAAACAGACGGACCCCGCCCGTTAGAATATGGTACCTATTGTATGGTTTCCTGTATTTTACCACAGCGCAGCATCTGCTCCCCGAAATACGGGTTCTCGATCTCTTTCTCAGAAGAGAGCCAATAGGCGCCTTTATTGTCAAAAGCCATAGGGCAGAATTTTTTATATACTTTACCAGAGGTAAGGTTCCCCTGAATAAGGTTGAGAACGTCATCGGTCACACCCTGAAAAGCAGCTCTTTGCTCTTCTATGTCCTGAGACATGGATATGGTGTTGGCCCGGTTAAGAAGTCCTACATCCACCCCTATATTGGCATAGGCCATCATAAGGTAACTGCTGGCATTAATGGCGCGTTCTACATCGCCGTTTACCAGGGAGGTTTTTAGCTCTCCATAGTATTTAAACACATCGGTAATACGCTTGTTGGCAAAGGTCACATTTGCCAGCGGATCGCGATACGCAACAATATCAGGCTTTTTAGGGGTTTTACGTTGTACGGTTGTAGTATCCAACACAGGGTCTCCTCCCTCTGCAGCAGGAGCCGAAGGCCCACCGTGATCGTGCCCGTCATGATCGCTATGGTCATGGCCGCTATGATCGTCTCCTTCATGTACCACCGATGTTCCCGAAGCCGGGGCCACCGCTTCCTTATCTTTTTTCTTACCACAGGAAACACTTACTATAAGTGCTGTTAACATAATCAATATTCGTATCGTATTCATACCAGTAATTTTAGTAGTTGATGTTTACAAATCTTTTAAGACCGATGCTTTTTGTAAAGAATAGTTGCTCTCTTCTAAAACATCTTCTCTTAAAATAACAGGTTCGTGCTTTTAACAGTTACTATAAAAAACGCAACAAATATCTTAAACTTTTTTACATCTTTCCCAGAATATTTTCTTACTTAAATGTTAATTTTTTAGGAATTCATATATATCTTACTTAAACGCTTTTTCTATAAAACAGAGTATTAACGGGTTTTACCACGATGGTACTGGTAGTAAAAAGCAGGAACCAGTATAAAAAGTAACAAAGGCTGAATAAGAAAACGCCTTATATAGAATACCACCAGGTAATACTCCGGAGAAACCTGAATATGCAGAAGCAGAAAATACACGCCTGTAAACACAAGGAATGCTCCTGCATACAAACCTGAAGAAAACTTAAGCAGAGCCCTGTTCCTGAATAAAGCATATAAAATAAGTAAGGATAACAGCATGTTCATACCATACCTAAGGGTTATATGCATTAAAAGTTTGCCTGTGAAAAACTTAGGCAGGGGTGCCCTGTGGTAGGGCCCCTTAAAAAACTCAAGGAAAGGATCGTAAAAAAAAATATCTTCAAAAGCCCGTATAACCACAAGAAGTATAAGCGCTACAGCAACAGTACCGTATCTTAAAAATGACCTCATGAGCCGGCAAATTTACGCACCCACATTACCCACAGTAAAAACACCAGCCCGTAAATAACCAGGGGGAAAAACACGCGGTGCAAGGCATCTCCGTATTCGGGCACCTCATACAGGCCTATAATAAGAAGGGCCACTCTGGCCGTATTCACCACATAAATGAGTAAAGTGCCTCCCAGAATAAAAAGGAGGGTATGTACCAAAGGGCCGCGATATGCAATAACAAAAGCAATAAATAATATAATAACACTTAACGAATTACACCCCTCTACCACCCGGGCAATACTCGTATCGTTTACAAAAAAGCTCACAAAATCGGCTCCGGGAAAAACCTGTGTTCTCCCGCTGTAGCCCAGTGCCTCTACCAAAACCACACTTTTACCGGCCACCCAGCGGGTAACCGGATCAGGCCCTCCCGCATATATCTGCAAATACCAACTGTAGAGTAAGGTAAGTACCGTATAGACGACAAAAAATCGCAGTACAAATAATAAGGCCGGACGGTATTTTTTAAATAGCTGTACCAAAAGCTTTGTTTTAAACAAAAATATAATAAATATACAGCGGGCTGTCTTTCATTTTTAAATACTTTTATACCAAAATTGACAAGGCTATGAATTTTGAGACCCTTAAAAACGAGGTTACTGCCCTTCTCGAAGATCACAACCAAACCGTTGACTCGCGCTTAACGGCAGTATGCATCTTACTGCAATCTAAAGTTCCCTATTATAACTGGGTGGGGTTTTATTTTAAGAACGGTACCAAAAACGAATTAAAACTACGCGCTTTTGCCGGTGAACCTACCGATCATACCATTATACCATTTGGGAAAGGTATCTGCGGACAGGTAGCCGTATCTAATAAGAACTTTGTAGTGCCCGATGTTCACGCACAGGATAATTACCTGGCCTGCAGCATACATGTAAAAGCAGAGATCGTGATCCCACTTTTTGTAAACGGGGAGAATATAGGGCAGATAGACATCGATTCGCACGTGGCAGACCCGTTTACCCCGGACGACGAACACTTTCTGGAATATGTGAATACCAAAGTAGCCGCCATACTCTGATTTTTTTGATTTTTATTCGTTCTTATGAGGTCAATATTAATGCAAAAAATTTACTTTTGCACTTAATCGCAACCGCATCGAAATGAATACATTGAAAACGGCAAAATCGGCCCTTATATCGGTATTTAGTAAAGAAGGACTCGCACCTATTGTAGAAAAGCTCAACGAGCTGGAAGTTACGCTCTATTCTACCGGAGGCACTGAAAAGTTTATTCGGGATCTCGGGATCAACGTGATCCCTGTAGAAGACGTAACCAGTTACCCTTCCATTCTCGGGGGGCGGGTAAAGACCCTGCATCCCAAAGTATTTGGCGGGATCCTTAACCGCCAGGATAACGATACCGATATAGCCGAACTGCAACGTTACGAGATCCCACAGATAGATATCGTGATCGTAGATCTGTACCCTTTTGAAAAAACGGTTGCCGAAGGAGCCTCAGAGCAGGCTATTATCGAAAAAATAGACATTGGCGGTATTTCCCTGATACGGGCCGCTGCCAAAAATTTTAAAGATGTGATCTGTGTGGCTTCAGTAGATGATTACACCCCTTTTCTGGAACTGTTGACCGAAAAGAACGGAAGCAGTACCCTGGAGGACCGTAAAACCTTTGCCGCCCGTGCCTTTAATGTCTCCTCCCACTATGACACAGCTATTTTTAACTATTTTAACTCCGGAAAAGAAGCACTGAAAGTAAGCTATACCGGTGGCAGAGAATTACGGTATGGAGAAAACCCCCACCAAAAGGGCTATTTTTATGGTGATTTTGAGACCCTGTTCACCAAACTGCACGGTAAGGAACTCTCATACAACAATCTGCTGGATGTAGATGCCGCGGTAAACCTGATGGCCGAGTTCAAGAATGAACCACCTACTTTTGCCATTCTCAAACACAATAATGCCTGCGGACTTGCTACCCGAAACACTGTAAAAGAAGCATACCTGGCTGCATTGGCCGGAGATCCCATATCCGCTTTCGGGGGTATCCTCATCTCCAATACAGCTATTGATGCCGAAACAGCGGCCGAGATCAATACTTTGTTCTGCGAAGTAGTCATCGCTCCCGCATTTGCGCATGATGCACTGGAGGTCCTTACCTCCAAAAAGAACCGTATTCTGCTGGTACAAAAAGAAACAGACCTGCCTGAAACCCAGGTACGAACCTGCCTGAACGGAATGCTGGTACAGGATAAAGACATCAAAACCGATACTGCGCAAGACCTTACATATCAAACCGAAAAGAAACCAGATGCACAGGCCGTAGAAGACCTGCTGTTTGCTTCAAAAATAAGTAAGCACACCAAGTCCAACACCATAGTGCTAGCCAAAAACAAACAACTGCTGGCCAGCGGTACCGGGCAAACCAGCCGGGTAGATGCCCTGAAACAGGCTATTGACAAAGCCCGTTCCTTTTCGTTCGAACTTAAGGGAGCCGTAATGGCCAGTGACGCCTTTTTTCCCTTTCCCGACTGTGTGGAAATAGCCCATAACGAAGGTATTAGTGCCGTAATACAACCCGGAGGCTCTGTAAAAGACCAGTTGAGCATTGATTTTTGTAATGCCCATAACATGGCCATGGTATTTACGGGAACCCGACATTTTAAGCATTAATTTAGTACATTTGACGAATTGCAGTAACAAGACCCTGATTAGACACCTTATAACTAAAAAATAACATGGGATTTTTTGATTTCCTTACTGAAGAGATAGCAATTGACCTGGGTACTGCCAATACCCTGATCATACACAATGATAAAGTGGTGGTTGACAGTCCCTCTATTGTAGCGAGAGACCGCATTAGCGGTAAGATCATAGCCGTAGGGAAAGAGGCCAACATGATGCAGGGAAAGACCCATGAAAACATAAAGACCATACGCCCTCTGAAAGACGGGGTTATTGCCGATTTTGATGCTTCGGAAAAAATGATCAATATGTTCATAAAGAACATTCCGGCATTAAAAAAGAAACTCTTTACACCTTCTCTCAGAATGGTGATCTGTATCCCTTCCGGTATTACCGAAGTAGAAATGCGGGCCGTAAAAGAATCCGCCGAAAGAGTAAACGGGAAAGAAGTGTATCTTATTCACGAGCCAATGGCTGCCGCTATAGGGATAGGCCTTGATATTATGCAACCCAAAGGTAATATGATCGTTGACATAGGAGGGGGAACCACTGAAATTGCAGTGATCGCCCTTGGGGGTATTGTGTGTGATAAATCAGTTAAAATTGCAGGAGACGTATTTACCAATGACATTATTTATTACATGCGTACCCAGCATAATCTCTATGTAGGTGAAACCACCGCAGAGAACATAAAAATACAGATAGGAGCAGCTACCGAAGACCTTGAAACACCTCCCGAAGAAATGAGTGTACAGGGGCGCGACCTGCTTACCGGAAAACCCAAGCAGGTGCAAATTACCTGGCGGGAGATTGCCAAGGCCCTTGATAAATCTATCCTTAGAGTAGAAGATGCCGTGATGGAAACCCTGTCACAAACCCCTCCCGAACTGGCGGCCGATATTTACAATACCGGTATTTATCTGGCAGGTGGTGGCTCTATGCTACGCGGGCTCGACAAAAGGCTTTCCCAAAAAACAGACCTCCCGGTCTTTATAGCCGAGGACCCTTTACGGGCCGTAGTGCGGGGAACCGGTATTGCCCTGAAAAATATAGACCGGTATAAAAGCATTCTGATACGATAATAAATGATGAAGAAATGAGATGCAGAACATTATTGCCTTTTTTATAAAGAACAGGATTTTTTTCCTCTTTTTACTGCTGCTATCCATATCTCTGGGATTCACCATTCAATCGCATTCGTACCACCGTTCCAAATTTATTAATTCTGCCAACTGGCTTACAGGGGGTATCTATGCCTCGGTAAACGACATCGCTTCCTATTTTGACCTGAAAACACAAAATGAATGGCTACTTGAAGAAAACAGGCGCCTGCGTGACTCACTTCACAATATCTTTCAAGAGATCCCTTTTCCGGAAAATATTCAAGACAGTACCCATGTACTTTTTAAATACCGGATGGTTTCGGCAACCGTTATTAAAAACAGCTATTCTGCCACAAAAAACTACCTCACTATAAATAAAGGTTCAAAAAACGGTGTTACCAGGGATATGGGAGTTATATCGTCAAAAGGACTGGTAGGTATTGTAGAAAACACATCATCCGGCTATGCCGTAGTACAATCGGCCCTCAACACCCTGACCGAAATTAATGCCAGTGTGCAGCGTACCGGGCAGTTTGGTTCCCTGAAGTGGGACCGCAGGGACCCTGCCTTTATGCAACTTACCGATATCCCTAAAATAGCAGATCCGCTGGTGGGCGATACCATTGTTACCGGAGGGATGTCTGCCATTTTCCCTAAAGGTATCCTTATAGGCCGTGTTCACAGTTTTGAACTGGACAGTTCTGAAAATTATTATACCCTGCAGGTAGCCCTTTTTAATGATATGACCCGGCTTGAACATGTATATATCATTGAAAATACCCATAAAGACGAGATACAAACCCTGGAAGAAAGTGTTTTGAATGAATAATGAGGTAATCACCATAGGGTTCCGTTTTATAGTGCTGGTTATGGCCCAGGTACTCATTTTTAACCATATAGACCTGTTTGGATACATAAATCCGTACATATACCTGCTTTTTGTAATTATGTACCCTATACGAAAAGAGGGGCGGGCGGCTTTTCTTATCACTTCTTTCCTGTTAGGGCTCACTATAGACCTTTTTAGTGACAGCGGAGGCGTGAACGCAGCAGCAATGATATGTATTGCCTACCTGAGGCCGGTGTTCCTGAAATTTGCTTTTGGCAACAATTACGAGTTTCAAAGCATACGCATAAGCCAGACCCCAACAGGGCAACGGCTGGTTTATATAACACTGCTTATTGCCACCCATCATCTTATTTTGTTTTCTCTGGAGATTTTTAGTTTCTCCCATATACTTTCTATTCTTAGAAAAACGTTATTATCCGGAGTATTTACCTTATTTTTAAGCTTACTGGCCATCCCGCTGTTTAGAAAGAAAAAAATATGAGAAAGCTACTGTTATCTTCCATAATTGTGGTAATTGCCGTGACTTATGTTGGCAGGTTATCCTATTTGCAGGTAATCAATCCGCCTACCGGCAATATTCTGGATGATACAGCTATTAAAGCTGTATATGATTATTCGGAAAGAGGGCATATTTATGACCGTAACGGAGTGCTGCTGGTTGCCAACCAGCCCGCTTATGATGTTATGGTAATTCCCAGGGAAGTAAAAGCACTGGATACGCTTGAGTTTTGCCGGTTGCTGGGAATATCAAAAGACGACTTCATAAAAAAATATGAGAGGGCTTATAAATACTCTACCCGGTTGCCTTCAGTATTTGTTCCCCAGTTATCAAAAAAGGAATATGCCACCCTACAGGAAAAAATGCGTAAATACCAGGGCTTTTACATTCAAAAACGGTCACTCCGGGATTACCTTACCCGCAACGGGGGCAATATATTGGGCTACATAAGTGAAGTAAACGAGTTTGACCTGAAAAACAACCCCTATTACAGCCTGGGTGAATTAATAGGGCGGCAGGGAGTAGAAAAGCAGTACGAAGATATATTACGAGGACAAAAAGGCGTAAAGTTCATTCAAAAGGACCGGTTTAACCGGGAACTCGGAGCCTATAAAAATGGTATGTACGATACACTCCCGCAACCCGGTAAAGAAATTACCCTTACCATAGATATTGCATTGCAGGATTACGGAGAGGCCCTTATGCAAAACAAAAGAGGTGGCATCGTGGCACTAGACCCAAAATCGGGAGAGATCCTGGCACTGGTATCAGCACCTACCTACGACCCCTCGCTTTTAGTAGGAAGACAGCGTTCCCGCAACTATACCCGGCTGTATTATGATTCTATAGCCAAACCCCTGTATGACCGGGGCCTGCTCGCTATGTACCCTCCCGGATCCCCTTTTAAGGTGATCAATGCCTTAATAGGGCTGCAGGAAGGAGTGATTACCCCGCAAACCGGGTTTACCTGCTATCATGGGTACCGTTACGGGCGTAACTCTTTCATGGGGTGCCACTGCCCGGGAGGTACCAGTAAACTAAACCGCGGACTCTACAACTCTTGCAACACTTATTTTGCCAATACCTACCGAAGGATTATTGAAAAATATCCTTCTGCTGCCGAAGGCATGGCCGTTTGGGAAAAACATGTGAAGAGTTTTGGACTGGGCAATTATCTGGGCTATGACCTGCCTATTGGAAAAGCAGGAAAGGTGCCCGGTCCGGATTATTACGATAAAGTATATGGAAAAAAACGATGGTTTGCCACCAATACCCTTTCTAATGCCATAGGCCAGGGAGAGGTACTTACCACCCCTATACAACTCGCCAATATTACAGCCACCATTGCCAACCGGGGTCATTTCTATACCCCGCATATCATAAAAGCCGTAAACGGAAAGCCCGTAGAGGACGAAAAATACACCCGCGCCAAAAAAACCACCATAGCCCCGGAACATTTTGACCATGCCGTACAGGGCATGTATGATGTGTACAATTACGGAACCGCCGCCCATCTCAAAGTAAAAGATATAACCATAGCAGGAAAAACAGGTACCGCAGAGAATTTTACACGAATAGACGGAGAACGCGTACAGCTTACTGATCATTCTATTTTTGTAGCCTTTGCCCCAGTGGAAAATCCGCAGATCGCCATAGCCGTATTTGTAGAAAACGGGTACTGGGGTTCCCGATATGCCGGGCCCATTGCCTCACTAATGATAGAAAAATATTTAAGAGGCACTATTACCCGTACCGACCTGGAACAGCGAATGCTCGAAAAGAGCCTGGAAGAAGAATACGCCAAACCTTTAAGCGGACAACCCTTTACGATTAATGAATAGCAGGATACTTCAAAAAACCGACTGGCTTACCATACTTATCTACATACTTCTGGTTTGCGCCGGCTGGTTTAACATCTATTCGGCTACTTTTCAGGGAGAAAGCAGTTCACTGTTTGACCTTTCTCAGGTATATGGCAAACAGCTTCTTTTTATTGGCGCCGGTATGGTCACCGCTATTGTGATCTTTTCAATTGACGCTAAATTCTATGAACGCTTTTCAAGTATTATCTATCTGGTTTCTCTGGTATCACTCATGGGGCTTTTTGTTTTCGGAAAAAATGTAAACGGTGCCACGTCCTGGTATGTTTTGGGAAGCAATACCATACAACCCTCAGAGTTTGCCAAAGCTGCTACAGCACTGGCGCTTTCCAAGTATTTAAGTGATATACAAACCTCAATAGGAAGCCTTAAAGACCAACTCAGGGCCATTCTTATCATTGTCCTGCCGGCACTGCTTATTATACCACAGCCCGATCCCGGGAGTGCTATGGTATATGCCTCTTTTTTCTTTGTGTTATACCGGGAGGGCCTCTCGCCCATTTATATGGTTATAGGGTTTATTGCCGGCCTTCTTTTTGTATTGACCCTTATGTTTGGCCCGGTATGGGTGGCTTCTATAGCACTTATTCTTACTGTGGTGATCTTTGCCCTGAAAAAACGAAATAACCGGCGTTTGGCCGTATTTCCCTTTATAATTTCACTTTTAGGGGCCGTTCTCTTCTCGTTTTCAGTAAAGCTTATTTATGACCATGTATTTGAGCAGCGCCACCGAGACCGTTTTAGCCTCTGGTTGCGCCTGGAGAAAGACCCTCAAAAACTGGCAGAGATAAAAAAAACTATTGGATATAACACCAATCAATCTGAAGAAGCCATTGGTTCCGGCGGGTTTTGGGGTAAAGGGTTTTTAGAAGGTACCCGAACCAAAGGAGATTTTGTACCTGAACAACATACCGATTATATTTTTAGTACTGTAGGAGAAGAATGGGGGTTTATGGGCAGTGTGCTGGTAGTTGTTCTGTTTACCATTCTCCTGTTGCGGTTATTATTCCTTGCAGAACGTCAAAAATCGCATTTTAGTCGTATTTACGGATATTGCGTGGCATCTATTCTCTTTTTTCACTTCTCTATTAATGTAGGTATGGTAATAGGATTGCTGCCTACTATAGGTATTCCGCTGCCATTTTTAAGTTATGGAGGCTCCAGTCTTTTGGGCTTTACCATCTTACTTTTTGTATTCCTGAAACTCGATGCTAACCGCATTAATGAATGGATGTAAGCGAAATCTGTTAAAAAATACTTATTTTTTGTAGGTTTTTACTTAATTCAGTATTTTACGGGTTAACTTAAAAAAGTCTTTATTATGAAACTATTAGCTAAACTTAAATTACAGGGACCCGTACTATCAAAAAATGAACAACGCAGGGTAACCGGAGGCGGCTGGTGGCCCAGCACCCGTCAGGAATGTGAAAATTGCGGAGGCGAATGGTCACCCCCTTTATGCGCACTTCCGTCAAATTCTCCTTGTATATAAAGTATTTCTTTCATTCATACAAAACAGGGGTAGCCACCCACCCCTGTTTATTTTATTGAAATCCTTCTGAAATTTATGAAAACGTTAAAGGCTTTTTTAAAAAACCTGTTCGTTCATTTCAAAAAAGCAAATACTTCAGAAAAAGGTGCTTCTTTGGCATATTATACAGCCTTTTCTTTTATTCCCATGATCATTATTATTATTTCCGTATTGGGTATCCTTTTCGGAAAAGAGCCGGTAGCCGAATATGTTTATCAACAACTGGCAGATAACATGGGGACACAGGCAACCCAACAAATAGAAGCGCTTATTAAAAACCAAGATCTGAAACGACATAGTATCTCCGGTCTTGTTGTGGGGTTTGTAACGCTTGCTTTAAGTGCTTCCGGTATGTTTAATCAATTACATAATTCCTTTAACGACCTTTGGGGTATAAAAAGCGTAAAAGGAAAAGCGATATCGCAATACTTGAGAAAGCATCTTACTTCTATCTTTCTTATTCTTTTGGTAGGTTTTCTGCTATTGTTAAGTACACTTGCCCACGGTTTCCTGGTAAAATACTCCAAGCATTTTAATACGGATTACAGAATACTTTTAGTTTATGAACACCTGATTGCCCTGGCTGTATTTACGTTTTGCTTTTCTTTATTTTTTAAACTCCTGGGAAGTGCCAAGGTACCCTGGAAACCGGCTCTGGCAGGAGGCCTGTTTACTGCTTTTCTTTTCGCATTGGGCAAAACGGTAATTGCATGGTATGTGGGTTATAACGATGTGAGCTCTGCATTTGGCTCGGCCAGTGCCCTTATTCTCGTTATGATATGGGTTTATTATACTGCACAAATTATTTTTTTAGGTGCTATTTTTGTAAAGGAATGGAGTAAATGTTATGGCTATGATATCTTACCGGAATAAAGATGCTTTAAGTACTCCCCCCGCTCTTTACAAAAATAAATATATGGCATACTAATGCTTTCTGTCCTGAAGCAGAAGTTTTAGCAGATTTTATGTTAAAAATAGATAAAAAGCAATGTTAAAAGTAAGAAACTGCTTTCTTTTTGTTTTAATTTAGATTACCTTTATTTTGTATTATACTTCAAGAGTTAACAGCTTCAAAGAAGTATTTTGAAAGCGCTTTACCGACCCATACCCTTTCTTTGGAAGTGGTAAAACAGGACTTTCCCTGCTAGACTATACCATTATCTTACAGTTATCAGGAAGTCTGCTATGACACTATTTGCCATTCTAACTTACGGAAAATGTTTTGCATGCCGTAGGTTTTAATACCGTAAATGTTTTCAATTAAAAAAGTGCCTATGTTAAAGAAAATATCTAAAATAAAAGACTCGCTTTTAATTTCAAAAGAGCAGCAAAGAGCTATATCAGGTGGCTTTGACGAGTTTTGTCCACGTGTTCCCTGTTCCAACCAGAGAGACTGTGCAGATCTTCTGGGCGGTACCTGCATTCAGGAAGTTGGTGAATGTGTGTATATCTGTACGCCTTGACTATTTAAAAGTAAGCATCCTAAACTCTAACCATTACGGATAAAAAACCTACGGTACATTACCGGCCTTCTTTGTACAACAAGGTTAAGTAATGATTTTTTTGAATTTTTTCACAGTTTCCCCATATCAGGTAACACTTTTTAAGTGATACCACGGCAAAACCCATTTTGCCATAAGTTGCCCCTGTATGCACCTGTGTTCGGGCTTATACATACATATTTTTTATAAGTATGAATTTTTATTAGGGCTTTATGCAAAACCTATGTATAAGCCCCGAACATAAGGGCATCATTACATTTATTAACTTTTAAAACACATTTTTCATGTTAAAAAAGATCTCAAAAATAAAAGGTATTACGCTTCTTTCTAAAGAAGAACAAAGAAAAACCCACGGAACTGGCACGGTATATTGTATTGATATGGAATGTGAGTCGGATGACGATTGCCAGTTTGCAGATGGCTTTTGCAATAGTGGTGTTTGCGACTTTCCCAACTGCAACGGGTAACATGTAATGCTTTAGAAGGAAATACTGAAAATTAACAGTATAAAACCAAATGAAACTGAACAAAAAGCTATAGGTGGTGGCTGCGGCCGTTGCCCTCCTATTCTATTCCCTGCTCTGATACCAGTGACTGCCAGTTATTTTTGGTAGGCTTTTGTGACCAGACAACCGTTCATATCTCTGTTAGCACTGTTAGCACTGAACCCGCCTGAAAGAACTTTTAGACGTTTTGTAATGAAAGTGTATTTGCCCGAATGTATCAATATACATAATGAGACAAACAGGTAAGTACATTTTCTGTATGATAAGGTGTGCTAATTCTCAACCTTTTAACTTATTTATTAACTTATAATTTTTAATCATGATCAAAAAACTATTACAAACACAAAACACGATACTTTTGAGCAAAACCGAACAGAAAATCATTTCAGGAGGTTTTGACGACTCTTGCCCCAATATTCCCTGCGATTCGCAGGCTGATTGTCAATCAGTCAATGGTTTTTGTGTAATTGCCGCAGGGCTTTGCATATACCGATGTGCAGGATAGGATAAAAATAAACCCAATCGGGCACTTAGCCCGGTACCCTATGTAAAACTAAAAACCCCTGATCTCTCAGGGGTTTTTTACAATTTATTACGCTATTTTTTGTTAACTACAAAAACTTCTGCTTTATCCTTTTATATCTGCCAGTTTTCCTCGTTTAATATTACTTATTTTGAGATCTTCCAACACATTTACAGCTTCTTCTACATACACATCTCTGGATAGGTTTTTATGCCAGCGTTCTCTTTTTTGTTTTAAAACTGTATCTGATTCGAACAATTTCTTTTCATAAGGTAGTGATGTAAAACTTAAATTGGTTTTATATTCTGAGATAGCTTTAAAATATTTGGCTTTCTCTTCATTGTTTTCAACCTGCTTTACATAAGCATCGTAGTTAAGGGAATATTGATATTTTTCCTGTTGATCCCGTATCCATCTGGCATTTTCATCAATAAGTTTTATCTGGTCATTTACAGCCATTCTGTTTTTACTCTTCTCAATAGTAGCTTCATAATCTATATAGCCGTCCCAGGTGCTGTAATTTGCAGGAGCAATTTTATCCCAGGGTAATGGGTTTTCCTGGTCTTTTTCACCAATATGGATATAGCTGTAACGGTCTGGAACCACCACATCACTTTTAACACCTTCTAATTGTGTAGAGCCTCCGTTAATTCTATAGAATTTTTGGGTAGTAAGCTTAAGGGCTCCCACATCACCAAATTCATTGTTTTTCTGAAGAAACTGATTGAGGTCTATTACATTTTGAACTGTACCTTTTCCGTAGGTTTGCTTGCTTCCCAGTACAATGGCTCTTTTATAATCCTGCATGGCAGCTGCCAGTATTTCTGAAGCGGAGGCAGACAGTTCATTTACCAGAATTACCAGTGGTCCGTCCCACTGTATCCGGCTGTCCCTGTCTTTAAGTACTTCTTTGTTGGGCCCGGTGGTTCGTACCTGTACTATGGGGCCATCTTTAATGAAAAGGCCCGCCATATCAACCACGGTCTTTAAAGATCCGCCTCCGTTGTCACGGAGGTCAAGGACCAGCCCCTCCATACCCTGATTTTTAAGTCGCTCTACTTCTATAGCCACATCGGAAGCGGCATTGCGTTCTTTATAATTTTCAAAATCAATATAAAACTTGGGAAGGTTTATAATCCCAAAAGTACGGTCTCCTTTTTTGATAAGAGATGATTTTGCATACGATTCTTCCAGTTCTACCACATCTCTGATAATTGATATCACTTCTACTGTACCATCTACCCTTCTTACGGTAAGTTTTACTTCGGTGCCTTTAGGCCCCTTAATTAGCTTAACAGCATCATCCAGACGCATTCCTACAATACTTACCGGCTGTTCATTACCCTGTGCCACTTTGAGTATTTCGTCTCCTACTTCAATATGCTGGCCCCTCCAGGCGGGTCCGCCGGAAATGATATCGGAAACCCGAATATTGTCATTTCGTTTTTGTAATCTGGCCCCTATACCTTCAAATTTACCAGACATATTGATATCAAAACGATCTTTATCCTCGGGAGCAAAATAAAAAGTGTGGGGGTCAAACTCCTCTACAATGGCATTAAGATACTGGCTAAACCAGTCTTTACGCTCAAGATCGTCATACAGCGTAAAAAACTCCTCAAATGTTTTTCTGGTAGATTCTCTTGACTCTTCCTCTATTTCTGCTAATGACTTTTTGACATACGACGGGTCATCTTTTGCTTTTCTGTCTTCATCTTCTACTCTGGAAGCATATCCCGAAATGGTAGTAAACTTAAGTTGCTTTCTCCATATTTCTTTTAATTCCTTTTTGTTGGTAGCATAAGGGATCTCTTCGTATTTGGTGTCTATGGATTCCTTTTTATCAAAATCAAAAGGCTTCTCAAGTACTTTGACATATACCTCCCGGGCTTCATTCATACGCTCTATAAGACGATTGTATGTGATATTAAAAAAAGATATGTCAGAGCTTTTTAACTGATCGTCTATTTTGTATTTATACGCTTCAAACTCTTCAATATCCGAAGCCAGGAAGAATCGTTTAAGGGGGTCAAGTGCCTCTATGTAATCGTAATATACATTCTCAGAGAAATTATCATTCATGTCCTTAGGATCAAAATGTCCTTTTTCAAGTACATAAGAAATAAGTTCTATAAGTACCTTGTCTTTGTCTGAACTTTCAAAGGTTTTATTGGTAAAACTACATGAGGCTGCTGAGATAATAAAAACTCCCAGAAAAAAAATGAAATTCCTTTTCATAATATCCTTTTTTAGGTAACCTTAAATTTAAAGAAAAAACCGTGCCACGTTATTACAATGTTACTAATTTTTTGTTAAACATGGAGTAAAGATTATATAACTTTGCTTTTACCTATTTTTGCATGGTAAAATTTATAACGTATTATGAATAGCAAACCTTTGATACTGGTAACTAATGACGATGGTATAACCGCTCCCGGACTCAGGGCACTCATACGTGTCATGAACGAAATAGGCGATGTGGTAGTAGTGGCTCCTGATAGTCCGCAATCTGCCATGGGGCATGCTATTACTATTAATTCTACCCTGTATTGCAGCCCTATATCTATAGAAGATGAAGGGGAACAAATTGAATATACCTGTAGTGGTACGGCAGCAGATTGTGTAAAACTGGCCGTAAATGAAATTCTTAACCGAAGACCCGATATTTGTATAAGTGGTATTAACCACGGTTCCAATTCTTCTATTAATGTAATTTATTCGGGAACTATGAGTGCCGCTGTGGAAGCAGGTATAGAAGGTATCCCGGCTATAGGTTTTTCTCTGTGTGACTACTCCTGGGAAGCCAATTTCAACGCTGCCAGCCAGTTTGCCCGGAAAATCACTATCAATGCCCTGCAAAACGGACTCCCCAAAGGTGTGGTCTTAAATGTAAACATCCCAAAACTCACAAGTGAGGAGATAAAAGGGGTTAAAGTATGCAGGCAGGCTAAGGCGCATTGGGCAGAAGAATTTGATAAACGCACCAACCCGCAGGGTAGGGACTATTACTGGCTTACCGGAAGATTTATAAATGAAGACAAAGGAGAGGATACAGATGAATGGGCCCTTGCTAACGGTTATGTATCAGTCGTTCCGGTGCAGTTTGATCTCACTGCACACCATGCCATACAGGATTTAAACTCTTGGAACCTTAATGATTAGAAAAGAAATATTTATTGGCTTTCTGGTAGGGATCATTTCTAACGTATTAGGTGTGATTTTAGCCCTTATCATATTGTCATCTTATTCAAAACTCACTATAAAAACCGCTTTTATAGTTACCTATGAAGAAGGAAATGCTGGTAGCATTCTGGCCCTGGGCGCCCTTTTGAACCTGGTATCTTTTTTCCTTTTTATAAGATTAAAAAGGGATTACAGGGCCCGCGGGGTGTTGCTGGCCACTCTTCTTACGGCTGTGCTCATATTGCTATACAAACTTTTAAGCGTATGAAATACTATATCATTGCCGGTGAAGCTTCGGGCGACCTGCACGGCTCAAATCTCATCAAGGCCCTGCTTAAACAGGATCCCGAAGCAGAAATACGCTTCTGGGGAGGCGACCTTATGCAAAGTGCCGGAGGTACACTGGTAAAGCATTTTAAAGACCTGGCATTTATGGGGTTTCTGGAAGTGCTGCTTAATCTCAGTACTATTCTCAAGAACATTCGTTTTTGTAAAAAAGATATCGGTACATTTCAGCCGGATGCTCTTATTTTTATAGATTATCCCGGTTTTAACCTGCGTATCGCCCAATGGGCCAAAAAACAAGGATATCTTACTCATTATTATGTTTCTCCGCAAATATGGGCCTGGAAAGAAAGCCGGATAAAAGCCATAAAAAGGGATGTTGACCATATGTATGTGATCCTTCCTTTTGAGAAAGATTTCTATGAAAAAAAACATCACTATCCCGTGCATTTTGTAGGGCATCCTTTAATTGATGCCATACATGAGCTCTCTCCTACGAACGATATTGAATTCAGGAAAATACACAAACTGCATCCTCATAAACCTATTATAGCCCTCCTACCCGGGAGCCGCAAACAGGAAATACGGAAAATGCTTTCTATAATGCTGAGTGTCGCAGACGATTTTAAAGACTATCAGTTTGTGATTGCCGGTGCACCCGGATTGGATTACACTTTTTATGAAGAGTTTGTAGCAGGGCAAAATGTTCATTTTATATTGAACAAAACGTATAACCTGCTAAGTGTGTCCTATGCAGCCCTGGTAACCAGCGGTACGGCTACACTGGAAACCGCACTCTTCAAAGTTCCTGAAGTAGTTTGTTACAAAGGGAACTGGGTATCATACCAAATAGCCCGACGTATTATTTCTTTAAAATACATTTCACTGGTAAACCTTATCATGGATGAAGAAGTGGTCACTGAGCTAATTCAGGATCGCCTCCATAAAAAGAACCTCACCAAAGAACTTGCCAGCATACTTACCGATGAAACCCGTACCCGTATCTTTCACCGGTACAAAGCCCTTGAAGAAAAACTGGGAGGCGTGGGCGCCAGCGAAAATACAGCTCGTATTGTGGTGAGTAAAACAAAAGAACGCAGGCAGACATCTGTTTAAATTATGTATTTTGCATAAAATGCCGCCCTAAATGAAAAAAGTTATTCTCTTTGTTCTGGTTATACTGTTACTTAGCTGTAAATCTTCTAAAAAAACGGTGAAAGTAAAGCCGGATAAACCCATAATTGATAACCGGACACTGGTTGTGAAACCGGCACCTGCCACAGATGAAGAAAAGAGCAAAGAAAAAAACACAATTCCCGAAATTAGTAATACTCTTGCCAATGACGTGGTAAGAACAGCATTATCCTACAGTGGTACCCGATACAAATTTGGAGGCACTACCGATAAGGGTATGGATTGTTCCGGGCTTGTTTTTACTGCTTTTAGCAAACACGACATTTCTCTTAACAGAAGTTCTGCACAAATGGCCCAACAAGGCGTGAAAATACCACTGAGACAGGCAGAAAAAGGAGATCTGCTGTTTTTTGGTACCGGTAAAAGAAAAAAAATAGTCAACCATGTAGGCTTGATCGTTAGTAAAAAGGGTAAAGATATTCGGTTTATTCACGCCACTACTTCCCGGGGTGTACTTATCTCTTCGCTTGATGAAGGTTACTGGAACTACGCATTTATAGAAGCACGGCGGGTTTTGGAAAAAATGTAGTTTTTTCCGTATTTTGACATGTGAAATTACTTAATTTTAGAAGTGTTCAAATAACCTTCTTCCTCATCTTGGGAATATTTTATGGTTACTATACAAACCCTACACCGCAGGGCTTGTTTCCAGTGGTAGCTGCGTGTTTTCTGCTTTTGTTTGTTTTTCGCAAAATCGCCAATCGCTATCCCCGGCAAACGGCTTTATTCAGCATTGTTGCTTTTACCGCTTTCTTTTTAACAGGAGCGCTCAGCATTTCCCTCAAGAATACGTTAAACAGTTCGTTTCATTATTCTAAAATTGATCAGGGAAACCGTGCCAATCTTTTGGTACGTATTGAAAGTACTCTGCGCCCTTCAGCACGTTATTACCGGTACAAAGTACAAATCTTACAACTGGATTCTCTAAAAGCGGAAGGCCAACTCCTTATGAACCTCTTAAAAGATTCGATTGCTAATGTCCCGGTATCGGGCGACCTGTATCGTGTAGGGACCCGTTTACTTGCTGTACCTCCCCCTGTAAACCCGGGACAGTTTGACTATGCCGGCTACCTGAGAAAGCAACAAATATTTCATCAGGTTTATGTAAACCCGGATGCGATGGTAAAAACAGGACACGCACGCTCTTTGCTTTCGGTTGCAGAAGGTATAAGACGCAAAATACAACAGTCATTACAGGATGCAGGATTTACGGGAAATACCAAAGCTGTTATAAGTGCTTTGTTATTGGGAGAACGAACGTTTATATCACGAGACCTCTATGAGAACTACGCCGCGGCAGGGGCTATTCATATCCTGGCGGTTTCCGGGCTGCATGTTGGTATTGTATTGCTTATGCTCAATTATGCTCTAACACCTTTGTTACTGTTAAAAAACGGACAGATGTACCGGTTGCTTATTACGTTGGTATTGCTATGGTTTTTTGCGTTAATAGCGGGTTTGTCCCCTTCGGTGGTAAGGGCCGTAACCATGTTCTCGTTTGTGGCCTTTGCCATGAACCGGAAAAAACTGACCAATACCGCTAATATATTAACAGTATCTATGTTCTTTTTGCTGTTGATCAATCCGTTCTTTCTTTTTGATGTGGGATTTCAGTTGAGCTATGCTGCCGTTTTTTCCATTTTGGGTATTCAGCCTCTTATTGTGAAGGTTTGGAAACCCAAAATACGTTTCATCAAGTATTTCTGGCAGTTACTTACTGTAACGATCGCTGCACAATTAGGATTGCTTCCTTTGAGTTTGTACTACTTTCATCAGTTCCCCGGTTTGTTTTTCGTGTCTAATCTGCTTATTGTGCCTGTTCTGGGGGTTGTGCTCAGCATAGGCATACTGGTCATTATACTCTCTGTGAGTAATGCCATGCCATACTGGCTAACTCAGGCGTATTCCGGGCTTATTCAATATATAAACTATGTGGTGGAATGGATAGCAGGAAAAGAATCGTTTCTTTTCAGAAATATTCCTTTTAGCGAACTTGATCTGGTGGTTTCTTATTGTTTACTGATCTCGGTATGGATGTTTTTTAAAAAACCCTCCAAATTACGGTCAGCTATTAGTATCGCCGGGATCGTGAGTTTCGTAGCTGTTTTTATCTATCAGGAACATACACATGCTAAATATAACCAGGTAGTCATATTCCATCAAAGTCGCCAAAGTGTAATTGTTTTTCATCATAAAAAACATCTCTCTATATACCGGCCAAATACTATTAACAGCCGTGCAAACCAAAGACTGGTTCAAGGGTACCAAACGCTGTATCGTATCAAAACCACAGATACTATCCTCACACATTCGTTTAAGGATAAAATAGCTATTATCGATTCTTCTGCTCATATCACGGCAATACACAGGGCCCCTGTTATGGTATTACGATATTCCCCACGTTTAAACCTGCAAAGGCTCATACAAAGGTATCGCCCAAAAATAATTATTGCAGATGGCAGTAACTACCCCGGTTTCAAAAAGCGATGGCAGGCCACCTGCCGTGAAGAAAATGTTGTTTTTCACGACACCTATGAAGAAGGAGCTTTTATTTTGGAACTGGAAAAATACTAATGAATGCCATGCATCCATTTTTTAAGAAGGGGCACCAACAATAGCAGTAGTAATGCTGCTCCTGCTACTACTCCTACGCCCCATACCAAATAGGTATCAGAGTAGGCGGTTAAGGTAACCGCAGCCGGTGTGTTCTCATCAATACTCTCGGAAGTTGTTAGTTTTCCGATCCATCCGGCAATCTTGTTACCCAGGGATATAGACAGGAACCACGCACCCATTACAAAACCAACAATTTTTGCAGGGGAGAGCTTGGTAACCATAGACAACCCTATGGGAGATAGCGAAAGTTCTCCTGTAGTGTGTAACAAATACATCACGGCAAGGAAAATGATGGAAACTAATCCCTGATCATTGGCAAAAAACCGGGCTCCGAGTACAATTACACCAAAACCAAGACTCAACTGTACCAGCCCCAGAACAAATTTCATTGGTGTACTCGGTTCTTTTCCGGCCTTATTTAGTTTTAGCCATATATAGGAAAAGAGTGGTGCCAGCAACATAATGAAAAGCGGGTTTAAACTCTGGAAAATAGAAGCTGGTATTTCGGTACTGCCTACCACTCTGTTTACATTTTTATCAGCAAAAAGTGTTAACGAGCCTCCGGCCTGTTCAAAAAGTGCCCAAAAAATAGCATGGAAAAAGAACAATACAACCACTACCAGTAACCTCTGCCCTTCTTTCTTTTCTTTTAAGGTTACGGCGTGGTAAATGAGATAGGCAATAATAAATATTGAAATAACCAGTAAGAGGGTGGACATGAGCTCATCCAGATCGAGAATGGAAGCACATACGGGTACTGCTAACAGCGATAAAACAATTATAGGCATATCGGGTTTTCTGCCAAAAAGTTTTACGGAGCCTTCCTGCACTTCTTTGGGAGGCAGTCCTTTTTCTCCAAATTTTCTTGAAAATATCCAGAATATGATCAACCCGAGTACCATTCCTATACCGGCAAGTCCGAAACCGTAATGCCAGTTTATTTGCTGCCCAATATACCCGCAGGTAAGGGTAGAGAGAAAGGAACCTATGTTAACACCCATGTAAAAAATGGAAAAGGCCCCGTCTTTACGCGGATCATCTTTTTCGTAAAAAGTACCTAAAAATGAGCTTATATTGGGTTTAAAAAATGCATTACCAATAATGATGAGTGCCAGTGCGGCAAAAAAGAAAGGTAGGTTACCTTCCAGACCTTCAATACCCTGAAGGGCCAGGGTAAAATGTCCCAGGGCCATTAAAATACCTCCCCACAGTATGGTTTTCCTAAAGCCGAGAAAACGGTCGGCTACAAGCCCCCCTAATACCGGGAACAGATATACCATTGCGGTATAGGAGCCATAAATACCGTAGGCCTTGGTCTCGGCCACATTCTGTGCCATATCTATAAAAAGCACTTTGGTCATATAAAGAATAAGCAGGGCCCGCATACCGTAATAAGAGAAACGCTCCCACATTTCTGCAAAAAACAGTACAAACAAGGCTTTGGGGTGTGTTCCTTTATTTGTGTAAATGATAAAGGGTACCCATAGTAAAACAAACACCCAGCCTATAATCATTATCCAAAGTGTAATATCCATGTCCTTATGTTTTATTGTTTATCTGCCAGTTCAAATCCTTCGCTTTCTTCAGAAGTAGTACCGCGCTTTAAATCTTCTGCCTTATGGGTAAGTCGTTTTAAAAGTTTTAGAAGTAAAATAACCAGTACACCGAAAATGACGCAAAAAATGGTTATCCCGGAGAAAATGGTAAGCTCTCCGGCATCTGTAGCAGATTCACCTATAATACCTGCCACTTTATTACCCAGACCGGTGGCTGCAAAATATACACCCATCATGAGTGCGCCGTATCGTACGGGAGCCAGTTTGGTGATAAATGAGAGTGCTACGGGAGATGCACAAAGCTCTCCCAGGGTATGAAAAAGATAGGCCAGTGCCAACCAGTACATAGCCGATTTTCCTAGGGTCTCATATTGCATGGATGCAAAAACCATAAAAACAAAGCCCAGCCCCATAATAATAACCCCATTGGCCATTTTGAAAAGGGAAGACGCCTCTTTACCACGATATTTCCACCACATCCAAAAGTTGGCTACGGGTACTGCAAAAACAATGATATAAAAAGGATTAAAAAACTGAAATACTGCGGCAGGTATTTCATATCCCAGCAACATTCGGTCGGTACGGTTATCAGCATATAAATTCATGAGTCCGCCGGCCTGCTCAAAAGCACCCCAGAAAACGATCACAATAATAAAAGACAGGAGTAATACCAGATAACGATCCCTTTCTACGCGAGACTTAAGATCGTGATAAATAGTGATCATAAAGCCCACTACTATAGAGAGAAATATAAAAAACAGTCCGTAAGCAATACTTTTAAACATGGTCCAGTACACCGAGAATAGACATAAGGCAGCGGTAATAAACAAGGGAACCCGAGTTGTGAGAAGGTTTTTGAACAACTGGCCAATAGAAACGTCTGATGTGTTTTCTTCTTTTTTGGGTTTGGGTTTGTTACCTACATGCACCAGGTACTTTTGCCCTGTCATATACACTACCTGGCCCAATACCATCCCTATGGCTGCCAGGCCAAAACCGGCATGCCATCCGTATAGATCGGCTATAAAAGCCACGACAAGACTGGCCAGTGCAGCCCCGGCGTTGATCCCTATATAAAATATGGAGAACCCTTTGTCTCTTCTTTCATCTCCTTGACGATACAAACCTCCCACGAGAGTGGAAATATTGGGTTTTAACATTCCCACCCCTGAAACAATAAGTCCCAATCCGGAATAAAAGGCCCACATTTCTTCTATTGATAAAATTCCGTGTCCTGCAACCAACAGAAGTCCGCCAATCATCACGGCTCTTTTCTGTCCTATAATTTTATCTGCTATGATCCCTCCGGGAATAGAAGCTACATAGACCAGCATGGTGTACCAGCCATATAGAGAAAGTGCTTCTGCATCCAGCCATCCCAGGCCGGGGTTTTCCCCAACAGTTTTAGCGGTTAAATACAGAACGAGTATCCCACGCATCCCATAGTAGGAAAAACGCTCCCACATTTCGGTTAAAAACAAAATGTAAAGACCTACGGGGTGCCCGAAAAGCTCTTTTTCATGGGTAAGTTTAGAAGTATTTGACATTATATATGTACGTTTGGTTCGTTACAGGTTCTCCTTTATAAAATTGGTCATCTTGGTATAGAGTTGCAGGCGTGTATTGCCTCCGTAAATACCGTGATTTTTATCAGGATAGAGGGCCCAGTCAAATTGTTTATTAGCCTGTACAAGTGCTTCTACCATTCGCATGGTATTCTGAACATGTACATTGTCATCACCTGTACCGTGTATCAAAAGATAGGCACCTTTTAATCTATCTACAAAATTGATAGGAGAGTTATCGTCATAACCGGATGCATTTTCCTGAGGGGTGCGCATATAGCGTTCGGTATAAATAGTATCATAAAAACGCCAGCTGGTTACGGGTGCTACGGCAATGGCCATTTTAAATACATCGTTCCCTTTTAAAAGACAATTGGAAGACATAAAACCACCATAACTCCAGCCCCAAATACCTATTCGGGAGGCATCCACATATGGGCGTTCTCCCAGGGCTTTTGCTGCGGCAATCTGATCTTCTACTTCGTATTTACCCAGTTCTTTATAAGTAACTTTTTTAAACGCAGCCCCTTTAAAGCCTGTACCACGCGGATCTACACACACTACGATATATCCCTGCTGTGCCAGCATTTGATACCAATAGTCATTAATACCAATCCACCGGTTGGCTACCTGCTGGGAGCCGGGGCCGCTATACTGAAACATAAACACGGGATATTGTTTATTGGGGTCAAAGTCTGCCGGTTTTATCATCCACATGTTCAGGTCATTACCGTTAATACGAATGGTAGAGAATTCTTTTTCTGAGATCTCATATCCTTTTAATTTTTCAGAAAGAACATTGTTATTTACAATTTCTTTTAACTCTTTTCCGTCTTTTGATCTGTGCAGGGTGTACCGATAAGGAGTGTTGGCATTGGAAAAGGTATTGATAAAATACGTGTAATCTGCACTGAACACGGCACTGTTGGTACCCACTCTATCTGCCAGCGGTTTTTTCCCCTTACCATTAATACCTATGGAATATACGGCCCGGTTAATAGAACCGGTTTCGGTAGATTGATAATAGACTTTGCCTTCTTTTGGATTGAATCCGTAAAAATGGGTTACTTCCCAATTTCCAGAAGTAATCTGCCGGATCAATTTACCATCCCTGTCGTACAAATAGATATGATTGTAACCATCCTTTTCACTGGTCCATAAAAAGCTATTGTCATTGAGAAAGGTAAGATTATCTGTAATATCAATATACGCTTCATCCTCTTCGTGTAAAAGGGTAGTCACTTTTTTATCTTCGGTATGATATCGCAACAGTTTCAGATCGTTTTGGTGGCGATTCATGGTAGTTACACTTAATGCATTGGGATCTTCGGTCCATTTAATTCTGGGAATATAATAGGGGTTACCCAGGTCTGGCTGTTGCGTGGTTCCTGAAGCCAATTCATAAATATGCAGGGATACGGTAGCATTTACTTCTCCCGCTTTTGGATATTTAAATACATGTTGATCGGGATACAAGTCTTTACCATATACATCCATTGAAAACTCGGGAACTTCGGTTTCATCAAAACGAATGTATGCCAGGTGTGTTCCGGAGGCATTCCAGGCAAATGCTTTTACAAAGCCAAACTCTTCTTCATATACCCAATCGGTAATACCGTTTATGATGTGGTTCTTTTTCCCATCAGATGTAATTTGCCGGGTATCTCCGCTAAGCAGGTCTTTTATATACAGGTTATTGTCTTTGGCATAGGCTACTTTGGTCCCATCGGGAGAAAAAGCAGGTTCCTGAATTTTGTCTTCTGATATAAGGGTAAGATCTTTACTTTCTATATCATACACATAGTATTTACCCAGTGTTGAATATCGGTAAATACGGGTTACCTCTGTTGCCAGCATGAGTTTACTTTCATCCGGGCTAAATTCATAAGAAGAAAACCGGGAAACTTCTTTAAGGTCTGCCGAGGATACGATCGTGCCTACTTTTTCAAGGGTTTTATAATCGTATTTATCTACCGTGGTAGCTCCGGCCGCTCTGTCAAAGTTAAGAACTACATATTGTTTTCCGTTTTTAAGGGAGCGCAACACATCCATACCTTGGGTCCTGAAACTTCCATTCCAAATTTCTTCGAGTGTAAATTGTTGGTTTTGAGCCTGGATTAAGGTACCGGAGGTGATGAGAATAAAGAAAAGCGTAATAAATTTTCTCATGTATTTTAAAAATTGATTAAAAACCGTCAAGTTTACTAATAATTTCACAAAAAAAATAACTTTTTTCGTTAAACATCAAAGTATTTATATGATAAATCGCACAAAAAAGAGCAAACCGCAATAGCTTTCATATTTGCTATCTTTGCACTTCGCGAAATCCTGGAATGAGATGAACAGATTTGTAGAAGGCTTTTCTAAACGCACTAAAGATCAAAAAATACAATGGTTGGCCGAAAACTATTTTGAGAACCCGGAAAAGGCCAAAAACCTATTACGGCAATACTGGAATCAGGACACCCGGCTACAGCGTTTACACGATGAGTTTATTGAGAATACCATAACCAATTATTACCTCCCTTTCGGGATAGCTCCTAATTTTCTTATAAATGGCCATGTATATGCCATACCTATGGCTATAGAAGAAAGTTCTGTGGTAGCTGCTGCCTGTAAAGCAGCTAAGTTCTGGCAGGAACGGGGCGGTTTTACCGCAGAGGTTATTAGTACTGAAAAAATAGGGCAGGTTCACTTCATGTTCAAAGGCGCTTCGGAAAAACTGATCATATTTTTTGAATATGTAAAGCCATTGCTAAAAAAAGCATTGGCCCCGCTTACGGCAAATATGGAAAAAAGAGGAGGTGGGTTACTTGATATACAACTGCGTAATAAAACAGACAAAATACAGGGATACTACCAGTTGCACTGCACCTTTGAAACTCTGGATGCCATGGGTGCCAATTTTATAAATTCCTGTTTGGAACAACTGGCAAAAACCCTGGTTAATGAAGCCTCTTCCTATAACGGTTTTTTAGAGAAAGAAAGAAATATAGAGGTAGTAATGAGCATACTCTCCAATTATGTTCCCGATTGCCTTGTGAGAGCCTCTGTAAGCTGCGACATTGACCAGCTAAATGAAGACGAGAGTGTAACCCCCAGGGAATTTGCCGATAAATTTGTGCAGGCCGTAAATATAGCCTGCCACGAACCTTATCGTGCAGTCACTCATAATAAAGGCATCATGAATGGTATTGATGCCGTTATACTGGCTACCGGGAACGACTTTAGGGCGGTAGAAGCCGGAGTTCATGCCTATGCTGCCCGAAACGGAGCCTACTCCAGTCTTACCAAAGCCTGTACAGAGAATGGAAGATTCACTTTTTCTATTGAGATCCCTCTGGCTTTAGGAACCGTAGGCGGACTCACACAACTGCACCCTCTGGTAAAACTGGCTTTGGAAATGCTTGGAAATCCGGGAGCAAAAACACTTATGCAGATCGTTGCCGTAGCCGGGCTGGCACAAAACTTTGCTGCTATACGCTCCCTTATTACCACCGGGATACAGAAAGGGCATATGAAAATGCATTTATTCAATATACTTAATCAGCTTGAAGCCACAGAAGAAGAAAAAACGTATTTTGTAAACTTTTTTAAAGATAAAACGGTAAGCCACAGCCTGGTGGTAAACGAATTTAACCGCATACGCCAAAAAGCCTGATGCTAAAAAAATTCTACAGCAACGGAAAACTATTGCTAACGGGAGAATACGCCGTGCTTGATGGCGCCCTGAGCCTTGCGTTTCCCGTACGTTTTGGGCAGTTTCTGGAAGTTAAAGAACAGAAAAAAAACTGTATTTCATGGCAAAGCCTTGATCATGAAAACAAAACTTGGTACACGGTACAACTCCCTGTTGATATTTCAAAAGAAAACAGGGATGGAGAGACGGCTGCAGACAAGCAGCCCGAAACCCGAACGCTTAAAAATGTACTGAGAGCAGCCCGAAACCTAAACCCCCGGTTCCTTTCCGGAACAAACGGATATCAGGTAACCACTCGCCTTACTTTCCCAAGAAACTGGGGACTGGGATCTTCATCTACTCTCATTAACAATATTGCACTATGGGCCGAAGTTGACCCTTACCGCTTACTTTGGGAGAGTTTTCCGGGTAGCGGGTATGATATAGCCTGTGCCAACCATACATACCCACTCACCTACCAGATCAAGAACGGAAAGCCTTCTGTTAAGGAAGTAGCCTTTTCCCCTTCTTTTCGGGATAAACTCTTCTTTGTGCATCTAAACAAAAAACAAAACAGTAGAGAAGGTATTTTACAATATCGTAAAACAGGAGCCGATAAAAAGGAACTGGCGCGTAAGATAACTTCGATAACCAATAGCATACTACAATGCAGTACCCTCAACGATTTTGAAGTTTTACTTCAGGAACATGAAAACCTGATTTCAAGTGCACTGGGGTTACCCACTATAAAAAAACAGCTTTTTGATGGCTATACCGGGGGAACCATAAAAAGCCTCGGCGCCTGGGGAGGGGATTTTATACTGGTTACCGGTGAAAATACTTCTCAAAAGTATTTTACTGATCGTGATTACACAACCATCATTCCTTTTAAAGATATGCTCTTATAAAAAAAGCCTTTTAAAAGGCTTTTTCAGAATATTATATTATTTTATGTAAGATCATTAATAGAACTCAGCTCTTTTATCTTCTATAGTAGCTGCTTCCTTAAGTGCATTGAAAACCTCAATATTCACGCGGTTACGCATATTGGTTTTAAGCGTGTTGGCAAAAGTACTGTAATTATCCAGTTCTACAGCACTGTCTTTTTTGGTTACCTGGATCATAAAGACCCCGCTCTCACCTTCTATGAGTGTTGAAACTTCATTTTCCTTTAATCCAAAACCTTTTCCAATTACTTTTGGCTCTCTTCCTGCTCCGGCAATGGTAGGTGAACTCAAGGTTATGGCGGAAGCTGCATTTACCTGTACATTATTGGCACTGGCAAGCGCATCCAAAGAGTTTACCGAACTGTTTTCTTCTATGATCTTTGCTGCTTTTTTCTGTTTTCTAAGAATAGGGATCACACGGGTAGAGGCTTCTTCCGGACTCATTACTCCTTTTTTAGTTTTAGCGGTTACCTGCACTACGGCATATCCGTTAGGAAGGGTAAATCTGCTTACGTCACCTACTTTTCTATCTTCTTCAAAGGCCCATTGCACAACAGCACGCTGATTGCCTAAACCGGGAAGGCTTTCATCCATTGCCTTAATTTTATTCACCGGTCTTATGGCATATGAACTTTCTTTCGCAATGGCCTCGTAATCACCCTCTGTCACCGCCATTTCAAATTTTGTGGTGTTAGTGAAAAGCTCATTACTGGTTTTCTCAGAAGGTTCAAGTTTTTGAGATACGGTAGCAATAAAAACAATATCTCTTTTATCATCTACACGAATCACGTGATAACCAAAATCGGTTTCCACCAGTCCTATAGCTCCTACACCGTTATTAAAGCAGAAATCATTAAAACTGCTTACCATATCACCCTGTTCGAAGTATCCAAGATCTCCTCCCTGGGGTGCTGATGGCCCGTCTGAGTTATCACGTGCCAGCTCTGTAAAAGCATCAGGGTTGGCTTTTGCCTGCGCCAGAAGTTCTTGAGCCCTGCTTTCTGCTTCTTCTTTTGTTCTTTTTATATCGGGGTTTGCACGGGCAGCCCCTTCATATGCGACAAGAATATGGCTTGCCTTCACCGAACCTTCAGGTTGTTTGGCTACCATACGCGATATCTTATAATTGTTGCCGTCTTTATACGGGCCATATACCTGGTTAACCGCGAGATTAAACAGGGTGTCGGCAAACATAGCAGGAAGTTCTTTCTTAGCGATATAGCTGGAATCATACCTGACATCGGAATGCCGGTTGACAAAATCTTCCAGATTGGTAGTCTTTCTGAAACCGGGAATAGTATCATTTTTTCCGGTAGTGCTATTATACTCTACGCTGTCATCCAGTAAAGCTGTTATACGGTTTTTAACTTCTTCTTCATCTTCCAGAGAAGGTTTTTCTTCAAAAAGCACATAACGTATATCTCTGGAGGCTTCTTCTTCAAAATCAGACTTATGAGAATTGATATAACTCTGGATCTCTTTCTTTGTTACGGTAACCGCACTGTCGGGAATACTGGTATAAGGCACACGTACATATTTAATATCAATTTTATCAGACTGAAAACGATAATACTGAGCACCTTCCTGAAGTGTTGAGAACATCCCCCCTTTTATAAGGTTAAAGTACATTTGTTCCCTGGCTCCCTCAATAAGGGCTGTTTCCTGTTGTTTCCATTGTTCGTATCGAAGAGGGTCGTTATCTTTAAGATCGGCGATAAATTCTATAAACTTACCTTCATCAAAAAGACCGGCTTCGTTTTGGAAAGTTGGATTGGACGCAAAAGACGGATTGGCTTTTACCACACTTATGATCTGATCTCTTTCCACACCCAGTCCTAATTTCTCATATTCTTCGGAAAGCAGTGTTTTTCTCAGCTCCTGGTTCCATACCTGATTTACTACCTGAATGGTAGATGTGTTAGGGCCATAAGCCCTGGACAGCGATTCTACACGTTGTCTGAAATCATCTATCTTAAGGTCTGTACCGTTGATCTCTGCTATTACCGACTTGGAAGTACCAAAACCCTGATTTCGGAACAAGTCTGATATTACAAATGCGAAAAGTGCCATACCAATTACCAGAATGAGGATTAGCGAACGATTTCTTATTTTTTCAAGAATTGCCATCTGTCATTACTTTTATAAAATTCAGTTGGCGAAAATACCATTTTTTTGGAACAATAAAAACCTGTTTGCGTTTAAATTAAGGCTTTTTTTACGCGTCGTCCAACACTTTTAAATGCAGTATTTCTATTTTAGTGTTACTCACCTCCTTTACGGTGAATTTATAAGCACCTACGGTAACGACCTCTTCTTTTTCGGGTATCTCTCCTAATTGATGTACAATGAGCCCACCCAGGGTCTCATAATTTTCACTTTTGGGCAGATCCAGACGATATTCTTCATTCACGTAATCAACCTCGAGCCTTGCCGAAAATATAAATTCACTCTCGCTTATCTGCTCATCGGTAAGCTCAATAGAGTCATGCTCGTCTTCTATTTCTCCAAAAAGTTCCTCCACAATATCTTCTACTGTCATAATACCCGATGTGCCTCCGTATTCATCCAGAACTACAGCAATACTTTTTCGCTTTTTGATAAGAACATTTAAAACATCATTGATAAGCATAGTCTCCGGCACAAATTCTACCGGCATTAACATGCTTTTGATGGTTTTGGGTTTTTTAAACAATTCAAAAGAATGCACATACCCTATTATATCGTCTATAGTGTCTTTAAAGACCAGTATTTTCGAATATCCGGTCTTGGTAAACAATCCGGTAAGCGTTTCAGGGGTTTCATGTAATTCTACGGCCATGATCTCTGTTCTGGGAACCATCACTTCCCGAGCTTTTACCTCAGAGAACTCCAGGGCATTCTGGAATATTTGTATTTCCGTATCAACTTCATCTTCATCGTTTACAGATTCCATTTGTTCGGAAATATAATCTCCCAACTCTACTTTACTAAATGCCAATTGGATACGATCGCCTTTGCTTTTAAAAAAGATCTTCAATACAAAATCGGACACATAGATAACAAATTCAGAAATGGGTGTGAACAACCAGTAAAAAAAATATGCCGGAACGGCAAACAATTTGAGGAATGTGTTAGCATATATCTGAAAGAACACTTTGGGAAGAAACTCTGCCGTAAGCAGTATAAGCAGTGTTGAGATAACTGTTTGCCAGGTAATAACATGAAAAGGCTTCTGGCTGAATGACTGGTATTCAGGGAACAACCAGGCTATAATGGCCTCTCCCATATAAAAACCATAAACTACCAGAGAAATATTGTTACCCACCAGCATAGTGGCGATAAACTTAGAAGGCTTTTTAGTTATGAGCGTAAGTACTCTGGCCAGCCAATCCTGCTGTTTCTTTTCCAGCTCAATATGTATTTTGTTGGAGGATACGTATGCGATCTCCATACCGGAAAAAAAGGCAGATAGCACCAGAGACGTTACAATAATAACTATGGAAAGATCCATTTATTCCTGATTTTTACGCCGCTCAAATTTTTTGCGGTAGTACCGTCTGAAAAAGAACATAAAAATGGATACAACGGCAAATGCCAGAAAGATATATGCACGATTACGATCCTGCTCCCAGCCTTTTACTACCTCTATTACAGATATTACGGCTATTACAAGATACACAATCTCAAAAATCCTGAAAAATTTCATGTTATGTTTTATTTGTCTTCTATGGCTATGACACCAAATGTTTTATGGGCATTGGCCACACTAAAGTTCTTATTAAAATCTATACCCTCTCCGTTAATAATATTACCCTCTTCGGGATTGGTAAAAACAAAAGTACTCTCGGTAAAAATCCACTGATTATCTTGATCCCAATAGATCTGTGGTGCTTCCAGTCGTTTCCCGTCATGGGTCTCCAACACCACATTTCCCTGTAAATCTATCAAATTTGTTTGAGAATAAATAATCCCGTAATCTGCCGTAATGGTGCTTTTGTTATTTTCTTCATCAAAAAAATTCACTTTTAAGCCTTTAGGAAATACCTGATAAGGAAATACCTGATTAGAAAAGTTTTCATTTAACGGGCTGGTGAGGGTTGCTTTTACCCGACCTGAATCTGTATAGATCAGGAAAAAATCTTCGGCTACCCCTTCGGGGAATTTTTTATTGGCCGTAATGTTTCTAACGTCTTTTATATTGCCTTCACATGAAAAAAACATTGTCACAGTAAAAACCGTGACAATGTATCTAAAAATATGTTTATAAAAAGGTGTCATTACAGGGTGGGAACCGTAACACTTCCTCCTACCCAGCATGAAAAGGTAATTACCTTACCAGACATACCCTGAGTAAAGATATCCTGCTTACTGGGTGCTCTTTGATTGTAGCTATTGGCGGCACTTTTTGCTTTATCGGCAATGGAGGGATCTACTTTGCCTGCTTTGCGTGCATATTCTGCCGCTTTCCAATATATAGACCTTTTCTCAAAAGGTGTAGAACCACATTCATTGGCACTATCTGCATACAAACTTGCAATTAGCAGGTATGCAGCCCCCATGGAGGGTTGGTTTTGTAATACTTTTTTAGCATACCCGTAAGCACTGCTTTTTTGACCTCTCTTTTTAAGTTTTGTAGCAATTTTGTAAAGTATTTTGGCTTTTTTATACTTATCGGTCTGAAGCTCAACAGCTTCATTGTAATATTTAATTGCTTCCGAACTTTTTCCATTTTTATCATTCAGTAATCCCAGATAGTAGGCCGAATCTGCCGAAGGATCAAGGGCGTGGAGGGCTTCTACCAGTTGTACAAACAGAGGGTCATCAGTACATTCTTTTGCATCCATTCTTCCGGCTGCACGCTTTAACCAAACGGCATCATCCTTCTTGGTCTCAAAGTTCTTCTGGTACAGCGGGATCAGTTTTTCACAATCTGCCAGATTCCCCAGTTTGGCATCAATACTACCGCTTATTTTTTCATAAGATTCTGAATTGGTACGATCTCTTTTAAGCCTTTTGGTTTCTTTAGAACTTAATGTACCCGCTTCTTCTTTAGCCAGCAGGGCATCTATATTATTAGCCAGCTTATTCTTTTCTTCATCAATCTTTTCTGTTACTTCATCGTAGGTATCGAACACCAGTTGCAGATCTCTGGAACCGGCATTATGAAGATCTACCAACACAGAAAAGTACAGGTACAATGCTTTGGGATTGTGAAAATTAGAACGATCTTTTTTAAAAGCCTCATCTAATAAAGTAAACAGGTCTTCATCACTTCCTATTTTTTCATCATACATTAAAATCGCCTTATCAGAAGCGGCATCGGCAAAGCTAAATTTCTTTGGGAAATACTTATGGCCGTCATCATATACTGATAAAAGCATATCTATAAATGCATCTTTATCGGCTCCTGTTGCCTTTTCGATCTTGGCTTTTAATATGCGTTCGCCGTACACATAGGTTGCCACATGTAGTTCAGGACAGTTATCTTTCACCATTTTCCAAGGCTCAAGGGCTGCATCATAGTTTTTTACTTTTGCATGCTCAGAAAAGATAGAAAGATTAGTCATACACTCCGGGTTCTGGGCCTGACTGAAAACAACGCCAGTCGCGGCTCCCAAACCGAACAAAAACATTACTAACTTCTTTTTCATCTCTTTGAATTTTATGTTGTTACTGATATTTGTTTTTTTCAAACCATCGGTCTATTAAAGACAGGCTCAGGTTTACTCTAAAATAATTTTCTTCAACTCTGTTGGCAGAAGTGGTCCCTCTTCGTCCTACCTCAAAACCAACATTTACTTTTGAAAGTCCCAGGGGTAAACCTAATCCAAAAGTAATGCCAAAGTCATTTACAGGCAAATTATTAACGCGGATACCCGTCTCTTCATAACGAATTCCCGCCCTATAAGTTACTCTTTTCCAATAACTTGAAAAAGAATTGAATTGTGGCACAAAAAACCCTCCGGCAGAGAACCGGGTAGCATCTTCATAGTTTATCCGGTCTATATCCAGAAAGGGATTTTCAAAGTTACTAGTTTTTTTTAATTCATATTCAGCACCAAAGAACCATTTATTGCGTTCTCCCACGGCAAGCCCAAAAGTGGCAGCCGTAGGTAAGGTAAGGTCTGTTCTCGCTAATCCCAGGGCATCAAGATCTACCTGTTGGGTTTCATTAGGCACTTCGCGGTCCCTCAGAAAGGTAACAGTAGAAAACTCTCGCTCGTTCTCTGATGAGAGATCAGCCTCGGGTGAAAATATAAAAGTGGCATACCCGGTAAGCTTATCATTGATTTTTGTTTGGTAGTTAAGGGAAAGGTTTATATCAAAACCCCGCAGTTGAGAGCTGTTGATCTCCCGGGTTCCCAGTTGCACCCCCTCTGTTGCCCTTACCACACGGTTTTCAATGCGGCCAAAATCATAGTTACCGGTAATACCAAAATGAAGGTTCCTGGTAATAGCATAACCCAAAGACACGAAAACACGGTTCACACCTCCTTCTCCTGAAAAACGATCAAACACGTTGGGTTCCTGAGTGTCGTTTAAAAAGGAAAGTCTGTATCCTACAGAAGTAAAAGGTACGATACCAAAACCCATTCCCATTTTTTTACTAAGCGGAAATCCCAGTGCAAGATGATCAAAAGCATACGTTTCTGTATTTTCAGAACTGGTATTTGAGGTAAAATTAAAAGAGGCATACGAAGTTCCAATGGAGTAAGCTGTATATTTAAGGCCGGCATACGTTGCCGGATTTCGTAAATTAAGGCCTATACTATCTGCATAAACACTTATTCCCCCCATCATTTGGTTTTCTGCTACTCCTCTGAAACGCAACTCACCAATACCAAAAAAAGAATATGGAGAAGCTGATCCTTGTTGTGCCTTTACGGATGAGCAAAAAACCAGTGCCATCACAATAAAAAACTTTCTAATCATCTAGTGTTTATTGTATTCTAAAATGTAATTCAGACCTTCTAATAAAAATTTAGGATTGGCAAATATGGTACTTTTTAACTTTATAGACAAAATTTGCATATCCCCGCCTGTTAAAATAACTGTTAAATCTATAAATCTTTTTGAATATTCGGCAATTACCCCATTAATTTCGTTAACCAGTCCGAAATACACTCCTGATAAAATAGCACTTTGCGTAGTAGTACCTATATAATCTTCCGGAATAAGACGATGATCCACCAAAGGCAGGCCAGCCGTAAATTGAGGTAATGATTTATAACGCATTTGCAATCCCGGAGCAATGGCTCCTCCCAGGTATTCGCCTTCCCGATTCACAAAATCGTAAGTAATGCAGGTGCCTGCATCAATGACCAGTACATTTTTTCCCGGATATGTAGATACGGCCGCTGCTGCCAGCGCTATACGGTCAACCCCCAGAGTATGTGGTGTATGATACTTGTTGGTAAAAGGCACCGGAGTATCAGCTTTAAGCACGATTACTTTTTGCAAAGAAACATTCCAAGCAGGCATAGGGGTTACCGGTACTCCTACCGAAGCCAGGATGCCGGCTGACACCGGAAAACGTTCACAAATAACAGCCACAGTTTCCCGAAGAGCCTCAGGGTGGATTTGTTGTTCAAATACCGGCAGACCTTCACTAAAGACTGCTATTTTGGTAAATGTATTCCCTACATCAATAACAAGATTCATGATTTGACTAAAAGTTGTAAATTTACAAAACCGATTTTTTTCAAATTTCTTTTGGTTATATTAAATTTGAAATTATATTTGCAGCCTTATTGAAAGCAACTGGTACCTTAGCTCAGTTGGTAGAGCAACGGACTGAAAATCCGTGTGTCCCTGGTTCGATTCCTGGAGGTACCACGTTAAGAAAAGAAGCCGTCTCATTTGGTTAATGAGGCGGTTTTTTTATTTCATATTTGTGTCTCACCCTAAAAAAACCAAAATTACCACCCTACCGCACAGACTTCACTTTATAATGCATCAGGTTTATAATTTGCAAAGGCTGAGCTGTATCCCGGTTTTTAAATTGTAACCTGGTAAAAAAAGATCGTGGGAAAACCTGCTGAGTCATTACATACTGTCCTTTATTTAAAAATATCTCAATTGATGACCAGTCCAAAATAATCCGTATCTCAATAGCCCCTTCCGGTAAAAGTGGTATGGGCATGGTATGAGGCCCCTCTGCAAAGCTTTCTGCAAAACCGGTTTGGCCCGCCTGTGTTCTATTAACATGAAATCGCTTTTCTCTTCGGTTACATTCTATGAAAAAAATGTCGTTTTCCGCATTGGAAAATTCTATTACAAAATCCTGCCCAGTAGTATGAAACCGTACCTCACATTGATTAAAAGATCCGTCAAAACCACAAGCTTTTACAATTTCCACTTTCTTACGTACGGTATGCACTGTATCTTTAAGCTTTTCAAAAGCCGATAGCGGATAGCTGCATAAAAACCAGGTATCGCGTATTTCTTGCAGAGACAATTCTCTGGGGAGTGTCATGGCACCTCTCCACGGGTGGGTGGGTACTTTTTCGGCATAGTTCCAGTTATTCATCCAGCCTATACAAATGCGTTTTTCGTCAGGAACATTGTTAAAAGTAACGGTAGCATAATTATCTGTACCATGATCCAGCCACTGCGGTTCTGTTTGGGGCGACACGAAGACCTCCCCGTTAAAATCTCCAATAAAATACTGTGTGCCCGAGCCTCCGTTGGGCGCACCGGAATTAATACTTATAAGGAGTACCCATTTTTCTTCTCCGGTTATAGAAACCGGTAACGGAAAAAGATCAGGGCATTCCCAGACACCTCCATGCGCCCCCTGCTCATAACCAAATGCACTTAGATAGTTCCAGGTGATCAGGTTTTCTGAGCTGTAAAAACGGGCATGGTCTCCAGCCACCAGTACCATGATCCATTTCTGTGTTTTCTCATACCAGAAAACTTTAGGGTCCCTGAAATCTTTGATACTTTCCTTATTAGCAAGCACGGGGTTATGCTTGTAGCTCTGCCAGCTTTCCCCATTATCCACACTATACGCGATCCCCTGCGTTTCATAATCGGTAAATCCTTTTTTCTTACGCTCTTCATTGTGATAGGTGAATACGGCTACCAGAGGTGGGTTCTGTAGTGTCCCCAATGCAGAAGAGTTGTGTATGTCAACCACGGCACAGCCCGAAAATATCCATCCATGTACATCCGGATACAGAGCTATGGCTTTCTGTTCCCAATGTATCAAATCTCTGCTCACAGCATGCCCCCAATGCATGGGCCCCCATACAACGCCTTCAGGGTAATATTGATAAAATAAATGATATACCCCACGATGATATACCAGTCCGTTAGGATCATTCATCCATTTTTCCAAAGGTGAAAAATGAAATTGAGGCCGATACTTTTCCCGGTAAGTCTTGACTATTGTTTTTTTCGAATCTGACATACGTTGTATTTAACCATAAATACACCCGAAAACAGATGTATTACCAGATTAGATCTATTTTACAAATAGGTTGAACATAAATACATTTACTACAAAAACAAGGGTAAATTATATATTCATCACCAATTTACTAAAATCTGTTTTACTAATGTATCGTTAAAAAAAGAAGGCTTTGTGTAAAGTATGCTATTTAGCTACGTCAAACTGAAAAGTATTCGTATCGGATTGAGTATATTTAGGCCTTTAATTAATTTACTATGCAAAAAACATATTACGATCCCGCAGACCTTAAAAAATTTGGAAATATAACCGAGTGGAACGAAGAACTTGGCAACCGCTTTTTTGAATACTATGGAAAAGTTTTTGAAGAAGGTGCCTTATCTGCCCGTGAAAAATCGTTGATCGCTCTTGCCGTTTCGCATGTGGTTCAATGTCCTTATTGTATTGATGCTTATACCAAAGACGGCCTGCAACGAGGTATAGATAAAAAAGAAATGATGGAAGCAGTACACGTGGCCTCTGCAATAAGAAGCGGCGCTTCACTGGTACACGGTGTTCAAATGATGAATAAATATGATAAATTGAGTATGTAACCGGATTACATACCTGATAAAGCCCCTCTTTATATGGCCGTAAAATCACTGAAAGCCCGTAAAAATGAACTGGCAAATACGGAAAAGCAATTGGAATACCTTTCTAACGGGATTTTTGCTAATGGCGAGTTGCCTACTTTTAAAGAAAAGATCGCTGCTATGGGGCAATTCCCCCTGAAGCCCAAAAAACTGGAGATCCTTCAAATAAATGTAGGGTATATGTGCAATCAGGTTTGTAGCCATTGTCATGTAGATGCAGGGCCAGATCGCAAAGAGATCATGACCCGTGAAACTATGCAGGAGTGCCTGAACGTGATAAAAAACACCGGGGCACATACCCTCGATCTCACCGGCGGTGCCCCCGAAATGAACCCAGATTTCCGATGGTTTGTAGAAGAGGCTGCCAAAGCGGGAATTAAAGACTTCATCGTTCGATCGAACCTTACGATCATCGTAGCTAATAAAAAGTATCACGACCTGCCTGAATTCTTTAAAAAACACCGTATTCACGTAGTGTCGTCCTTACCTTTTTACAAACGCGGTAAAACCGACAAACAAAGGGGCGACGGTGTTTTTGATGCTTCCATCAAAGCACTTAAAATGCTTAATGCCGTGGGCTATGGCCGGGAAGGTAGCGGACTCATACTGGATCTGGTATATAATCCTTCAGGAGCATTTTTGCCTTCAGACCAACAGGCGATGGAACGCGATTTTAAAACGGCCCTAAAAGAAGATTTTGATATCGATTTCAATCATCTCTTCGCCATTACCAATTTACCCATCAGCCGGTTTCTGGAATATCTCATTGCTTCCGACAATTATGAAGATTATATGTATGCTCTGGTAGAAGCGTTTAATCCCTCTGCAGTGACCAACGTAATGTGCACCAACACCATATCGGTAAGCTGGGACGGGTGGCTCTACGACTGCGATTTTAACCAGATGCTGGGCCTGAAAGTAAATTCTAAAGTAAAACACATATCGGCATACAATGAAGAGGTGCTACAAAATCGCAATATTATTATATCACAACATTGTTATGGCTGTACAGCCGGTGCAGGAAGTAGCTGCCAGGGAACCGTAACGTAAAAAACAGTATGAAAAAAGAATGGTTACTTTTTTGTTATTTTGTTCTGGTTTTGGGAAATGCTTTTAGTCAAAAATCACTGGAAACAGTTTTGAACCTTTACAATAAAGGAGATATCCCCTATATCTCCGTTGAAGAACTATGCCTCAATAAAGAACAATATACCCTGATCGACTCTCGTGAATGGCAGGAATACAGTGTGAGCCACCTGCAAAATGCCATATATGCCGGCTACAATGATTTTAATCTGGCACAACTTACCGAGCACCTTCCCGGCAAACAAGATCCCATTGTGGTGTATTGCTCCATTGGGGTGCGTAGTGAGAAAATTGCGCAAAAGCTTAAAAAAGCAGGTTATCAAAATGTATTAAATCTGTATGGCGGTATTTTTGAATGGGTAAACTCAGGACACCCCGTGGTAAATAAAAAACAGGAAGAAACCTTAAAAGTACATGCCTATTCAAGAGTGTGGGGTCTTTTTTTAAAAAAAGGTATAAAAGTATATGAATAGCAGGAAAGCATTGTTAATTTTTACCCGTAACCCCATAAAAGGAAAGGTAAAAACACGCCTGGCCAAAACTATTGGAGAAGAAACTGCTCTTAAAGTCTATTTGTTTTTACTGGAACACACGGCTACCGTTACCCAAAATGTAGAGGCTGATAAATTTGTGTATTACGCCGGCGGACAACCTACGGAAGATGTATGGGACCCGGATGTTTTTGTAAAGAAAGACCAACGGGGAGACGACCTGGGAGCACGTATGTACAATGCTTTTGATGAAGCATTCCAAAAAGGGTATCACAAAGTGATCGTAATAGGGAGTGATCTGTACGACCTGGATACCGAACAACTGGAAAAAGCTTTTGCCGCGCTGGATACTCATGAAGCAGTGATTGGCCCCGCACAAGATGGTGGCTATTATTTAATAGGGCTAAAAAAACCCTGCAAAGCCATTTTCCAAAATAAACAATGGGGTACTTCCCGGGTATTGAAAGACACCCTGCAGGATCTTGCCCATATAAAAGTGGCACTGCTGGAAACCCGAAATGATGTAGATGTATATGAAGATATAAAAGGGCAGGAAGCATTCAGACCCTTTTTAAAACCAATTATTAAACATGACACAAAAACAACTTGAAGAAACTACCGCCTATTTACAAAGCAAAGGGTTTGATGCTCCCGAAACAGGTATTGTACTGGGCAGCGGACTGGGCAAACTGGTAGATGAAATAGAAAACCCCATTGAGGCACATTATAATCACATACCCCATTTTCCGCTTGCCACTGTAGAATTTCATAGCGGAAAACTCATTTACGGTACTCTACAGGGCAAAAAAGTAATTGTAATGCAGGGGCGTTTTCATTTATATGAAGGGTATGATCTGAAAGATGTTACCTACCCTATACGCATTATGCACTTACTGGGAATACAACATTTGTTTATATCAAATGCAGCAGGGGCCATTAACCTGAATTTCAAAAAAGGGAACCTAATGCTCATTGAAGATCACATAAACCTTCAGGGAGGCTCTCCCCTTGCCTTTAAAAATGTGGCCGAATTCGGGGAGCGTTTTACCGATATGAGTGAGCCGTATGACCCCTCATTAAGAGCAAAACTGGAAGATATTGCCCATAAACACGACATTGTATTGCAAAAAGGCGTTTATGCTTCCGTCGTGGGTCCGCAATTGGAAACCAAAGCCGAATACAGATATCTTAAAATAATAGGGGCCGATGCAGTGGGTATGAGCACCGTTCCCGAAGTAATTGTAGCCAACCACCTTAACATACCCTGTGTGGCCGTCTCCGTGCTTACAGATGAGTGCGACCCTGATAACCTTAAACCGGTAAATGTACAGGAAATCATAGAAGTAGCCGGCAAAGCAGAACCTGAAATGATCACCCTTTTTAAAGAACTTTTAAAATCCCTATAATATGTCGTATCTGGAAACTACCAAAGATGTATATAAAAAGGCCGCCCTTACCCCCGATGTAGGACTTTGTTGTACCACCAATCCCATTTGGGAACTGCCGGGACTCTCCGTACCCAAAATCATGCAGGAAATGAACTATGGTTGCGGGAGCACTGTGCACCCGAGAGATCTGGTACGCAACCCTAAAATAGTATATGTAGGGGTAGGTGGGGGTATGGAACTCCTGCAATTTGCATATTTCTCAAGGCAAAAAGGCGGGGTTATTGGCGTAGATGTTGTTGATGAAATGCTGGAGGCCTCTCAGAAAAACTTTGAAACCGCAGCTTTGCAAAACGATTGGTTCCATCCTGAATTTATAGAACTGCGAAAAGGGGATGCCCTTCACCTTCCGGTAGATGATAACAGTATAGATGTAGCCGCACAAAACTGCCTTTTTAATATTTTTAAGGCCGAAGAGCTTAAAAAAGCGATCGCCGAAATGTACAGAGTGCTCAAACCCCATGGCCGCTTGGTAATGAGCGACCCCACCTGCGAGCAGCCCATAAACGATACCCTGAGAAATGACGAGCGGTTACGGGCACTTTGCCTAAGCGGAAGTTTGCCCATAAAAGAATATGTAAAAATGTTAACCGATGCCGGATTTGGCACCATTGAAATAAGAGCCAGAAAACCTTACCGGATACTCGACCCTAAAAACTATGCCACCAATGAGCTCATTTATATAGAATCTATTGAAGTAGCCGCTATCAAAGATCCCATGCCGGAAGATGGCCCCTGTATTTTTACCGGAAAAGCTGCCATTTATTTTGGAAGCAATGATCATTTTGATGATAGAAAAGGGCATGTGCTTCTTCACAATCAACCCTTAGCCATTTGTGATAAAACAGCTACCGCCCTGGCCGCATTGGGACGCGATGATATTTTTATATCAGAATCTACCTGGCACTATGATGGTGGCGGATGCTGCTAAAACCCGTGCACGTGGAAAAGTATCTCGATATTATAGAAAAATCATATAAAGGGTATTATAGATACCTGGTACATGAAATTTCATTTCCTTCGTGGGACAATTATTTCTATGCCCTCATTGCCGTTTCTTTACTCGTATGGGGGCTGGAACTTCTTTTCCCCTGGAGAAAAAATCAACCGGTTTTTAGAAAAGACTTCTGGCTAGATACCTTTTATATGTTTTTCAATTTTTTCCTCTTAAATCTTATCATCCTCATTGCACTTTCCAATGTTACCGCCACCCTGTTAAATGACGTGTTAACACTCATAGGATGGGAACTAACAGATCTTAGCCTTTTTGATGCTAACCAACTTCCCAAACCCCTCGGTCTTTTGTTATTTTTTGTGATAAGTGACTTTGTGCAATGGAATGTTCACCGACTTTTGCACCGTGTGGATTTTTTGTGGAATTTTCACAAAGTACATCATTCTGTAAAACAAATGGGCTTTGCTGCGCATCTCCGTTATCACTGGATGGAACCGGTGGTTTACAAATCGTTCCTGTACATTGCGCTGGCCGTTTTAGGGAATTATACCGCTGAAGACGTTATTCTTGTTCACTTTTTTGCATTGGCTATAGGGCATCTTAATCACGCAAACCTGGGCTGGGATTATGGTGTTCTAAAGTATATTTTCAATAACCCCAAAATGCATATCTGGCACCATAGTAAAAAACTACCCGTAAGGTACGGTGTTAATTTCGGACTAACTTTAAGTATTTGGGATTACCTTTTTAAAACCAGCTATATTCCGTTTGACGGAAGAGATATAGAACTGGGGTTTGAAGGCGATGAAACGTTCCCTTCTTCATTTTTAGAACAGGAACTATATCCCGTACAACTCAAAAAAAAGGATTAACAAGGTTCCGTCCCGAAGATATAAGCAAAAAATCATGAAAAAGAACTCCTTTTTAAGGCTTTTAAAGTTATGCATATTTTGCGCATGTAGCAGTTCTATAACTCTGGCTTCAGAAAAAAAAGTACCATTACCTTCTCCCTCAGTAATACAAACGATGTCTAACCATACAGGCACCCTAAACCGTGAAAACCCAAAACCTGATACAACCGCCTCTTCCCTGTCCACTCTTCACCATATCTGGGATTCATTGCTTCAAAAACACGTCTCAACAGATGGTGTGGTAAATTATAAAGGATTTCAGGCAGACCTGGACAGGTTGGACCGCTATCTTAATGCATTGGCAGAACAGGTACCCCAGAGCTATCATTCCCGGGAAGATAAGCTTGCCTACTGGATAAATGTTTACAATGCATACACAGTAAAGCTTATTTTAAATCACTATCCCGTAAAAAGTATAAAAGATATTAAAAACCCCTGGAAACAACATTTTTTCAAACTGGGCGGTAAATCTTTTAACCTGGACGATGTAGAACATCGTATTTTGCGAAAAATGGATGAACCGCGAATTCATTTTGCTATTGTATGCGCTTCTTTTTCATGTCCTAAACTACAAAATCACGCATTTACTGCTCAGGATATCGAAAAACAACTCACTCAGGCTACAGAGGATTTTTTAAAGGATGCCCAAAAGAATCGTTTTTCAGAGAATAGTGCCGAAATTTCTCTTATTTTTAAATGGTTTGCCAAAGATTTTAAAAAGAATGGCAGTATTATTGATTTTCTTAATCAATATCTTGATACCCCAATTAAGGAAAACAGTAAAGTTTCTTTTCTTCCTTATGACTGGGACCTGAATGGAAAATAATACAGTTGAAAATAAGTATCATCATACCTGCCCTTAATGAAGCAGAAAACCTGCAAAAGCTATTGCCATATCTTAAAAGTAATACCCGGGAAGGATTGCTGGAAGAAATTATTGTTGTAGATGGAGGAAGTAGTGACCATACCGAAGAGAGTATTTCCAAATTTGAAAAGGTACGCTGCATAAAAAGCAAAAGAGGGCGTGCCCTTCAAATGAACGCAGGCGCCCGGGCCGCTAAGGGAGAAATCCTCTATTTTGTTCATGCAGACTCCTATCCGCCGGAAAATTATGGCTCCCAAATACAAAATGCGGTTAAAAAAGGACATCTGGCAGGTTGTTTCAGACTGCGTTTTAATAATAAACACCCGCTTTTACGTGCTTCGCAATGGTTCACCCGCTTCAACGTACCCGTATGCCGCGGAGGCGATCAATCGCTTTTTATTACCAAAGCCCTTTTTGAAAAAATGGGAGGTTACAATGAATTATATGTGATCTATGAAGATAATGAGTTCACCGGAAGGCTCTACCAGAACAAAGTACGCTTTACGGTGTTACCAGATTCAGTTATCACTTCTGCACGAAAGTATGAAGCCATTGGGTATTGGAAACTCCAGTTCTATTTTACAGTCATCCACCTCAAAAAGTTTATGGGTGCCTCTCCACATGCCCTATATAAATATTACCAACGAAAAATCGCTTCCCGATAAATCAAAAACACCTTTCGGCAGCTAAATATAATATAGCTTCGGGCTTTCTGTATTAGGATATTATTTATTGTTAACAGAAGTATATTACACCCTGCCCGGAAAGCTTTTCGCCGTTTTTTTATCATATCAGGTATAAGCATCCGTTTTTTCCGGAAACAACTTATAATGGTTATGGCCATCGTCCGTAAAAATCCCGTACAATAATCTCCGCAGGTTTATTTTGAGGTGTAAACTGTTTATTGGTAATCCCGCCCGCCCGGTGATGGTAGTCAAACCATTTCCAGAGAAATCCGCCGGCAAACCATTTTTCGGGCCAGAATTCTTCGTACAGAGCCATCAGAGCATTATTTTGAGCACTCGTATTTATTTGTCCGCTATCGCTGTCAAACTTCCAGGGTTCTTTCGCGGTAAAATCAATACTGCGATAACCGTATTCGGTGAATAGTACAGGAATACCCGTAGTTTGTTGTACTTTCCGAATTTGTTCTTTGTGCTTTTGCCATGCTTTCCGTAATTCTTCTACCTGCGGTGTTTTTGTTTCACTTAAGGGAAAATATGCATCAATACCTATATAATCCAGTTGTTCCCAAAACGGCACCTTATGAAAGGAATCCCAATTTTCAGCATACGTAAGTTTACCATCATATACGCTACGGACTTTTTGAATAAGACGCTCCCAAAATTGCGGACGCGCTTCAACAAAACCGTACATTTCAGTACCTATGCAAAACAATTCTGCATTTACTTTTTGAGCCAGCTTTGCGTTGGCCAGTATATATGCTTCGTAAGATGCTTCAAAGGCCTGCCACTGTTTTTCGTTACTCATTCGTATAGTTCCGGTAAATACACCTCCCCATATCCAGATCTGCGGTTTCAACATTACTTTAAGACCCTGTTGTTTTAATAACCTGCAGGTTTCTTCGGCACCCTCTTCACGCTCACCCCACCATTGTCTTTTATCATTATACATGAGGTTGCTTTCGGTAGTGCTCCGCGAAAAAGCAAAAGGCATTACCGCAGACCAGTTAGCATTCACTTCTGTTACAGGAGTAATGGCATCTGCTTCTATTTTATCTCGTGAGCCCACAAAACTTATTCCGTTAATTTTAGTTACGTCTTTAGGAGAGCAGGACATTCCTGAAAGCAGCAATGTGGTAGTAAAAAAGAGTATAGCTTTACGCATAATGAATACGGTAGTAGTTTTCTAAATTAATGCAATTCTGAAAAATTACCATATTCCTGTTTATATTTTTTGACGAACCTTACACTTCAATTACAGAAAAACCGGCTTGCTCACTTTTTATTTTTAACGCCGTGTGTATTGAACTACTGCGGTTATAAAGTTAAATATACGTTTTAGAATATCTGTAAGAACAAGATACTATGAGAGTTATGATCTCTAAAAAAACAGGCTTATTATTTAGATTCATTTTAAAATGTTGTTTTTAGGATAAGTTCTTAACTTTAATGACGACTTAGCAACAAATGAATACAGCCATGGAACATGTTGTTATTATTGGTAACGGAATTTCCGGTGTAACGGCCGCAAGACATATCAGGAAATTATCAAATAAAAAAATCACTCTGGTCTCTAACGAAACCGACTACTTTTTCTCCCGAACAGCGCTCATGTATGTTTATATGGGGCACATGAAATTTGAGCATACCAAACCCTATGAAGATCATTTCTGGAAAAAAAACAAGATAGCGCTTAAAAAAGGATGGGTTTCCCAGGTTAGTATCCATAACCAGATATTACATTTTGAAGACGGGACCGAAATGGCATATGACAAACTCATTATTGCCACAGGTTCCAAACCCAATAAGTTTGGATGGCAGGGACAGGATCTCGAAGGGGTTATGGGAATGTACCACAAGCAGGATCTTGACAACCTGGAGAAACACACCCCATTATGTAAAAGAGCCGTTATAGTTGGCGGAGGGCTTATTGGTATAGAACTGGCCGAAATGTTACGATCGCGAGACATTGATGTTACCTTTCTGGTTAGAGAAACCAGCTTCTGGAACGGAGTGCTTCCCCAGGGCGAATCCCAATTGATCAATCGCCATATCCGGGAACACCATCATATCGACTTAAGGCTGGAAACCAACCTGAAAGAGATCCTGGCAGATGAGCAGGGAAAAGCGCGTGCTGTAGTTACCGATAAAGGTGACACCATAGAATGTCAGATAGTGGGCCTCACTGCAGGAGTGTCCCCAAATATTGATTTCCTTAAAGATTCTCCTATTGAAACAGATCGTGGTGTACTCGTAAACCGCTATCTTGAAACCAATATACCTAATGTCTATGCTATTGGAGACTGTGCACAGCAACGCGAAGCCATTGGTTTGCGAAGACCCGTAGAGGCAGTTTGGTACACAGGAAGAATGATGGGAGAAACCGTAGCGCAAACCCTATGCGACAACCGTATTCCATATAATCCCGGACATTGGTTCAATTCCGCAAAATTTTTCGATATTGAATATCAGACCTATGGCTGGGTATTTGCCAAACCCAAAGAATATGAGGAACAGTTTTACTGGGAACATCCCGATGGCACAAAGTGTATTCGGATCTCTTATCACAAAAACACCAAAGAATTTCTTGGAATAAATACCTTTGGCATTCGTATGCGCCATGAAGTTTTTGATACCTGGCTCACGGAAAAAAGAACGGTAGATCATATAATTAAAAATTTGAGAAAAGCGAACTTTGATCCCGAATTCTTTTCCAGACATGAAAAAGCCATTATTGCTGTTTTTAAAGAACACCTTCGCGAAAAAAGTGCTTTAAGAGTAAGCTAAAATCAAACTTATAACGAAAGAAGAAAAATGAACAATATAGATAGAAGCTTTTCTGTTGCGCAGCCACACCCTGCCGGAGCCGACTGGGTGCAAAAGGCAGCATTAGCTATGGGAATCTCCGGTTTATTTATCATGGCACTGGCCCTTTTAAATGTTGATTTCCCCGATAAGGCCCTATGGTTAACCCTTTCCATAGTACTCATATTTGCAGGAACGATACTATACTCCCATCGTCTGTACCTTAAGCACCCTCCCGGGATTAAAAATAATGGTGTATGGTTTAAAAGCGTATCGAATGCAGGTTTTTGGGGCTGGATCATTGGTATAGTCCTTACTGCTTTTTACGTAGTACTGTACTGGTTTCCCCAATATCTGGGCCTTGCCTCAGAGGGTGCCAATACGGGTATCATCGGTTTTTTTGATCCTTTAAGTTATGTACTCAATGGCCATGCTGCCAGCCAGTGGTTTGTGTATGGTACCCTTTACACCATTGCCATTCTCGCTTTGGGTTACAAATTTATTCTGAAGTACCGCCATAATCGTTATCAGTTGATACGGACCCTCTCAGTCATGTTCTTTCAATTGGGATTTGCTTTCCTGATACCTGAGATACTTGAAAAACTGAATCCGGATAAAGCCTATTTTGGAAAAGACCTGAAGAACATGTGGCCATTGGATTATGATTTTTTCTATGACTGGCACCTTAAAAACCTCCTGAACGGTGGAAATCTGGGCATGTTTATGCTTATTTTTGGCCTGGCCCTTATTTTCATTATCTCTCCTATACTCACCTATTTTTATGGAAAACGCTGGTATTGCTCCTGGGTTTGTGGCTGTGGCGGACTTGCTGAAACAGCAGGCGATCCTTTTCGCCAGCTTTCCAGCAAAAAAATGAATGTATGGAAGTTTGAACGCTGGTCCATACATCTGGTACTGGTATTTGCATTTGTCATGACAATAGCAGTAATCTATTCATTTTTAAACGGAAAAAACAGCGCCTTAAGTATTATCACCGCCAGCCAGTTTATCTGGGGAGTAGTTGTTTTTTTAGTACTTCTTCTGAGTGCTATTTATATTTTTAAGCGAAAAGCACTTGATAAGGATGCCCTTTTTACTATGGGTGCCATAGGTGCTGTAATTGCAGGAGTTATATTGGTAAACTATTTTTCAAACAATAAGAATATCTTGTTTGTAAGCAGCTACAAACTACGTGAATGGTATGGCTTTGGTATTGGTGCGGCTTTCTCAGGAGTAATCGGGGTAGGTTTCTATCCCCTTTTGGGTAGTCGTGTATGGTGCCGGTTTGGATGTCCCATGGCCGCTATTTTAGGGTTACAGCAACGGCTTTTTTCAAAATTCAGGATCACCACCAACGGCGGGCAATGTATTTCCTGCGGAAACTGCTCTACCTATTGTGAAATGGGTATTGATGTAAGAGCCTATGCCCAAAAAGGAGAAAATATAGTACGTTCTTCCTGTGTAGGTTGCGGTATCTGCTCTGCCGTATGTCCCAGAGGTGTATTAAAACTGGAGAATGGCAGCCAGAAAGGAAGAATAGACAGTAATGAGATTCTTCTGGGAAATGATGTAGATCTTATGGATCTTGTCAATAATAAATAAAATTCGTCAGGAATATGCCTGTAGAAAACGTATTAAACAATACCGTTACACTCATGTACTTTAGGTTTCCAGCCTTATTACTTTTGCTTTTTTTACTACAATATCTTCCCGTTTTGGGAAAAAACCTATAGGGATATCTATTTTGAGAATGGTTTGAAAAAATAAGATAAGGTGTTGGTATCAATAATAAAAAAACAGGAAAGACCTTATGTTCGCCATGTAAAAGAGAATTATTGGTATTTTTGCCAGCCTAATAGAAATTTGAAAAGTAAAGGGCACTGCACAATAGTAAATATAAAAGATAGTGGGCTTTTATAAAAAGGCGAACTACACAAAGCAGAAAAGTATAATAATAGCAAAAAGGTCGGGCAATAGACCGATTATACAAGTTTTAAAAGTGAAAACAAGCTATCACACCTCAAATAACCGTATCAAAGTAATTATTCCGGCCTTTAATGAAGAGAACTCCATAGCACATGTTATAAAAGAGATCCCTCCTATTGTAGATGAAGTGATTGTGGTGAGTAACAACTCTACCGATAACACCGAAGAAGTGGCACGCGCTGCCGGTGCTACCGTACTTAGCGAGAATAAAAAAGGATATGGTCACGCCTGCCTGAAAGGTATGGAGTATATTGCCGGCCGAACCGAAAAACCGGATATAGTGGTTTTTCTTGATGGAGACTATTCCGATTATCCCGAAGAACTTACTAAAATTGTACAGCCCATTATTGAACAGAATATAGATCTTGTAATTGGAGCCCGAAAAAAAGAGCTACGGGAAAAACACTCTATGACCCCTCAACAAATCTTTGGAAATTGGCTGGCGGTCAACTTAATGCGATTATTTTTTGGAGCACGGTTTTCAGATCTGGGGCCGTTTCGTGCCATTAAATATCACCAGCTACTCGCCCTTGAAATGGAAGACAAAACCTATGGCTGGACCGTAGAAATGCAACTCAAGGCCCTGCGTAAAAAACTAATTTATACAGAGATACCTGTTCATTATAAAAAAAGAATTGGGGTCTCAAAAGTTTCAGGAACCATAAAAGGTACTATCTTTGCTGCCATAAAAATACTTGGTTGGATTTTTAAATACAGCATAAAATAGATGAACCTTATCATTTCTTATATTATCATTGCCATATACAGTACGGCATTACTACTCATCTTCTTTTACAGTCTCGCCCAATTAAACTTACTTATTAATTACCTTGGCTTTAAAAGACGTGATGACGAAGCCCCCAAATTCAACTTGATGGATCCTCGGGAAATACCCCATGTAACCATACAGTTGCCTATTTACAACGAGTTATACGTAGTTGAACGTTTACTTGAAAATATTTCTAAATTAGAGTACCCTACTAATAAGCTCGAGATACAGGTACTAGATGATTCTACCGATGAATCTGTAGAAGATACCGCCGCAAAAATAGAAGAGTTACGTAAAACCGGACTCGATATTTTGCATATTCGAAGAGAAAACAGAATAGGTTTTAAAGCCGGTGCACTCAAAGAAGGCCTTACCAAAGCCAAAGGAGAGTTTATTGCCATATTTGATGCCGATTTTCTTCCTGATCCCGATTGGTTGAAAAAGACCGTAATCTACTTTAAGGATCCCGAAATAGGAGTAGTACAAACCCGATGGGGGCACCTTAATCGTAATTATTCCCTCCTTACCAAAATACAAGCCTTTGCCCTGGATGCGCATTTTACACTGGAACAGGTAGGACGTAATTCAAAAGGGCATTTTATTAATTTTAACGGTACAGCCGGTATTTGGAGAAAAGAGTGCATCATAGATGCCGGTAACTGGGAAGGAGATACGCTAACCGAAGATCTCGACCTAAGCTATCGTGCACAACTCAAAAACTGGAAATTCAAATATCTGGAAGATGTAGAAACCCCTGCAGAATTACCCGTAGTGATCAGTGCAGCGCGCTCTCAACAGTTTCGCTGGAACAAAGGAGGAGCCGAAAACTTCAGAAAAATGGTTTGGAAAGTACTCACTACTAAAAATATTCCTCTTAAAACCAGGCTTCATGGGGTATTACACCTTCTTAACAGCACCATGTTCCTATGTGTACTTACCGTAGCCCTGCTAAGTATTCCCATGTTGTATATTAAAAATTCTTTTGGGCATCTGGCATGGTTTTTTGATGTAACCAGCTTTTTTATTGCCAGTACCATCATACTATTTATTTGCTATTGGTACACCTATCGTAACATTCAGGGAGGCGGCTTTGATAATTTTATCGATTACATACGTATGTTCTTTACGTTCTTTTCAGTAGCTATGGGCTTTTCTCTTCATAACTCAGTAGCCGTTCTGGAAGGGCATATTGGCAAAAGAAGTGAATTTGTAAGAACACCCAAGTTCAATATCAAAAACCTTACTGATTCATGGAAAGGCAATAAATATATTCGGAAAAATATATCGGCCAACACCCTGCTGGAAGCAATTCTAATGTTGTATTTCCTGTTTGGAATGTACAGTGCAGTGCCTTTAAATGACTTCGGACTTTTCCCTTTTCATTTCATGCTTTTTCTTGGTTTTGGGTTCGTATTCTATAAATCGTTAACCTCGAAAGCCTGATGCACCCTTTTTGGAAATACCGCGTATTTCCAACTCTTATGGTGCTGATAAGTCTAGTATTGTATATTATTTTTGGGTATGATCTGGAAAGAACGCAATTCCTCAAACTCATAAGTATTTACGGAAGTCTCTTTCTTCTGTTTTACTGGATACTGCGTTTACAGAAAGGGGAGATTACCTTTCTGGTGGTTACCGCACTGCTGTTCAGGTTGATTTTCTTGTTTACTGTCCCAGATTTATCGCAGGACTTTTACCGCTTTATCTGGGATGGCCGCATGCTTTTTGCAGGCTACAATCCATATCTCTATCTGCCCGAAGATATTATGGCAACAGGCAATCTCTCCATACCACAGGCACAGGAACTGTTTGAAGGTATGGGGTCATTAAGTGCCAGCCACTATACTAATTACCCTCCCGTGAACCAATTTTGCTTCTGGCTCGCTGCAGTATTTTCAGGAAATTCCATTCCCGGAGCAATAGTCACCATGCGAATACTCATAATACTTGCAGATGCCGGCACATTGTTTTTCGGATACAAACTGCTTCAAAACCTGCGCTTACCCGTTCACTATATTTTTATCTATATACTCAATCCGTTTATACTTATTGAGCTAACAGGAAATCTTCACTTTGAAGGTGTTATGATCTTTTTCCTTGTCACCGCATTATACCTGTTACAAAAAAGAAAATGGGTTCTTTCTGCATGTACACTGGCTCTTTCCATATCGGTTAAGCTGCTGCCCCTTATGCTCCTTCCCCTCTTTTTACAGGTACTGGGTTGGCGAAAAGCGCTGGCCTATTATACGGTAACTATAGGAGTGGTAATCATATCATTTCTGCCTTTTTTTTCACATACCTTCATAGATTCATACTCAGAAACCATAGCTCTCTGGTTTAACAATTTTGAATTTAATGCCAGCATATATTATGTGTTACGTGAAATAGGTTTTCAGTGGAAAGGATATAATATGATACAAGTTATTGGCAAGATCACTTCAGGTGTTCTCCTTCTTACCATTGTAGGCATGGCTCTCTTTCGCAACAATAAGAGTATGGACTCTCTCATTAAAAGTATGCTTATAGCTTCTACATTGTATTTTTTCACCGCCTCTGTAGTGCACCCCTGGTATCTCGCTACTCCGTTGGTTTTAAGTATTTTCACAAAATACCGTTTTACCGTTTGGTGGACACTTTTAGTGCCTTTAAGCTACTTTGCATATTCACAGCCCGATTTTAAAGAGAGTTACTTACTACTAAGCATAGAATATATCGTAATTTATGTACTGTTTTTATATGAAATGTTTAAAAAACCTCAGGAAAAATTACTTTTTTAGATAAAATTTGTTTCGGTTTGTTCTCATTAAAAATATTTTTATAATCTTTGTGGTTCAAATCAGGAGTTTAAAAGCTCCAAATAAAATATATGCAAACAGGCAATTACATACTTACACCTTTTATCGCAACTACAGCGACAGGGTTTGCCTTTGTATATAATACTACCCCCCGCCGCCGTCGCCCGTAAGGGTGTACTTTCGTTTGTGAGCTCAGGTGAGTCCGGCTCAGTAATTTTCCAGAAAACTTTCATTCTTTTTAAAACTTAATTTTTTCAGTAATTATGTTGGTTACAGTTGCTAACATATCACATATAGGTTATGCCGATATTATATGTGAAACCATAGAAAACTCTGCAAATCAGAGAGGTACCGGTATTGCCAGGCGAACTCCGGAGTACATTATTCAGAAGATAGAAAACGGTAATGCCGTTATTGCACTGGACGGCACCGTTTTTGCCGGTTTTTGTTATATAGAAGCCTGGGGACACGATCGTTTTGTTGCCAATTCAGGACTTATTGTGCATCCGAATTACCGGGGCCAGGGCCTTGCAAAACGTATTAAGCAAAAAATATTTGAACACTCCAGAAGCAAGTTCCCTCATGCCAAAATATTTGGCATTACCACGGGGCTGGCCGTTATGAAAATAAACTATGAACTGGGTTATGAACCGGTAACCTTTTCAGAGCTTACCAGTGACAATTCCTTTTGGAATGGGTGCGCAACCTGTAAAAACTTTGATATTTTAACCCGAACCGAACGAAAAATGTGCCTGTGTACCGGAATGTTATACGACCCTGCCAAAAAGAAAAAAACACCCAAACACCGCTATAACGGTAAGGTTCTAAAAAGATTAAAAAGCATCAAGCAAACCCTCTTTCTTAAAAAAGAAAACAAAAAGGATTTATCATGAAAAAATTAGTATTGGCTTATAGTGGAGGCCTGGACACCTCATATTGCGTAAAATACCTTTCTGAAAGCGGGTATGAAGTACATGCCATTGCCATAAACACGGGAGGTTTCAACGTGGAAGAGCAAAAGCATCTTTCTGAAAAAGCACTGAAAATGGGGGCCTTTACCGCTAAAACCATTGATGCGGTAGATGCTTTTTATGAAAACGTGGTAAAATATCTTGTGTTTGGCAACGTACTCAGAAATCAAACCTATCCTCTTTCAGTAAGTGCCGAGCGGATTATACAGGCACTTGAAATTGTAAAATACGCTCGAAAAGTTAATGCAAATGCCATAGCCCACGGCAGTACCGGTGCGGGAAACGACCAGGTACGATTTGATATGATCTTTCAGATACTCGCGCCGGATATAGAAATTATCACACCTATCAGAGATCAAAAACTGTCCAGAGAAGAAGAAATTGCATACCTCAATCAAAAAGGTATTAGAACCACCTGGGAAAAAGCCAAATACTCTATTAACAAAGGCCTTTGGGGAACCAGTGTAGGAGGCGCAGAAACTCTTTCGTCTCACCTTCCGTTACCTGAAGAAGCCTACCCCAGTAAGCTTTCGGCACATGATCCTCAAAAACTTTGCCTTAGTTTTCATAAAGGAGAGCTCATAAAAGTGAATGATGAAAAAGGCTCGCCGGCCCATTTAATTCAAAAGTTGTATGAAATAGCATCTCCTTATGCGATTGGAAGAGACCTTCATACAGGAGATACCATTGTAGGCATTAAAGGACGGGTAGGTTTTGAAGCCGCTGCCCCCTTATTGATCATCAAAGCGCACCATGCCCTTGAAAAACATGTACTTACCAAATGGCAGCAGCAGCACAAAGAATATTTAGGTAACTGGTATGGTACCCTTTTGCATGAAGGGCAGTATCTGGATGAAGTTATGAGAAATATAGAAGCATTTCTGGCCGATACTCAGAAAAATGTCACAGGAGAAGTATATCTCACCCTCTACCCGTATCGTTTTACTGTAGATGGTATTCAATCTCCTCATGATCTTATGAGTGCCGCCTACGGAAGTTACGGAGAAACACATAGCGGTTGGACATCCAATGAAGCTAAAGGATTCATTAAACTACTGGCCACTCAAAGTGCCATACATCACCACATAAACTCATAAAAGTATGATCAAAGCAGGAATAGTAGGAGGTACGGGATATACCGCAGGTGAGTTGTTACGATTATTACTGAATCACAAAAATGTGGAGGTCTCATTTGTGGTAAGTACCAGCAGCGCAGGAAAACCTGTAACCGATTTTCATACTGACCTTTTAGGCAGTACCGATCTTGTTTTTAGTAGTGAATGTCTACCCGAAGCAGATGTTGTTTTTCTTTGTTTAGGGCATGGTCATTCCAAAACCTTTCTCTCGAAGAACACTTTCTCAAAAAATACCAGGATCATTGATCTCAGTGCTGATTTCAGACTTGATAAAGACCAGACTTTTCAAAACCGGACTTTTGTATATGGGCTGCCAGAACTTCATAAAACACAGATTAAAAATGCTATGGCCATTGCGAATCCCGGATGTTTTGCCACTGCCATACAGTTAGCTTTGCTGCCTTTGGCCAAAAATAGTCTTTTACAAGACCCTGTTCACATACAGGCCATTACCGGTAGTACCGGTGCCGGTGGCAGCATGAGTACCACTTCACATTTTAGCTGGCGAAACCAAAATGTTTCGTGGTATAAACCTTTTACACATCAACATCTTGGCGAGATACAACAAAACCTGAAAGCTCTTCAAAAAGAGGCTGCCAGCTTACATTTTCTACCCATAAGAGGAAATTTTACCCGGGGTATTTTTGCTACCGCATATACCCGTTACACAGGGAGCCTGGAAGAAGCTAAAAACACGTACAAACAGTTTTATCGGGAGGCAGCTTTTTGTCAGGTATCTGAAAATGAAATACATCTCAAACAGGTAGTAAACACCAATCAGTGTCATTTACATATCTACCAACATGAAAACACCCTTTTGGTAACCAGTGTAATTGATAATTTACTAAAAGGAGCTTCCGGACAGGCAGTTCAAAACATGAACCTTATGTTCGGAATACAGGAAACAGAGGGACTCTCTCTTAAAAGTAGTGTATTCTAATTCTTTAAAACAACCTCTATGAAAATAGCCATAATAGGAACAGGAAATCTGGGTACATCCATAGCCAAAGGCCTTATTGTTCAAAATGCCTTCACTACTATGTATCTCACGAAGAGAGATACTGCCAATATTACCCATCTCGAAAGTTACCAAAATGTAAAGGTAACTGCTGATAACAGGGAAGCCGTAAAACAATCGGATATACTGATCTTTTGCATTCAACCCCGACATTTTAAGGCCGTGCTTGAAGAAGTAAAAGACCTCTTTACAGAAAATCACGTACTGGTTTCTACGATTACAGGTTTTCTGGTTTCGCGCATAGAGTCAATTACAGGCGTTGATACCTTTATCATTCGAAGTATGCCCAATACTGCCATATCGGTAGGAAAATCCATTACCTGCCTCTGCAGCAATGAGAAGGGAAAGAAACGAATAGTACTTGCCAAAGCTATTTTTGACAGACTGGGTACTTCACTGATAATACCGGAAGAGCAAATGAGAGCTGCTACGGTAATATGTGCCAGTGGTATCGCTTTCTGGATGCGACTCATCAGAGCTACTACCCAGGGTGCCATTCAGTTAGGGTTTGATACCAAAGAAGCACATACACTGGCCATGCACACCTGCTTAGGTGCTGCCAGTCTTTTACTGGAATCAGGCAAGCATCCCGAAGAAGAGATAGACCGGGTTACCACACCAGGAGGATGCACCATAGAAGGGCTCAATGAAATGGAGCACCAGGGCCTGAGCTCATCTCTTATTAAAGGTATTGTTGCCTCCTATGAAAAGATTAACCAGATTTCAATCAAACAGTTATGACTTTATTTGATGTATATCCGTTATATGACGTTACTCCTGTAAAAGGCAGGGATGTTTATATTTATGACGATACAGGAACAGAGTACCTAGATCTGTACGGAGGGCATGCAGTGATCTCGATAGGGCACTCCCATCCACAGTATGTAGAAAAAATAACCTCCCAGATTCAAAAACTGGGATTTTATTCAAATGCGGTTAAAAATCCTTTACAGGTAGAATTGGCAAATCTTCTGGGGAAAATTTCGGGTTGTTATGAATATCAGCTTTTTATGTGTAACTCTGGTGCCGAAGCCAATGAAAATGCCCTGAAATTAGCCTCTTTTCAAACAGGAAAATCGCATGTAATTGCTTTTAACAATGCCTTTCATGGCCGTACATCGGCAGCAGTGGCCGTAACCGATAATGCGGGTATCAACGCTCCGGTTAATAAACAGCACGAGGTTACTTTTCTCGCTCTGGGTGATCTGGAAGCCCTGGAGCAGGCACTCTCAAAAAACCACATCTGTGCGGTTATTATCGAGTGTATCCAGGGTGTAGGTGGACTCGATGAAGCTCACCATGATTTTTATACTTCTCTGGCCTTTCTGTGTAAAAAGTATAACACATTGCTTATTGCAGATGAAGTACAATCGGGTTTTGGGCGAACCGGGGATTTTTTTGCCTTTCAAAAACACGGTATTACTCCAGACATTATATCCATAGCAAAAGGTATGGGTAATGGCTTCCCTGTTGGGGGTATCCTCATTCATCCTGATATCGAGCCTGTGTATGGTATGCTGGGTACTACTTTTGGCGGCAACCATCTGGCTTGTAGCGCTTCTATAGCGGTCCTTGAAATACTCTCCCGGGAGCATCTTATGGAAAATGCCATAAGTATGGATCAATATTTTAATGAGCAGATCGCTTTTGTTCCTCAGATAAAGAGAATTAAAGGGCGAGGGCTTATGCTCGGGTTAGAATTTGATTTTGAAGTGAATGATCTTCGTAAACAACTCATTTACCGGCATCACATATTTACCGGAGGTTCTGCGAACAGAAAACTACTTCGTATGCTCCCGCCTCTTACTTTGCAAAAAACACATATCGATCATTTTGTGAATGCCTTAAAAACTGAATTGTCATGAAACACTTTCTGGACTTAAATGCCATTGATTCACTGCCTCTTTGGCTGGAGGAGGCTGTAGAGCTTAAAAAGGCACCACACCGGTTCGCTAACCTGGGAAAACACAAAACATTAGGACTTCTTTTTTTTAATCCCAGCTTACGTACCCGTTTGAGCACTCAAAAAGCAGCGCAATTACTGGGAATGCATACCCTTGTCATAAACGTTTCAGGAGATGCCTGGGCGCTTGAGTTTGAAGATGGGACCATTATGAATGGCAACACCTCAGAACACGTAAAAGAAGCCGCAGGAGTGATCTCTCAATATTGTGACATGATAGGCATCCGTGCTTTTCCCGAGCTAACCGATCGGGAAAAAGATGCTTCGGAAATGGTTCTCAATAGTTTTTACAAATATGCAAGCGTTCCCATCATTAATATGGAAAGTGCTACTGCTCACCCCTTACAGGCCCTGGCTGATGCACTTACCATTTATGAGCACTCCGGGCAAAGAAAACCTAAAGTAGTACTGAGTTGGGCGCCTCACCCCAAAGCACTGCCACAGGCGGTGGCCAATTCATTTGTTGAGATAATGCAACTAATGAAAGTTGATTTTAATATTACGCACCCTGAGGGGTACGAACTCAAAAATACGTTCACCCAAAACATTCGCATAGAATACGATCAGGAAAAAGCTTTTGCAGAGGCCGATTTTGTATATGTAAAAAACTGGAGTTCCTACCAACAGTACGGGAAGGTACTGCATCAGGATCCTGAATGGACCATTACTTCTGAAAAAATGAAGCATACTAACAACGCTTATTTTATGCATTGCCTGCCGGTAAGACGAAATGTAGTGGTTACAGACGCGGTTTTAGACAGTAACCGTTCACTTGTCATGAAACAGGCAGCCAACCGAACCTATGCAGCACAACTGGTACTTAAAAAGCTTTTAGAAAATGAATGACAAAAAAATAAAGATCGTCAAGATTGGAGGAAACATCATTTCTGATACTTCCCGATTACAAAAATTCCTGGAAGATTTCGCAGAGATACGGGAAAAAAAAGTACTTGTACACGGTGGAGGAAAACTCGCTACCGAAGTATCTCAAAAGATGGGAATTACTCCTTCTATGCTTAACGGCCGCCGTATTACCGATGCTGAAACGCTAAACGTGGTAACTATGGTATATGGAGGGCTCATAAATAAAACCCTTATTGCCCTGCTTCAAAAAGCAGGTTGCAATGCGCTTGGTTTTACAGGTGCCGATGCCAACATCATTAAAGCACGAAAGAGACAAGATACCTCAGCAGATTATGGCTATGCAGGTGATATAGAATATGTAAATAACAACACCCTTTCCTTTCTTATTGAAGCAGGCATTACGCCTGTAGTGTGTTCCATAACCCATAATGAAAAAGGACAACTCCTCAATACCAATGCAGATACCATAGCAGCAGAACTCGCTATAGCCCTGGGGTGTAATTATGAAAGTGCATTGTATTACTGCTTTGAAAAAGCAGGTGTACTTTCCAACCTTTCAGACGAAAAATCAGTAATTCATTCAATTGATACACTACATTACAAAAGCCTGGTACAAAACGGACACATAACAGACGGTATGCTGCCAAAACTACAGAACTGTTTTTATGCTTTACAGCGCGGGGTTCAAGAGGTCTATATTGGGAACGAAAAACTAATTTGCGGTACTCATGCAGGAGGTACTACCTTAACTTTATAGAGTATGGAACAAACAACACTTACTCAGGAAGCTATTGCTCTTCTCAAAAAACTAATTGCAACTCCTTCTTTTTCATCGCAGGAACAGCAAACCGCTATACTCATTGAAAAATGGTTCACTTCCTTCGGAATACCTTGTGAGCGTTTGGGAAACAATTGCTATGCTTTTAATAAATATTTTGACAATGCTAAACCCACTTTACTACTCAATTCCCACCATGATACCGTAAAACCCAATAAAGCATACACGCTGGACCCTTTTTTACCCATAGTAAAAGAAGGTAAACTTTTTGGATTGGGCAGTAACGATGCCGGAGGGTGTCTGGTTTCCCTGCTGGCTGTATTTACTCATTTTTATGCACAAAAGAACCTGTCATATAACCTCATTCTGGTAGCCTCTGCCGAAGAAGAAAGTTCTGGGCCCAATGGTCTTAACAGTGTACTCCCCCTACTTCCGGAAATAGACGTGGCCATTGTGGGGGAGCCTACCAAAATGGATCTGGCCGTTGCCGAAAAAGGCCTTATCGTTTTTGATGCAGTGGTAAACGGTACCCCCGGACATGCCGCACACCCTAATAAAGACAATAGTATTTACAATACCATTGAGGTGCTTAAATGGTTCCAGGAATATGAGTTTGAAAAGGTTTCAGAGCTTCTGGGAGAAGTAAAAATGACTGTAACCCAGATCCATGCGGGCAGTCAACACAATGTAGTTCCGGCAGAAACCCATCTGGTGATCGATGTAAGAGTAAATGATCGTTATACCAATAATGAAATTAATTATTTACTTAAAGAGAAAGCCCCCTGCCGGGTAACCCCCCGGTCATTAAGACTTAATTCATCATCTATCCCCATGCACCATGCGCTGGTAAAAGCAGGAATCGCTATGGGAAGAACCCCCTATGGTTCGCCTACCTTATCAGATCAGGCTGCATTAAGCTGCCCTTCCTTAAAAATGGGGCCTGGCGATTCTACCCGTTCACATACTGCAGACGAATTTATCTATCTGCATGAAATTGAAGAAGGTATCGACCTGTATATTAAAATACTAAACAATGTTATTCTTAATTCAAATACATCTGAAAAATGAAACTCTGGGATAAAGGTATAAGCACACATAAAAAAATTGACCGGTTTACCGTAGGTAACGACCGGGAACTGGATCTCATCCTGGTAAAGTATGATATTCTCGCTTCCAAAGCCCATGCAAACATGCTGGGAAAAACAGGGTTACTTTCAGAAAAGGAAGCCCGTGAGCTCATAGCTGCCTTAGATGTTATTGCCAAAACCACAGAAGACGGTAAGTTCACCATAGAAGAAGATTTTGAGGACATGCACTCAAAAATAGAATACATGCTTACCGAAATGTTAGGTGTTACCGGCAAAAAAATACATATGGCCCGGTCAAGGAATGACCAGGTACTGGTAGCCATGCAGCTATACGTAAAAGAAGCCCTCTCGGCCATTGAAAAAAGTACAGCCCTATTGTTTAACCGACTACTAGAACTGGCTGAAAAACACAAGGATATCCTTATGCCTGGATATACCCACCTCCAAATTGCAATGCCGTCTTCTTTTGGGTTATGGTTTTCTGCCTATGCAGAGTGTCTAATTGATGACCTTCACCTTTTGAAAGCTGCTTTTAAAGTAGCAGATCAAAACCCTTTGGGAAGTGCCGCAGGCTATGGTAGTTCATTTCCCATTAACCGGGAACTCACTACCGAAGAGTTGGGCTTTGCTACCATGAAATACAATGTGATAGCTGCCCAAATGAGTCGTGGCAAGATGGAAAAAACTACTGCATTTGCAATAAGTAGTATTGCGGGCACCCTGAGCAAACTGGCTATGGATATTTGCCTGTATATGGGGCAAAATTTTGACTTTATCTCATTCCCAGATGAGATCACTACCGGGTCAAGTATTATGCCACATAAAAAAAATCCAGATGTGTTTGAGTTGATACGAGCCAAATGTAACCGCCTGCAGGCACTGCCTAATGAGTTAAATCTGCTAACAACTAATCTGCCTTCGGGTTATCACAGAGATCTGCAACTGGCCAAGGAGATCATTATACCGGGCATTGAAAATCTTAAAGCTTGCTTAGAAATTACCTGTTTTTCTCTGGAGAATATAGAAGTTACCAAAAATATTCTTCAAAACTCTCTTTACGATCCTATTTTTAGTGTAGAAGTAGTAAATGAAATGGTAGAAAAGGGTATCCCGTTTCGAGAGGCCTATCAACAGGTTGGAAAAACCATAAACAACGGGACCTTTATACCCAAAAAGCAGGTTCAGCATACTCACCAGGGTAGTATAGGCAACCTGTGCCTGAAAGAAATACAAAAGAAAATGGAAAACGTGATATCTTTATAAAAGCTTTCTTAAAGCATCTCAAGGTTAATGATTTCCTGTTTGGTAAGATGTCTCCAGTGACCGCGGGGCAGATCTTTTTTAGTGAGCCCTGCGAATACTACTCTGTCCAGGCGTACCACTTCATATCCCAGATGCTCAAAAATGCGTCTTACAATACGGTTTTTTCCGCTGTGAAGGCGTATCCCTACTTCGCGCTTGGGTGTATTGTCAATATAGCTTATTTCATCTACTTTAATCGGGCCATCTTCCAGGGTGAGTCCGTCCGCAATTTTTCTCAAATGCGTAGGAGATAAGGGTTTGTCAAGTTCTACATGATAGATCTTGCGTACTCCATATTTGGGATGTGTGAGTTTTTTGGCCATTTCTCCATCATTGGTAAACAACAAAAGGCCCGTAGTAGCACGATCTAATCGGCCTACCGGTAAAATACGTGATTTTGAGGCATTACGAACCAGGTCCATAACCGTTCTGCGTCCTTTTTCATCACTGGTGGTGGTAATAAATCCTTTAGGCTTATTTAATAAAACATACTCTATTTTCTCGGGAGTGATCACTCTTCCGTCAAAACGAACTTTATCTGTTGGTTTTACTTTAAAGCCCAATTCGGTAACGATCTTGTCATTTACCATCACATTTCCGGAAACAATATAGATATCTGCATCTCTCCGGGAGCAGACACCTGAGTTGGCAATGTATTTATTGAGCCGTATTTCTGAGTCTTTCTTCTCTGCAGAAGAGGCAGAAGATTTTGTACGACCCGATACCGGTTTTTTACCTTTTGCAATATGCTTTTTTTTGGCTCCGGTTGTATTTTTTTTATCGCTGCGTTTATCTGGCTTATTCATTAAAGTAAATTTGCGCAAAGATAATGCAATAAAACTATGTTTTATCTTTCTATGCCTTACTTGTTGTTTTCTCCTAAATGAAGTATATGCTGACGCTCGCGGTTTACTGTTAATCGCGTGACATCGGGACGGGAGTAATGTCCTGAAGGATCAAAGTTCTGACGTTCTTCAAATACTTTGTCAAAATCGAGGGTCTTAATAATAATCCCTTCTTTATCGAGCACCGGCTCTACCAGCCACTCTCCGTCAGGACCTGCAATACAAGATCCTCCGTTGGCAAATATATCAGGGGCCTGTTCCCATATCTTGTTTTGATGAGGAACATCAGATGAAATATCGGTTTTTCGCATGAGGCCCGAAACGGAGATCACATAACTTCTGGACTCCCGCGCAATAAACCTGGTAATATCTCTGGTGTTGAAATCATTGCCCGGCCACACGGCTACATGCAAATTCTCGCCCTGGGCATAAAGTGCAGCCCGGGGTAGAGGCATCCAATTCTCCCAACAATTAAGCCCTCCCACGGTAAACGGTCCCAACTTATGCACGGTAAGCCCGTTACCATCTCCGGGAGACCAAACCAATCGCTCTTCGTATGTAGGCTGCAGCTTGCGATGAACTGATTGAATATGACCCTCTGTATCAATGTACAACAGGGAACAATAAAGACTATGTCCTGCCCTGTCCTTAGGCCGTTCTATTATACCAAGATATACAGCTATTTTATTGTTAGCTGCTACCTGGCATAGGGTATTCAGGTCCCCATCTTCTATTACTATGGCATTTTTTGCATAATGAGCATACATTTCTTTCTGGACAGATGAATTAAAGCGGGCACCGTTGGTCAATTCTACCCAAAAAGGATATCCCGGAATGAGTGCTTCGCCAAATACTACCAAAGATGCCCTGCTTTGTGCAGCTTCCTTTATTGTCTCGATCACCTTTTTTAGCGTTTCTTCTTTGTTTAGCCAAACAGGAGCAATTTGTGCCAGAGCTACAGTAAGCGATTGTGCAGACATATGTTATATAATTCTGTTAAGTACCAGTTCCACATCTATTAACAAAATACTAAAAACTCCTGAAACTATGATCACTTTGAGAATGTTATGCAAAATAACATAATGCATTTTGGAGGCTGATACCCAGAGAAGCACCAGAAAAAGCAACAACAATATCCCACTGCCATAAAAATAATAGTTCATATACCCAATATGAAAAAAGCGAATGAGTAGATACATGGGCGCAAATGTAAACAGTACTAAACTGCTAATAAGGAGTTTGGAAACTTTTTCTCCAAAAATCACCGGAATGGTTCTGTAATTATGTGCCAGATCGCCCTTAAGGTTTTCCAGGTCTTTAATAAGTTCACGCATAGAGATTAAAAGAAACAGAAAAGTAGCGTGTACAAAAATGACGGTTTCAAAATTCTTATAATATATAAAAACGGCAAAGAAAGGAGTAATGGCCAGCGAAGCCGAGGTAAGATTACCTAAAAAAGGGATCTTTTTTAATTTATGTGAGTATAGCCAGATACCAAAAATATAGGCTGCAAAGAAAACAACGGCCCTGAACGACACATAACTGGCAAAAACTACAGATACGAAATTGAGGACAAAATAGGTTGAAAGCTTGGTATTCTGGCTTACAAGGCGGTCTAACATGGTTTTTTGAGGGCGATTAATGAGATCCTTTTCGGCATCATAAAAGCTGTTTATGATGTATCCTGAGGCTATGGCCAATGCTGAAGCTGCTACAATGGCAAAGAGATTGGGATCCAGCACTACTTTGCGAAGGGGCCAGTTGGGCGCAAGGATGTAAATGGATGCCAGATATTGTGCCAGGGCAATCACTAATACATTATATCCCCGTACAACTGAAAAAAGGCTCAGGAATTTGAAAACGAGTAATTTATTCTTTCTACTGAGCATGGGGGTCGTTAGAAGTTATAGACCACTTCCAACTTGTATCCTGCTAATGCTTTTCTGGCTTTATCTATGTCTTGCGTAAATCCTAAAATATATCCTCCTCCACCGGAGCCGCAAAGTTTAAGGTAATAATCATTAGTATCGATACCCTTTTTCCAGAGTTTGTGGAACTGAGGGGGTATCATAGGCTTAAAATGGTCGAGTACCACATTGGAAAGCTCTTTGATATTTCCAAAAAGCGATTTGAAATCCCCTTTAAGAAAATCTTCCACGCAGGCATCTGTGTGTTTCACAAACTGGTTTTTTATCATTTTGCGAAATCCTTCCTGCTTCATGTTCTCCATAAAAATGTGAACCATTGGTGCGGTTTCTCCGGTCATTCCACTATCTAAAAGAAAAACTGCTCCTTTACCGCTATTGTTTTGTAAAGGAATGCCTGTAGGTTCTATATGGTCTTTTGAGTTTATGAGAATAGGAATGCTCAAATAGCTGTTTAACGGGTCGAGTCCTGAAGATCTGCCATGAAAAAAAGATTCCATAGCACCAAATATCTCTTTTAAGGTAAGGAGTTTGTCTCTGGTTAAATTCTCTAAAACTGTAATTTTATTGTGAGCGTATTTGTCGTAAACAGCGGCTACCAGAGCACCACTGCTCCCTACGCCATACCCCTGGGGGATACTGCTGTCAAAATACATACCCCGGCTCGTATCTTCCCGGAGGGCATCGATATCGAAAGCTACCAGACCGGGACGCGATTTCTGCAGTTCTTCAAGATATACGGTAAATTCCTGAAGGCTCTTATTAGAGCGCAATGCTTCGGGGGTTTCGTTTTCATCCAGCTTTAACGCGCCATTGTAAAAATTATAAGGTATGGACAACCCTTTGGAATCTTTTATGATCCCATATTCTCCAAAGAGAAGAATTTTAGAGTAAAAAAGTGGTCCTTTCATAGCTTTTTCCTTAGTTCGTGATTTGGTTAACAGTTTAGTCCTATCATTGCAGTATAACTTACTGTTAAAGATACTAAATTTTTAATTGCAGGTGCTTTATAGTTTGGCCATGTTGTTTTTTACATATAAATTTTTTTAGACCTTCTGATCAAACAAACGCTCTGCTCCTTTACCTGTACGGTCGCAAATATACTGTCCGTTTTGACAATACGCAACTAACTCATTCTTAATAAATTCAAAAACCTTTTGTTTATCTTTCTCAGGATACAAAACGTGTACATTAGCACCTGCATCCAGCGTAAAGCATACCGGAAGCCCGGTTCCTTGTCTGAATTGCCATATTTTTTCAAGAATTTTGAGAGTGTTGGGCTTCATTAACATAAAATACGGGAGGCTGGTCATCATCATGGCATGAAGAGACAAAGCTTCACTTTCTACTAATTCAATAAAACCTTTTAGATCGCCTTCTGCAAGAACTGTGGTAAGGCGGGTAAGGTTATTTCCTGCCTGATCAAACCGCTGTGTTGCAAAAGGATGCCCGTGCATAAGTTGATGCCCTACTGTACTGCTTACTTGTTTTTCTCCTTTATCCACCAGTAAGATCGTATCCTGATAGTTTGCAAAGACCGGATGCACCTTTCCCGGATATTTCACTCCATAAAGATCGGAGCTTTGGGCTACAAGATCGTGTTTTCCCCAAACTACCAGTTCTCCTTCCACACTTCTACTGGCACTTCCGGAACCCAGACGTGCCAGAAAAGAGGCTTTCCTGTTAAAATACAGAGAATCCATATTGGGTACAAACAACCTTTCTATATCCATAAGGCAAAGGGCCAGAGCACTCATACCACTGGCAGAAGAAGCAATACCGCTACTGTGAGGGAAAGAATTGGAGGTCTCTACTACAAAATGAAGGTCCCTAATAAAAGGCATATACAACTCTATTCTTTCAAAAAAACTGACAATTTTGGGCTTGAATGCCTCTTTGGGTTTTCCTTCAAAAAAGAGATCTAATGCATATTTTTCTTCAAATGAGGTTCGCTTATCAAAATGCACCTGGGTCGTCGTAGCACAATGCTGTAATGTAAAGCTAAGTGAAGGGTTAGAAGGTAATTGTGGTTCCCGTTTACCCCAGTATTTTACCAGTGCAATATTACTGGGAGATCTATAGGCAACACTTCCTTTAAGAGGAATACTCACATCATTGTATAAAGGCATGAAATCTTTTTCGGTCATCTGCCAAATTTTTGGCAAAGATACAAGTTTCCGGTAGTCTGTACTGTAACAAAAAAAGAATGTATATGACATATAGTTCAAACTATTAAACTCAGTATATATGATCTTTAAAAGTTATTTGAGAAACCTTGTTGAGATTACCGGACTTCCGCTTATTGTTATTGCCACCAGCCTTTTACTTCTTCAATCAAAGCAGTTATCCCTGCAGCCTGCACTGGGCTGGGGAATATTTGTTGACCTGTGTTTAATAGCTCCTCTGTTATATGTGCTTTCCATTAGAAAAAAGAACATTTCTGTTTTCACAGTGATACCTGTTACCATAGGTTGTTTTTTCCTGGCCAGATACAGCATGCCTGCTTCCTTTAGCAGTGGGCTGGAACCCTTGTTTATCTGGGGAATTCCTGTTCTGGAGTTAGGCATACTCTCTTTTGTTGTGTACAAAGCTTTAAAAATGTACCGAATTCTAAAAAACACAGCGTCGCCTTCTGTTGATTTTATGTCTTCCCTGCGTACTGCATTGAACAAAATTCAAATACCCGCGCTTGTAAAAAGCGTATTGGTAACCGAAATAAGCATGGTGTATTATGCATTCCTGCGCTGGAAGCGGGTACCTCAGCCTAAGTTTTTCTCAAGCCACAAAACAGGAGGGCATATATCAGTATTCCTGGGTATTATTATGCTCCTTATGGTAGAATCTATAGCTTTACATATAATAATACAACGCTGGAATACCACCATTGCATGGATTTTTACATTTTCAAGCATTTATGCAATAATACAGTTAATCGCTCATATGAAAGCGCTTTATCTAAATCCTTCTTCTCTTGAAGATGATCACCTTATCATTCGCTACGGCATCTTTGGTGAAGGGCGCATTGCTATTGATAATATAATTGCCGCAGAGAAAACAGCCACCTGGGATAAAAAAGAGGCCTTAAGTATAAAACTGGCACTGCTTAAAGACGTGGAAGAACACAACATAAAGATCACGCTTAAAGAGAAAGAATATTTTACACAAGCATACGGTGCTGGTAAGTTTTATAAAAAATTATATTTTTACGTTGATAATCCTGATGAACTGATAAGGAAGATCAACGAAATATGTCAAAAAAAATACTGAAAATTGTTATTGCCGTTGGTGTATGCCTGTTAATAGGCTTTGTATCGGGTTTTGCTACCCAAAGTTCAGTGAATGACTGGTACGTTACACTGAATAAGCCGGTTTTCAATCCGCCCAATTGGATATTTGCTCCGGTATGGACTGTACTTTATATACTCATGGGAATTGCTGCCGGACTGGTATGGATACGTGGATTTTACCATGTTTGGGTAAAAACGGCATTGTATCATTTTGGGTTTCAATTACTACTTAATGGTTTGTGGAGTATTGTGTTTTTTGGGTTTAAAGAACCGGCCTGGGCCTTTCTGGTGATCTTAGCTCTTCTTGTGCTTATTATTTTAACGATTAAATGGTTTAGGGTAGTAAGTAAAACCGCTTCTTATTTATTGATTCCCTACTTGTTATGGGTATGTTTTGCGACAGTTCTAAACTTTAGTATTTGGCAGCTTAATTAAGTGTTATAGCCTGTTTTTTCAAGATACCGCCTCCTGAGTAATCGCTTCTGCTGCCAGATAGCCTCCTGTCCAGGCATTCTGAAAATTGAACCCCCCGGTAATCGCATCTATATCAAGTATTTCTCCTGCAAAATAAAGATCAGGAAGTATTTTGCTTTCAAAGGTCCGGAAATGTACCTCCTTAAGAGAAACACCTCCCGCCGTCACAAACTCTTCTTTAAACGTACTCTTACCCTCTACTTTGAAGCTGGAAGTACAAAGTTGTTTTTGCAGTTCGTGTAAACGTTTATTGGATATCTCGGCCCATTTTTCTTCAGGTGAGATCCCTGAAGCTTCTGTTAGTGCCCCCCATAACCTTTTAGGCAAATTGAAAACCTTAGAACCCGCTACGGTTTTACGGGGCTGATCTTTGCGGCAACTCTCAAGTGTTTTCAAAACCTCAGGGGCTTCTGTAAAAGGCAGCCAATTTACACTAAGCCGGAAATTATAGGTAAGTTTACATAATTCGCGTGCGCCCCAGGCCGACAATTTTAAAATAGCGGGGCCACTCATTCCCCAATGTGTTATTAATAAAGGTCCCTGAGATTCCAGTATGGGCTTGCTGCTTCCCGATAAGGCATTTTCGGACCATACCTGAACAGATGCCAAAGTGCTTACACCCGAAAGCCCTGCAATGCGATTATCTTTTATATTAAAAGTAAAGAGCGAAGGCACCGGCGGTATAATTGTATGCCCAAGATCTGCCAGTATGTTCCATATTTTAGAATTGCTTCCGGTAGTCATTAATAGTTTCCTGCACGTAAATACACCCTTAGTTGTCTCTAAACACCATTGTGTATTCTCTCTTTTTATACCTTTCACCGATACCCCGGTTTGGATGTTTACTCCTAATCGTTTGCTTTCATTTAAAAAACAATCTATTATAGTTTGAGATGAGTTACTCACCGGAAACATACGGCCATCTTCTTCTATCTTTAAAGGAACTCCGCGTTCTTCAAAAAAAGCGATCGTATCTCCGGTACAAAATCGATGAAAAGGTCCTATTAGTTCTTTTTCACCCCGCGGGTAGTTTTTGACTAATTCTTTCGGGTCAAATTCGGCATGCGTAACGTTACAACGCCCTCCCCCCGATATCCTTACTTTAGAGAGCACTTCTTTCCCCCTTTCTAAAATGGAAATTTTGAGTGCCGGATCTCTTTCTGCTATGTGAACGGCCGCAAAGAATCCTGCCGCACCGCCTCCTACAATTAGCACATCATAGTGCATATCTATATACTTTTTTTGAGCTCCTGCAAAAATGAAGAAAATTACGGACTCTCCCTTATTTTTTAACTCTGTCAGGATAATTGGTAAAAATCCCATCTACGCCTATCGCCCGCATACTTTCTATGTCTTTTTTCTGGTTTACTGTCCAGGGATATACTTTTAATCCGTTTTCATGTATTTGAGAAACCACTTCTGCCGTAAGTAATTTATAATAGGGGTTAATGGCTACGGCATCTAACTTTTTAGCAGTTTCTATGGCTGCCAGCGGATCTGCTTCTGTGAGAACTGCAATAGCAATTTTTTCATTAAACGTGCGATAGTGTTCCAGCTCATCCCAACGAAAACTGGATATAATAAAATCTTCCATTTTCCAGTCTTTTTCTTTCACATAATAGTTAATAATATGATCTACTTTCTCGGCGGTATCTGCTCCCTTTAACTCAATGTTTAGCTTACATTTGCCATTAATAAGCTTCAATACATCCTGCAATAAAGGAATACGGTGCCCTCCTTTAAGGGTAAGGTTTTTAACCTGAACTACATTAAGGTCCTCGATTTTTCCGGTTCCATCGGTTAATTTGTTTACTTTCTCATCATGAAATACTACGATCTCTCCGCTTTTTATTTTAAAAACATCGATTTCTATGGCATCTACCCCTAGTTCTAATGCTCTTTGTACAGATGCCAGAGTATTCTCTGTTTCATACCCCATAGCACCCCGGTGTCCTATTACCATCATCTCTTTTTTCACATTTGTGCAGTTAAACAATAGCAATGTTATCAAACCTGTTACTAAAGAAAAAAAAACATGTTTCATGAATTTTCTTTTTACGTATTCATAATTGTGATTCTGTGAATAAAAATAGTATATAAAGATTAAAAGGAATGGATAAGGAGTATTTAAATTATCATCTTTTTGAAAAAAAATACTTACCTTAGAATATCTATTAACTTAAAAACTAACCAATTATGTTTTCAAAAGCGAACATTATTGCAACCCTTGTCGGTTTTTTTATTTTATTTATGCTGGGATGGATTTTTTATGGCATTCTGGCCGCCGATTTTTTTGAGGCCCAGTCAACTATTAACATAATGAAAGACCCGCCTGAAATGGGACTCATTGCGTTGAGCTGCCTCATACAGGGCTTTGTGCTCTCTACGCTGTACGGTAAGTTTGCCGGCGGTGAACACAGTTTTGGCAAAGGCTTTGGGCTGGGTGCGTGGATAGGTGCATTTTTGGGCTTTGGAATAGGCCTTATGTGGTATGCAACTTCTGATCTGATGACTCTTACCGGAACCCTGGCTGATATGGTCTGGGTGGTAATTGAATATGGCTTTACGGTAGGCATTATAGCCCTAATTTACAAAGCACTTGACAAATAATTTATTGAGCAAAAGCTTTCTGCCAAAAATAGTTACCAGGCAGAAAGCTTTTTTATACATTACAAAGAAGTTCTTCTGTTTTGTTCTTCAGGATACTTAGGTTAGTAACAACCGGGCCTTCTATATTTCAAGTATAAAAGATTGTAGCGGCTTTATATCTATTCTTACTTTTCCTTTACCATTAACTACGGTCATAACTGGTTTATATGCTTCGTAAAGCCTGTCAAGAAGAGGATAAGAACCATCTTCAAGGTCCCATTTCTCAATGATGGAGGCGGGGAGTTCTAATTCAAAACCAAAGGTATTGACAGCGTCAAAGTTAGTGACGACAAGCAGTTTTTGATTCTCTGACCAACGCACAAAGGAAAACACTTTATCATTGTACCATTCTGTTTGCTCTCGGTTATGCCTGTGTATTTCCTCATAAGCTCCCATAAGGGCTTCACTATCACGGGTGAAGGTGAGCAAACGTTTATAAAAATCACGAAGTACTTTTTCTTTTTCTGACAATTGCCCGCCGTCAAATTTTTTGTGGTTCACCCATCTCTGATGATGTGGTACGCCAATATAATCAAATATCGATGTGCGGGAAGGTGTGCCAAATCCTGCATTTTCAGCTCCTGGTTCTCCTACTTCCTGACCAAAATAAATCATTATAGGTGAGGTGCTTATGGTAGCAGAAACTACCATAGCTGGTTTTGCTTTAAAAGGGTCTCCGGCAAACTCCGGGCTGGCGATACGCTGTTCATCATGGTTTTCAAGAAAATGCAGCATGTGATGTTCTATATCTGAAAGGCGTTCCTGAATATCGGCAATATAATCGGTTGATGAATGCCCCTTAATAATGCCTTTAAGAGTGTCGTACAATTCTACTTTATCATAAAGATAATCCATTTTACCATACTGAAGATAGGCTCTGTAAAGTGCAGGGTTATACACTTCGGCAAGAAGAAATGCTTCAGGGTTTTTGTTTTTAATAGATGTATTGAGATAACTCCAAAAAGGAATGGGCACCATTTCGGCCATGTCAAACCGAAATCCATCTACACCCATTTCTATCCAGTACAGTGCTATATCTTTAAACTTTTTCCAGGAATCTGGTACATCTTTGTCTTGCCAGAATTCAAAATGAGCCGCCACGCCTTTTTGATCAAACCCTTGGGGCAGGCTGTCAAAATCGTAAGTGCCATCTGGCCTTACTCCATAGTTTATTTTAACGGTTTCATACCAGTCGTGAAATGCAGGTTGTGATGCACGGGAACCATTTCCGGTCCATTTCGCCGGCTTTTCCAGAAACAAGCCGTCTGCCTGTGAATGTAATTCGCCCCCCAAAGGCCGGTAGTTATCTTTCCAGGTGGGGACTTCAAAAACTTCACCCGGATTGTAATAAAAATTGTTATCTCTGTTGTAGGCTACACTGGTATCATCACGGCTTCCAAAATCACTCACCCCTTCAGGATTGGTTTTTCCTTCATAGTTACGTGCTATGTGATTGGGCACGATATCAATAATTAGTTTTAATCCGTTTTTATGGGTGCGCTCTATAAGTGCTTTGAACTCTTCTAAACGCCGTGAGGGATCATCTGCCAGATCAGGATTTACATTGTAATAATCTTTTACGGCATAGGGAGACCCTGCCCTGCCTTTAACCACGTCGGGGTCATCGTTTGAAATACCATAGGCAGAGTAATCTGTAATTACGGCATGGTGCGGAACACCGGTGTACCAGATGTGAGTTACGCCCAGTTTTTTTAGTTCCTGGAGAGCCTTATCACTAAAATCACTAAACTTTCCAACGCCGTTCTCTTCGAGTGTACCCCAGGGTTTATTGGTTGTATTGGTATTTCCAAAAAGCCTAGTAAACACCTGATAAAGAACTACTTTTTTTGGTTTTTCTATTTCCCTTTCTATTGCCATTTTTTCCTTTTCTTCTTTCTTTTCATTTGTGCACCCTGTATTTAACAACAGCAGGCACATTAATACTTGTAAATAGTTTCGCATAATATCAGGGTTTTACCACCATTTTATAATCACCGGGCATTACGGTAATACTTTGGTTAAAAAATTGAAAGGTCTCTGGCCTCTCACTTTTATTAAAAATAGTAACTGCCTCATGATCAAAATACTTTCTTTTAATAATGAGTACAGAATCATTGGAAACGGGTATGGAAGTGGTACCGTAAAGCAATGCCATAGAGTTGCGTCTCAGTGCCGTTAACCTGGAAACCCTGGTGCGTAAATGCTTTTCTTTACCGGTAAGGCCGGCAAACTTCATCATTCTTCGGTTATCGGGATCGTTGCCTCCCGGCGAACCGAATTCATCACCGTAATAAATACATGGTATTCCGGGAATGCTTAAGTTAAAAGCATGCAGCATTTCCAGTTTTTTATACGCAGTGGAATCTGAAATCCCTATATCCCTGGTCCATCCGGCCAACTTGGCATCTTCTGTAAATTTTACGTCTCCGGAAGCATAACTTATAAAGCGTGCCCGGTCCTGATTACCGGTAATATTTCCCATTAAATGATTGGTACCATAATAGGAGAGACTTTGTTTCAGAGCATTGACCAACGGTTCAAAAGAATGCTCATGATCTACAAACGCATATACAGACGCGTCGTATAAGTTAAAATCAAACTGGGCATCTAACATACCGGTACTCACATAGCTTCTAATTAGTTCATAGCTCCCATAAGTTTCTCCTATCTGATATACCGGGCGGTTTACCTGATTACGAACTTTACGGGTCAATTCTCTCCAGAATACTTCGGGAATATGTTTGGTAGCGTCATGGCGAAAACCATCCAGTTTATAACGGGTAACCCAGAACACAGCAGAATCGGTCATAGTCTCATAAACCTGCTTCTTTTGAAGGTTTAAGGTAGGCAGAAAGGTATCAAACCAGGTGGTGAGCCTGTGGTCATCCCAACGCTCTGTATTTAAAGTACCATCTGGCAAATACAGATTGGTGGCCCAGTCAGGGTGTTTTTTATAGAGCGGATGCTCTTCATGCACATGATTGGCAACATAGTCTAAAATTACATTCATGTCCTGATCGTGAGCCTGGTCTATGAGGTTTTCTAAAACCTCGTCGGTCCCAAACCTATCATCTATTTTGGTATTAGATATGGGCCAATAGCCGTGATAACCCGAAAAACGGGTGTATGGCTTTTTCCATAACCCATAGGCTCCTTCAGGATTTTGGGTAATGGGTGAGAGCCAGATCGTATTAACCCCAAGTTCCTGAAAATACCCTTCTTGAATTTTCTTCACCACTCCCTGAAGATCGCCTCCATAGTAATTGGCTTTGGGAAGTATGCTGTCATGTTTAACTTTTCGTGTATTAGAGGGTTCTCCGTCAAAAAAACGATCTACCATTAAAAAGTACATGATCTGGGTATGGAAATCTTTTCTTGTTAATTGCTCCGGAATGTTTACCACGATGCCATCCTGTAAAGGAATGAGCAGATCGTTCGCTCTGCCGTTTTCGTTGTATGCATATACTTTTATATGGGCACGCCCTTGCGGAATATACCCGGGAATGGTAACGTTTATATTATTTTTATCGATATGTATGAATTTTGCATCCAATAGCTGGTTATTCAGATAAATAAAAAGACTATCCAGCTCCTGATCGCTTTTAAGGCTAAAACTTCCGTTTTTTATATGCTCAGTAGTCAGGAAGGGCGGAGTAGCTTTCTTACCAACATAGAATACAGAATTTGCCCCTCCCGCTCCATTGTCCAGTTTTTCGGGATTTGCAGGATCTGCCATTTCTTCTCCGTCTGCTACAAACAGATATGGGTGTACTCCGGGAGCAAGGCGGGCAGTATATTGCCATTTTCCTTCGTTAAATATCATAACAGAGCGTTCAGGCACCCAGCCATTAAACGACCCTTTAATTTTTACGGATGCGTACTTTTTTTGAGGGTCTGCCAGTGTAAAATCAACCTTTTCCTCATTGCTTTTATAAACGGGAATATCATTTACGGCTCCCTGTGTCCAGATGCGTAGGTTGGCCATAAATGGCATTTGTGCTTCCGGCCATATCACAATTTTTTTCTGGTTTTTTAAAACTTCTGTTCTAAACCCTACAGCAGCTTGTATAGAATCAATAAGGCTTGTATCTGGAAAATAGTCAGAAAGCCAAAGTGTATCTTTTTCAGAAGAGAGATATATAGGTGTAGCTATGGTTGTTATAAGGGATGGTTTTTGAACTTTTTTTTGAGGTTGACAGGATGTAACTGCTAAAAAGGTACTTGCTATGAAGACTTTATGTATGTACTTGTACATTCTTATGATTATTTAAGTTCAATGATCATGGCCGTTTTTCCCGGTATTTCGAGAACACTCCTGATATTTATATCTTTTTTGGTAAAAACTTCCCATCCGGCAGAAAACTTTCCGGTTATTTCTTCAAAAGAGCTCATGGTTACTTTTTGATTTTCAGGATGATTGTTGATCAGTACCATTACGGCTTCATCTTCAGTATATCTGAAATAGGTGTAAACGTTATTTTGAGGAGCAAAATGTCGTGTTTTTCCAAAGTGAACGGCTTTTTGTTCTTGGCGCCAGTTAAAAAGTAATGAAGTGAACTGAAAATATTCCTGCTGTTTGGAGGTTCTTCCCCGAGCGCTAAAGGCATTGTTTTTATCTCCGGGCCACCCTCCGGGAAAATCTCTTCTAATATCACCATCACCCTTTTCCTTGTCTCCTTTCATTCCTATTTCACTGCCATAATACAATTGGGGGATGCCTCTAATGGTTGCTATAAGGGTCATAACCAGTTTATAGTCTCGTATATCCGGATAGATCTCATTAATTCTTTTAGTGTCGTGATTTTCTGCAAAAACGAGCAGATTGTTAATATTGGGATATAAAAAATCATTCACGAGGTTGTCGTACACACGAACCATTCCTTTGTTCCAGTGTTGTTCATCTTCCTGAAAGGCTTCCATAATGGCATCATGCAAAGTAAAATCCATAACAGAAGGCAGATGGGTATTATAGCTTTGTATGGCAGCAATCTCGCTGTTTTTTTGCCAGTAGGCTATTTGTGCCTGATTGTGCAACCAGACTTCACCCACAATATTGATATTGGGATATTCATCTGTTATTGCTTTGGTCCACCGGGCGATTCCTTCTTTATCATTGTATGAATATGTATCTACCCGAAAGCCATCGAGGTCTGCATACTCTATCCACCAGATAGCGTTTTGAATAAGGTACGTAAGCACAAAGGGATTACTTTGATCAAGGTCTGGCATGGTTTTCACAAACCAGCCATTCATACATTGTGTAAAATCTGCATGGGATGCATTAGGATCAAACTGTGCGGTCATTCTGTGATTGGTGTTCTCATACCCCGGGAACTGATGTATCCAGTCATACATAGGAAGGTCTTTGATCATCCAGTGTTCACTGCCCCAATGATTAGTTACGTAATCCATAATAAGTTTCATGTCACGCTTATGTAGTTCATCGGCAAGCTTTTTATAATCTTCATTGGTGCCAAATCTGGGATCTATACGATACACGTCAGACTGGGCATAGGTGTGATATGAATACGCAGGATCATTATCTTCCAGCATAGGAGTACTCCAGATGGCTGTTGCACCTACCTCTTTAATATAATCCAGATGCTCTATGATACCCTGAATGTCACCCCCGTGACGACCTCCCTGTAAAGACCGATCTGCCTTTTCAGTAACTGAGGGGTGAGAATCGTTCGCAGGATCACCGTTGGCAAAACGGTCTGGCATCAGAAGATAGATCACATCTGATGCATCAAAACCTTTTCGTTGTGCTGATCCCGGCCGGCGTTCTTTGAATGTATAGGTATGTGTGAAGGCTGTTTTTCTTTCCGACTTGAAAACGATGTCTATTTTACCCGGAGTAATTCTCTTGGTGTCAAGGGTAATAAACAGATAATTAGGATTTTCGGGCCGTACTACTCGCTTAATGATAACTCCTTCTATTTCGGGGGTATATCTGGCAATATTGTGCCCATACACCATAAGCTGTAGTTCGGGTAATCTCATATCGCTCCACCAGAAAGGAGGGTCTATACGTTCTAACTGTGCAGTAAGTAACTGGCTGGTCACTATTGCCAGAAGTATAAATAGCTTTTTCATGTTTATACGATATTTTTCAGTGGTTCAGATTATTTGAGGGTACTTTATACAGACACAAGGTTATGGGGTTGTACGGTTATTGTGCTGCCATTAACCTTAATGTCAAGTGCTGTATTGCCTTCCAGGTGAAAGGTGGTTTGTTGCTGTTCAACTTTCACCTTTAGGATCTGGTTCCTGAAGTTTACTTTAAAAGAATATCCCTGCCACTCCTTAGGTATTTTGGGAGCAAACGACAAATAGCCATCTTTTATCCGCATACCTCCAAATCCTTCAACAATACTCATCCAGGTTCCCGCCATTGAGGTAATATGCAGGCCTTCATGCACTTCTTTATTGTAATCATCAAGATCGAGCCTTGAAGTTCTCAGATAAAAGGCATAGGCCTGATCCATGCGATTGAGCGATGCTGCCAGAATGCTGTGAACACAGGGAGACAAGGAAGATTCATGTACCGTGAACGGCTCATAAAAATCGAAATGGCGCTCCATTTCTTCAAGTGTAAAATGATCTTCAAAAAAATAAAAACCCTGAAGCGTATCTGCCTGTTTAATGTATGGAGATCTCAAAATACGATCCCATGACCACTTTTGATTGATGGGACGTTGTGAAGGATCCAGACCGGCAACTGAAATGAGTTCTTTATCAAGAAAACCATCCTGCTGTAAATACACATCATAGGTCTCTGAATAAGGGAAGTACATAGTATCTGCAACTTCTTTCCATTTATTGATTTCTGTATCAGAAAGTCTGGTTTTGTCTATAATACGCAGATAATCTGCAGGATTCTTTTGTTTTACTTTCTTAATTTGTGAAATGGCATATTCAATGCACCATTTGGCAATGTAATTGGTGTACCAGTTATTGTTTACGTTGTTTTCATATTCATTGGGTCCGGTTACTCCCAGAATAACGTATTGGTTTTTAGCTTCGGAAAAGGAAGCTCTCTGGTGCCAGAAACGGGCAATACCAATAAGTACTTCCAATCCCATTTCAGGGATATAACTGGTATCACCGGTATATCTTTCATAATTGTAAATAGCATAGGCTATGGCCCCGTTACGATGAATCTCTTCAAAGGTAATTTCCCATTCATTATGACATTCTTCCCCATTCATGGTAACCATAGGGTACAGGGCTGCACCGTTACTAAAACCGAGGTTTTCGGCATTCTCAATAGCCTTCTCCAAATGGTTATATCGGTATTTAAGGAGGTTTCTGGCTACTTTGGCATCTTTGGTAGCCATATAAAAAGGGATGCAATAGGCTTCGGTATCCCAATAGGTACTTCCTCCGTATTTTTCACCGGTAAAGCCTTTTGGGCCTATGTTTAGCCGGGCATCTTTTCCCAGATAGGTTTGATTGAGATGAAAGATGTTGAAACGAATACCCTGTTGTGCCTTTACATCACCGGAAATGGTAATGTCGGCTTTTTCCCATATACCGGCCCATGCTTCTTTTTGTTCTTCAAGAAGTCCGTCAAATCCAAGGGTACATGTTTTTTGCAACACTTCACGAGCGGCCGGCACCAATGCATCTATATCATGATTGAGTGATGTTACGTATCCTCCCAGTTTGGTAATAACGAATTTTTGTCCTTTAGATACTTCTCTTTCGCAGGTAAACCCAACATAGTCACGTGTAATATGGGGCTTTGTATCAGGTGTAACTGTTTTCCCGTCAATTTCGAAAGAAGTTTTCATGAAGGTACATACATAAAAATGGGTTTTAAGGGTACGGGCTACTATAAATGCTTCATCCCTGTCCTGTTCAATTGCTCTGGGTTCCCAGAATTTCTCTTCCCAATTGGTATCTTCATTCTCAATACTGGCATCCAGATACGGTTCATATACTATCGCTGTGTTAACATTTAAGGGGGTTATACTGTATTGAACGGCTCCCACTTCATCGAGTGTGAGGCTCAAAAACCTTAACACACTCACCTCTACTTCAGCATCGTTGGGAAGTGTTGCCCTGAAAGAACGCCTGTACCAACCTTCTTTCATATTGAGTTCTCTTTTAAAATCTTCTATTTTTTTACAGGTAAAAAGATCGAGGGGTTCTCCATTCACTTTTACACGGATACCAATCCAGTTAGGGGCGTTGAGTACTTTGGCAAAATATTCGGGGTATCCGTTTTTCCACCAACCTACTTTGGTTTTGTCTGGATAATATACTCCGGCTATATAACTTCCCTGAAAAGTTTTTCCCGAATACTCTTCTTCAAAATTGGCCCGTTGTCCCATAGCGCCATTACCCAGGCTAAAAAGACTTTCAGATGCACATACTCTGGAAGGTTCAAAACCTTCTTCTATTACAGACCATTCATTCGGTTTAATATAATCCTGATTCATTGGTTTAGGTAGTTACTAGTTTTTCTATTAAATCAATATTTATTTCGGTAAACCCGCTAAAAATGTATTGTGCGTGTCCCAGCACTTCTTTTTTGCCAATACCTATGGAAATCATTCCGGCCAGATTAGCTGCGGTAACACCGGCAACTGAATCTTCAAAAACAAAACATTCTGAAGGCTCTGTATTTATAAGTTTTGCCGCCGTAAGGAACACTTCCGGATCGGGTTTGGCATGGGTAACGCTATTTCCATCTACTATAACGGTAAACATTTCCAAAAGTTCTGTTTTTTCAAGGATGGTTTTTGCATTCTTACTGGCAGAGCCTAAAGCAACAGGGGCATTCATGGCTTTCAGGTCTTTAATAAAGTCATAAACTCCGGGAAGCACATCGTCCCGGGTCATTTTTGACACAAAGGAGAGGTAGTCATTGTTTTTTTCATGAGCTAGATGATTAAACGTTTCATTATCCACTTTCTTATCTGCCCACTCTAGTATTTTATGAAGAGAATCTATCCGGCTTACACCTTTTAAAAGTTCATTACGCTCAGGAGTTAATTCGAAACCCAGTTGTGCCGCTGTCTTTCTCCATGCAAGAAAATGAAAGTGTGCCGTGTCCACGATCACACCATCAAGATCAAAAATAAATCCTTTGTTTTCCATTGTTAGTTTTGTTTTTATCAACCCTGCTTAATTTCTATAACTGCTTTATCACTAACGCGTAATGTGAGTACTCCAGAGATTATCATGGCAATTCCTCCGGTTACGAGTAAGTAAATAGTGGTTCCGCTGAAGAATGTATTTAACAGGAAGCCCAATATGGTACCTGCCACAATTTGAGGGATCACGATAAAAAAGTTAAATACTCCCATATAATATCCCATTTTTGAAGGAGGTAATGCACCGGAAAGCATGGCGTATGGTATTGACAAAATACTGGCCCAGGCAATGCCTACTCCTATCATTGAAACGATCAATACTTCAGGAGATTTTATGAAGTACATAGAAATTAGCCCCAGCCCTCCCAGTAATAATGCAACGAAATGTGTAAACTTTCTGCTGGTGACTCTGGCCAATACAGGAAGTAAAAAGGCTACGAGTGCGGCAACCCCATTATAAACCCCAAAAAGCACGGTCACCCAGTCTGCACCCTCATTATATAGTTGAGACGATGCATCTTCGGTACCGTAAATATGACTGGTTACTGCTCTGGTGGTGTATATCCACATAGAAAACAGGGCAAACCATGAAAAAAACTGTACCCAGGCAAGTTGCTTCATTGTTCCGGGCATATACAAGAGATCTGTCATGATGGTTACAAAACCATTCACTCCTTTGTTCCTTCTTAAAGATGACGCTAGTGTAAAAAGCACTCCTACTAATAATATCCCTAAAGATAAGATATACAGTTCTTTTTCTGCTCTGTACCATAGTATAAATACGGTTAACAGGGTTCCGAGACTTATCATAAACATACCGGCCTGCATGAGTTTTCGTATCCTGGCTGTATTTTCCCCAGATGTTAAAGGAGGCGATTGCAGGGTTTTGCTTTCATCAAAGGCTTCCATTTCTTCAGGGCTGTATTCTTTAGAACGAAATACAGTCCATAAAACGGTGACAAGAAATGCAAAAGCACCAATATAAAACGACCATTTTACTGAATCGGGCACTACCCCTTCGGGAGCGGTATTACTTATATCAAACCAGTTGGTAAAAACATAGGGCATAACAGAACCTACTACTGCACCAATACCAATAAAAAAACTTTGCATGGCAAAGCCAAGATTTCGCTGGCCGGGTGGCAGGTTATCTCCCACAAAGGCCCGAAAAGGTTCCATAGAGATATTAATTGAAGCATCCATGATCCAAAGCATCCCGGCAGCGACATACAACCCCGGAGAATTAGGCATTATACAAAGTGCCAGTGAAGCAAGAATGGCGCCCACCAGAAAATAGGGCCTTCTCCTTCCAAAACGGGTCCATGTACGGTCACTAAAATACCCTACAACAGGTTGCACAACAAGGCCGGTAATTGGTGCGGCGAGCCAGTAAAAACCCAACTTGTCTACATCTGCTCCTAAGGTTTCAAATATTCTGGAAGTATTTGCATTTTGAAGTGCAAACCCGAATTGAATACCAAGAAATCCAAAACTCATGTTCCAGATCTCCCAGAAACTCAAAGTACGCTTTTTCATTATCGTAATCTATTAAATGAAACTTACGATAAGCGTTATAACTTATCAAAACTTGTAAATTTGAGAAGTGAAAATATAAGTTTTGACGGGGTAAATATAATTATAATTTTTTAACCTCAGGGTAAAATCTTTTGGGTGGACTCCCTTTCCAATAGTGATGTTTTAATGACCTCGGTTCGATACAGCTCTTCATCTTCTTCATCTTCCAGCTTCTCTATCAGCATTCTGGCTGCAGTTTCTCCCATCTCTACACCATGTTGAACGACAGTAGTAAGAGTAGGAGTTGAATATTTAGATAAGATGCCATCGGTAAAACCCACAAATGATATATCTTCCGGAATGGCATGTCCTCTTTTCTGCGCTTCTTTCATAGCGGTTACCGCGAAAAGCTCGTTAACTGCAAAGACGCTATCGAAAGTATGGTTATCAAAAAGATTTCCAATAATCTGGCTGCAATTCTCTATATCTTCTATTTTGAGTATCAGATCTTCATCTATTGGCAAACCGGCGTCTTCCAGCGCATGCCTATATCCCATAGTCCTTAGTTTTCCAACACTTACATAATCTACTGTAGTCAAAAGTGCTATTCGTTTTCTCCCGGTATGCAACAGGTGTTCTACTGCCAGGTAGGCCCCATGGGCATCATCTATAACCACTTTATCACAATAGATCTCGTCTGCTACCCTGTCAAACATAACCAGCGGCATACCCTGGTTTATCACTTCTCGCAGGTGATGAAAATCTTTATTCTTCTGGGTTTCTTTAGAAAGTGACATAATAAAACCATCAATACTGCCATTGGCCAGCATTTCCATATTAATAACCTCCCGGTCAAATGACTCATTGGAAAGGCAGACAATCACATTGTAACCATGGGCATTGGCCACTTTCTCTATGCCGGTGATCACCATAGTAAAAAAATGGTGAACGATCTCCGGAATAATAACACCTATATTCTTGGTTTTCTTGTTTTTAAGGCTTACTGCTATATTATTGGGCTTATAGTTGTAAAGCTTGGCAAAAGCCTGTATTTTTTGACGTGTATCTAAACTTATTTCTTTGCTATTTCTTAAGGCTTTAGATACTGTTGAAACCGAAACTTCCAGTTCTCTGGCTATCTGCTTTAATGTGATTTTTCTTTTCATAATTATTAGCTTCTCAATAAAGATACGGTCATTTTGAATAATTATAAATATTCATAGGGTTGTTTTGTAAAACTCTTTTTTTTTGACTTTTTTTTAACACGAAAACGTTTTCTTAAAGTACGAAAACGTTTTCATTGAATAAGGCATCTCTTGAAAGTGATTTCTTAAGCTCTATTTTACATACTTTTAACATCGAGAAGTGAAAATATAAAGATTATTTAAACCAACAAATTAACGTATTGCATGAAAACATTACAAAGATGCCTGCTCGTTCTGATGCTTGCCGCTCCTATAGGTGCATTATCTCAGGGTGTTAGTGGTATCATTACCGAAAAAAGCACCGGATTACCTCTACCCGGAGTCAATGTAATAATAAAAGGTACCGCTACCGGTAGTACATCTGATTTTGAAGGAAACTATTTTATAGCTGCTTCTAATGGTGATGTATTGATCTTTTCTTACATTGGCTACAAAACTATGGAAGTTACGGTTACTTCAAACACACTAAACATAGCTTTGGAAGAAGATACGGAAGTGCTGGATGAAGTTATCGTTATAGGATACGGTACGACCACCAAACGTGATGCTACCGGATCTGTAGAACTGGTCACGGCCGATGAGCTCAACAAAGGGGCGATCACCACCGTAGATCAAATGCTAAACGGTAGGTCTGCCGGGGTGCGTATTGTAAATTCAGGAGGGCAACCAGACTCTGCTCCCAATATTCGTATAAGAGGAGGTGCTTCTCTTAACGCGAACAACAGCCCTCTGATTATTATTGACAATATCCCTATCTCCATTAATAACCCGGCAGGACAAAGTAACCCCCTGGCACTGGTAAACCCTAATGACATTGAGTCGTTTTCTATTTTAAAAGATGCTTCGGCTACTGCCATTTACGGTTCGCGGGCCTCTAACGGGGTTATTATCATTACCACTAAAAAAGGAAGTTCGGGAAAACCCAGATTTAATTTTTCATCAAACATACAGGTAGGTACCTTGACTGATAAACTTGATGTACTCTCGTCTGATGAATATGTAGATTTCATCAATCAGTTCTTTCCTTCAGAAACCAACCTACTGGGAGTTGACGGGGTTGTTTACGACACAGACTGGCAGGACGTTATTTACAGAACCTCTATCACCACTGATAATAATTTTAGTGTGAATGGCAACCTTTTTGGGAACGTTCCTTTCAGAGGCTCTGTGGGGCATACCTCTATTGAGGGGATCCTGAGAGAGTCTTCTCTGGAACGATATAACCTCTCTGTGAGTGCTACCCCCAGTTTTTTTGACGATCATCTTAAAGTAAGCATTAATGCCAAAGGAATTATTACCAAAAAAGATCAGCCCGATGAAGGTGCCATAGGTTCTGCATTGGGTTTGAACCCTACGCTCCCCATATTTGACCCAACAGGAGCACAACCTTTTGGCGGATTTTATCAAACTACAGACCCACAAAGTAGCTTTTTAAGAACCGTAGGGCCCACCAATGCACTGGCGCAGCTACAACAAAGAAAACGGGATGAAGATGCAAACCGGTTTTTAGGAAATATACAATTTGAATACAAGCTTCATGCTATTCCCGAGCTTAAAGCTATCCTTAACCTGGCTTTAGATTATTCAGAATCTGATATTAATGAGCGCTTTTTAGATAACGCCATTTTAGCGTACAATAACTTTGAAGATAATCCACAATTTAACCCTGGTGAGCGATACCGGGAAGAACAGGTACGACAGGATCGCACTATGGATGCTTACCTTAGTTACACAAAATATTTTAATGAAAGTTTTATTACGCGGGTAGATGCCCAGGGAGGGTATTCGTATCAGAACTTCAGGAACAGCGGGGTACAGTTCCCTACCATTCCTGACGGAAACGGGAACCAGATACCAGGTACCGTTTTTAACTATTTCAATGAAATGAACATTCAGTCTTTCTTTGGTAGAGTGAATCTGGATTTTAAAGATAAGTACCTGTTTACGGCAACTTTTAGAACAGATGGTTCCTCCCTGTTCTCTGAGGATAACCGGTGGGGCTATTTCCCCTCTGCCGCTCTCGCCTGGAAAATAAAAGATGAAAATTTCTTGAAAGATTCCAATACCGTAACCGATCTTAAAATTCGTGTAGGCTGGGGTATTACAGGCCAACAGGATATTTCAGGATCCGTAGGTTTCTACCCTTATATCCCTCTCTATCTGGTAGGTGATCCCACGGTACAATACAGCTTTGACGGATTTTTCATTAGAACAGCCGCGGCACTCGCCTTTAATTCCAACCTTACCTGGGAAAATACGGCTACTACCAACTTTGGAGTAGATTTTAACCTTTGGAATGGTTTACTGGAAGGAAATGTAGATTACTATTTTAGAAAAACTACTGATCTCTTATCCAACGTTCCTCAGTCTGAAGGAAGTTTGCGAAACTTTTTTGTAGATAATGTTGGAGAAACCGAAAGCGAAGGGGTGGAAGTGTCGCTTAACCTGACCCCCATTTCAAATGATAAAGTAACCGTATCTTTTAACGGGAATATCTCCTTTAATGAGACCTATATTACCGACCTCAACAATGTAACTCAAATTACACGGGGAGATACCGGAGTGGGCCGGGGTACCGGAGTGAACATAGGTACTTTTAAAGTGGGACAGCTAGCCAGAACATTCTGGTTGTATGAACAGATCTATGATGCCAACGGGAACCCTATTCAGGATTCTTTTGTGGACCAGGACGGAAACGGTATTATTAATGATGACGATCGTATCTTTATTCCCGTAGATCCTAAATGGACATACGGTTTTGGTACAAACATCAATTACAAGAATTTTGATTTTACCGCAAATTTCAGAGGGCAGTTAGGTGGCAACATTTTTAATGCCAACCTCCTCAATCGCGGAAACATAGGGCCCGGTGCTGTAATTCCTGCTAACGGTGTAGGCTTCATAAACAATGTACTCGACTTATATGATGGTACCAATTACAATGGCTTTACCAATTTGGTAAGTGACCAGCAGGCACTTTCCGATTTTTATGTGTCTGACGGAAGCTTTTTACGACTGGACAATATTACCCTGGGATATAACTTCATGGGGCTATTTGACAACAAACTACAGGTACGTATGTATGCTTCAGTTAACAACGTATTTGTTATTTCAGATTACGATGGTCTTGATCCGGAAAACTTTAACGGTATAGAACAATCGCCTTATGCCAGACCCCGAACCTATACGTTTGGGATGAATTTTGACTTTTAATTACCAAGATATGAATATGAAAAATATGATTTTTGGGTGTATGACCATTTGCCTGTTCCTGCTCAGTTCATGCATTAACGATCTCGACACAGAACCAAGAGTAGAACAATCATTGGATAATCTGCTTGATGATGATCCAAATGCCATAACTAGCGTTTTGGCTAAATTATATGCCGGGCTTATAATACACGGACAGGGAGTTCCCGGTTCCGGCAATCAGATCGCAGATATCGTTGGAGACGATCCCGGAGAAACCGTTTATTTCAGAAGCCTCTGGAACCTGCAGGAAATGCCTACCGACATTGTTAAGAACCGTTGGGGCGATAACGGTCTCGATCCTTTAACCACCGCTACCGGATGGATCGCGACCAACAAATTTTTTGGTTATATGTACAATCGCATCTTCTATCAGGTAGGCCAGGCCAATAATTTCATACTTGAAATAACTCCAAGAGAGTTTGAAGAAAAAGACCTCTTGATCGCAGAGGCGCGTTTTCTGAGAGCACTGGCATATTATCATGCCATGGATCTCTTTGGAGGAGTTCCCCTGGTAACAGAAGCAGACGGTATTGGCGGCGCCAATAAGCCACGATCTTCCCGTCAGGAGATTTTCGAATATGTAGAAAGCGAACTGCTGGCCATAGAAAATACCATTCCCGTTTCCAGCCAATACGGTCGTGTAAACAGAGCTACCATACAAATGCTTCTGGCAAAAGCATATCTCAATGCAGAAGTATATACAGAGCAAAGTAAATACACCGAAGCATTAGATTATATATCACGTGTGATCAATGACGGCCAGTTTAGTTTATCTGACGATTATCAATCAGTATTTCAGGGCGATAACTTCCTTTCTCCTGAGATTATTTTCCCTCTTATCGGAGACCGCCTTAACGCACAGTCTTTTGGGAACGCCACCTATTTAATAAACGGCAGTCTAAGCACAGAAACTATGGATATTGGTGAGTTTGGTGCTGAAGCCGGATGGACCGGTCACCGTTGTACACCCGCTCTTTACAGCCTGTTTGGAGATCTGGAAACTACCAACGATTCCAGAGCAATTTTCTGGACAGACGGACACCAGTTTGAAATGGAAGATTACCGCCAGTGGACTGACGGATACCCAACCACTAAATTCAGGAATACCTATGCTCAGGGAGATGCCCCGGTAATGAATTTCTCCGATGTTGATATTCCCTTCTTCAGGTTGGCAGATGCCTATTTAATGTATGCCGAAGCCCATTTAAGAGGCGGTGGAGGCGATATAGGCACCGCACTTTCATATATTAACCAGTTACGGGAGCGCGCCTATGGGGATACTTCAGGAAACATTACTGCCGGTGAGCTAACTCTCGATTTTATCATAGATGAAAGAGCCCGTGAATTATATTACGAAGGGCATCGTCGCCAGGACCTTATCCGGTTTGGACGGTTTACCGGAAGTACCTACAACTGGCCCTGGAAAGGAGGCGTCGTAAACGGAACTTCTATTCCTTCCCATTACGACCTGTACCCTATTCCACTGGAAGCCCTACAGGCCAACCCCAATCAGGAACAAAATCCGGGATACTAAACATTCGCATTAAAAACACATACTCATGAAAAATACATTCAGAACTATCATTCTATCAGCACTGCTGCTCTCTCTATGGGCCTGTAGTGATGACGATCCGATCGTTACGGCCAATACAGTGGCCGCCGCTGAACTTATTGCGCCCGAAGGCAATACGAATATCGTTCTAGACCCTGCCAATCCAGGAAATCCGGCAGTAACACTTGTATGGAATCACGGTGATTACGGAGTAGAAACCGTTATTAATTATGAAATAGAACTGGCAGCTTCCCAAACCGATTTTGCTAATGCCATTAATATGGGGGCTACCACCAATCGTTTTATCACCTGGACCGTAAACCAGTTAAACAATGCTGCCATTCAGGCCGGACTCACCCCATTCGAGGCCGGTAGTCTCGACGTACGCGTAAAATCAACCATAGGTGTTGAAAATGTACTGGAGCAGATCTCAGACCCTATAAGTATCACCGTTACACCCTTTAGTAACAGTGCTCCCAGGCTTGCCGTACCCGGTGACCATCAGGGCTGGAACCCCAGTGAAGATGCTGTAGATTATGTGCCTTACCTCGCCGCTTCCGCACCCGAGCAAAGTGATTTTGAAGGGTTTGTGGCACTAAACAATGAATTCAAGTTTGTAGGAGCAGATGCCGGAGGTTCCTTTCAGTGGGGTAATACAGACTGGGGAGATGCTTCCGGTGTAAACGGAAGTTATACCCAGGTACTTACTGACGATGGTGAAGGTAACTGTGGTACTGCTAATGCAGGAGGTCCCGGTTATTATTTCATTCAGGCAGATACCGAGGCACTTACCTATACCCTTACCAAAACCTCATGGGGTATTATAGGGAACGCAACACCCACAGGTTGGGATTCTGATACTGATATGGTGTATGATGAAAGTACAAGAACATGGTCGGTTACCATTGATCTCATACCCCAGGAAGCACCGGATAACGGATTTAAATTTCGGGCAAACGATGTCTGGGACCTTAATCTGGGTGATGACGGAGCAGACGGCATAATGGATTTTAACGGTGGAAGCATAGGAGTAGCCGAAGCCGGTAACTATACCATTACCATTGACCTTAGTAATCCCAGAGCCTATACATACACTGTGGTGAAAAATTAATATCCATTAAACTTGAAAAAGGGTTGTCTTCGGGCAGCCTTTTTTTTACCAAAATTGTTATTGATGAGAAAATTATTATTTTTATTCCTTCTGTTGAGTACCTTCGGATATACGCAGGTTCAAAATGTTAACTTCACTATAGAACCCTCATCATTTAATGAGAACGAACAAATTACCATTACGGTTTCTAACGTAGATCCTACACTCTGGAACAGTGGTCAACCCGATAATATTTACTTATGGGCCTGGTACTTTGATGCCAACAATGTTTCAGCAGATGCTCCCAACAACGGTGAGTGGACCAATTCTAATGAAGCACAACAAATGACCAATAATGGTAATGGTACGTACAGTTATACCTTAACCCCCAGCACCTTTTATAATACCACAGGCATTACAAGAATAGGGATGCTTGTTAAAGCAAAAAACGGTGACGGTGATAAAAAATCTCAGGATTTCCTCGCAGACGTAGGTCGTTTTCAACTTACCCTCACCAGCCCTTCCAATTCCCCTCTTATCGTAAATGCAGGCGAAAATTTTCAAATAGCCGCCACCGCTACCCTTGAAGCCGATTTTATTCTAAAAGCCAATGATGTGCAAATACACAGCAGTACTGCACCCACCACCACCTATAATTACACCTATGCGGTAAATGAGGAAACCTCATTTGTCATTGAAGCAACCCATAGCGGAGAAACACTCAGTGAACGTTTTGAAGTACTTACCGTCCCTACCGTTACAGAAGAAGCACTTCCAACAGGATTATTAGACGGGCTTAATCCTCACCCAAGTGACCCAACCAAAGCCACCCTCGTTTTTTATGCTCCCGGGAAAGATTTCATACATGTAATAGGTGATTTTAACAACTGGGAACGACAAGCCGGCTACCTCATGAAAAAAGATCCCGCCACAGATCGCTTTTGGCTGGAGATCAGCGAACTTACACCCCAGTTCAACCACCAATACCAATATCTTGTAAACGGAACCCTAAACGTAGCAGACCCCTATTCTACACTTATACTGGATGAGTTTAACGATACATTCATAGATACCACCACATATCCTGATCTTCCCGCATATCCTACAGGGCTTACCAATGGGGCCGTAACCGTTTTGCGTCTGGGAGATCCCGAATACCAATGGCAGAGCAACCAATACCAGCGCCCGGCCAGAGAAGACCTTATTATTTACGAATTACTGGTAAGGGATTTTGATGAACGACATACCTTTGACGCCGTAAGAGACCGACTCGATTACCTGGAAGAACTAGGCATTAATGCCATAGAGCTTATGCCCGTTAACGAATTTGACGGTAACGAAAGCTGGGGTTACAACCCTTCCTTTCATATGGCTCTTGACAAATACTACGGCACCAAAAACGCATTCAAACAACTTATAGACGAATGTCACTCTAGAGGTATTGCAGTCATTATAGACGTCGTATATAACCACGCCTCCGGGCAACATCCTTATTTCAGGATGTGGAACGATAGTAATGGCGGTTTTGAAGGGCAGGCCTCAGCCGATAATCCTTTTTTCAATATCCAACCCAGACATTCTTATAACGTTTTCAATGATTTCAATCACCAGTCAGAAGCTACACGGGCATATGTGGAAAGAACCGCAAAATACTGGATAGAAGAATTTAGAATAGATGGTTTCCGGTGGGACCTTACCAAAGGATTCACTCAAAACTGTGGGCCCGGAGCCAATCAGGAGAGTTGTACCAATGATTATCAGGCAGACCGGGTAAATGTATTAAAACTATACGCAGACTACCAATGGGAAGTTGACCCTGATTTTTATGTGATCTTCGAACACCTGGGCTTTGGAGGCTCTGCACAGGAAGAACTGGAGTGGGTGAATTATCGCCTTAATGAAAATAAAGGTATTATGTTCTGGGACAAATTGACTGATCCCTACAACGAAGCAACCATGGGATACCACGAGGACAATAAGTCCAATTTTTCATCCGTTTCTTATCAAGTGAAAAACTGGCCTGCCCCTTCCAATATATCCTATATGGAGAGTCATGATGAAGAGAGGCTCATGTACAAAAATCTTGAATTTGGAAATGAGAACAGTACCTATAGCACCAAAGAACTGAGTACAGCGCTGGAACGCATGAAACTGGCCGGAGCTTTCTTTTTTACCGTTCCCGGGCCTAAAATGTTATGGCAATTTGGTGAACTGGGCTACGAAATTTCCATTAATTTTAATGGCCGTACCGGAAACAAACCCATACGTTGGGATTATCTGGAACAGGAAGACCGAAAGGCACTTTATGATACCTGGTCAGATCTTATACTACTCAGGAAAAATGAACCCGTATTTACCACCGAAAATTTTTCACTCGATACCGGTAACACCAACGGATTAAAGAAAATACATCTTAGTACGCAGGGAGCAGATGATGAGATTACCTATATAACCATTATAGGTAACTTCGGTATTACCGAGCAGACCATTGAACCCCAATTTCAGGAAACCGGTGTGTGGTACAGCCTGTTAGAGAGCAATCTTAAACACATAGTTACCAATACCACCGCTCCTATTATGCTTCAACCCGGAGAATTCAGGATATACGGTAATAATCCCACCGCACTTTTTCCCGATATAAACCCTCCGGATGAGGACCATGACGGAGTTCCGGATGCAAATGACACTTGTCCCGGTACACCTTTAGGCGCTACCGTTGATGTTAATGGGTGCGAAGTCTTCTCTTTACCTGCATCAAACTTTACCGTAAAAGTTTATTCGGAAACCTGCAGATCTGAAGATAATGGCCGTATTCAACTAACAGCCGCCCAAAACCTTAACTATACCGCAACACTAAGTATAAATGGGAGCACTCCTCAGGTAAAATCCTTTACCTCAGAAGTAGAATTCGATCGGCTTTCGGCAGATACTTACCAACTATGTATAACCGTAGAGGGGCAAGCCTACGAACGCTGCTTCTCTACCACGGTAACCGAGCCCGAAGATCTCACCGTATTTTCTGCAGTACATTCAGCCACCAGAGAATTAACACTTACGCTATCAGGAGGAAACACCTATACCATTTTTGTAAACGATACCCAGTATCTAACTACAGATAATGAAATCACCATTCAGCTCAAAGATGCAGTTAACCGTGTTTCAGTTAGAACCGATAAAGAATGTCAGGGTATCTATGAAGAAACCATACAGATGTATGATGACTTACGTCTATCACCAAACCCCGTTACAGGGCAGCAGGTATATATTGATACACCTACCCCCTTTTATGAAGATACCACCATAAGTATTTTCAGCATAAGCGGACAACAGATCTCTCAGCAAAAATACACTGCGAACGATGGACGCGGGCGCATTTCGGTTAATGTAAATACATTGCCTCCCGGAATGTATATACTTACCATACAGACAGGTAACACCTTTGTGAATAGAAAAATAATAAAACAATGAAGAATTTTATAAAATATACACTCTTGTTTATAGCAGCGGTTTTCCTCACAGCCTGTGGAGGTGGTAGTGATGATAATGGAGGAGAGCCCACACCCGCAGCAACCCCTCCCCAGGCTGCAGTATTGGTATTCCCCGAAGATAATACAGAATGTAATGAAGGAACCATCATATCCGATACGCAAAGCAGGGTAACCTTTCGATGGAATTCGGCAGCCAATTCTGACCGATATACCATAAACCTTCGTAATTTGGAGACCGGTACCACAGAAACATTTAATACCACCAATACCCAACAGGAGATCAGTTTACAACGGGGTACGCCCTATGCCTGGTTTATAATTTCCAGAAATGATATGAGTTCTCAAACCGCCAACAGTGCCACATGGCAATTTTACAATGCCGGCGCACCTGTAGAGAGCCATGCACCGTTTCCCGCAGAAGTAGTTAATCCGAAAACCGGAAGCTCCGTAAACGCAGGAAACATTACAATTGAATGGACGGCTGGTGATATTGATAATGATATTGCAGAATATCAGGTATTCCTGGATACCTTTTCGCCACCTGAAACAGAAATTACTACTACCCAAAACCCTTTTTTTGATATTTCTGTAAGTTCAGGTCAGGTATATTATTTTTATATTGTAGTTAAAGACTTTCAAAACAATACCTCTAAATCTGATATATTTCAATTCCGAGTTAATTAGCTATATGCTAATTTAATGTTAAGACCCGTCTTTAAACGGGTCTTTTTTTTGATTTTATGTCACTCTTTTTTATTAGCTTATTTTAACATAAAAAATAAGAATATTATAATCAAAAAGCCAAAAAAATAATATTTAAAAAATTATTTACAAAAAATTTATTATATTAATTATATATAAAAGTTATCAACACTAAACCGTTTTCGTAATTGATTCACAGCAACATACCATAAATTTAACAAAATATTTACCTAGATTTAAAACAAAACTTTACACAACCAACTATTGACTTTAAATTTATATTGTATGAAGAACAACTTACTTAAAGGTTTTCTCGTGTTAAGTGCTTTCTTACACTTTTCCATGGGAAAGGCTCAAACCGTTAGCGGAACGGTGTCTGACGCCCTTGGCCCACTACCAGGAGCAAGTGTTCTGGTAAAGGGTACCACCAATGGAACCCAAACCGATTTTGACGGAAACTACACTTTAGATAACGTTAGCAGCAACGCTGTACTTATCTTTAGCTATGTAGGTTTTAAAACACAGGAGGTCCCCGTTAATGGAAGATCAACCATAAATGTAACTCTGGCAGAAGATACCCAGGCACTGGATGAGATTGTGGTTATAGGTTACGGTACACAACGAGTACGAGATGCAACCGGAGCCGTTGCCGTGGTAACTTCAAAAGACTTTAACCAGGGAGTGATCGCCTCACCCGAACAGCTCATTCAGGGTAAAACCGCCGGTGTACAGATTACACAAACCAGTGGAGAGCCCGGAGCAGGTATTGATATCCGTATTAGAGGTACAAGTTCTGTACGTTCAAATAATAATCCGCTTTTTGTAGTAGATGGTATTCCCTTAGCAGGTGATGAAACGGCAGCCGGAGGTGTAAATATAGGATTTGGTTCCAGTGCTTCCAGAAACCCCCTTAACTTTTTAAACCCGAGTGATATTGAAAGTATGAGTATTCTTAAAGATGCTTCTGCTACCGCCATTTATGGTTCTCGTGGTGCCAATGGTGTGGTTATTATCACCACCAAAGGAGGCAAAGGTACCGGTAGCCGCTGGGAATTTGATTCCAACTTAAGCTTTTCAAAACCGGCAGAAGAATTTAACTTACTGGGTAGAGATCGGTATCTGGATGCTGTAGAACAATTTAGTGGTATTCCTGCAGAAGATGCCGGTGCCAATACCGACTGGCAGGATGTAGTAACCCGTAATGCCGTTTCTCAAAATCAAAACCTTTCTTTTTCTCACGGTTATGAAAATGGTTCGGTACGCGCCACTTTTGGCTACGGAAAACAATTTGGTGTTATTGAAAATTCTTCCCTGGAAAGAATTACAGGAAGAGTAAATGCTTTGCATCGTTTTTTTGATGATAAACTCAAAATAAATATTCAGGCCACACTCTCAAGAGTAAATGATGAGTCCCCACCGTTAAGTGGAAGTGCCGGATTTAGGGGTGATATTCTCGGGGCAGCTTATTCGGCAAACCCTACCTGGCCCAATGACCCTAATTTCGATACAGGAGGACAACTCAACCCCAGGGTCATGCTAGATTTTGTTCAGAGCCTTACCTCAACTACGCGGGCATTACTCAACTTTTCAGGAGAGTACCAGATAACTCCCGAACTGTCTGCCAAATTAAACTTAGGATACGATAAATCAGAATCTACCCGAAAATCAGCCGCCAATGCACTGGCCCGAAACCTTGACAGAGCCGTGTTTGGTAATGGTCGGGCAGCTATTAACGACATAAATGTAGAGAACCGGCTTATAGAGGCTACTCTTACCTACACGAAAGAATTTGAAAATTCAAAAATAACCGCCCTTGTGGGGTATTCTTTTCAGGATTTTGGAAGAAGAGGAAGAAATGTGGAAGGTTTTGGATTCAGTTCCACCGATCTTAACGTAATGACGGGAGACCTTACCAGAGCTTCTGCTGCTATTGAGAACCGAATAGAAGGTCCTTACCAGCAATACGGGATAGACCCAAGATCAACCAACTTTTTTGTAAACAGGCTTTTTCCTGACATTACTACCGATGTGGTGGCAGCACCCACCGGTTTAAATGTACGTTCTGTTTTTGGAGAAACTTTTGACTTTACAGACGAGCTACAATCGTTCTTCACACGTGTGGAATATACCTTATATGATAAGTTTATTTTTACCGGAACAGTTCGTGCTGATGGTTCTTCGCGATTTGGAGATGATAATCGTTACGGATATTTCCCTTCGGGAGCTTTTGCGTGGAAACTGGATGAAGAAGATTTTATTGGAGATGCATTTTCAACCCTTAAAGTGCGTTTAGGTTTCGGTATTACCGGTAACCAGGACGGGCTGGGGTATGGTAATTTCCTGAGAAGACAGCGATTTAATTCTCCTTATGTTGGAGCAGGCTTTCAGGTAATACAAGACAATGGTGAGATAGAGCCTCCGGGAACCACCACCGTTGCCTTTGCAAATCCCGAGTTAAGATGGGAAGAAACCATACAGTACAACGTAGGGTTTGATTTTGGTTTTAATAACGACCGTTTAAACGGTACCCTAGACGTCTATAGAAAAGAAACCACAGATCTCCTGTTGCGCATTGAGTCTGCACAACCCGCACCACAGCCTTTTGTTTTTGAGAACCTAGATGCAGTAGTTGTGAACCAGGGGATAGAATTTGCCATTAATTACGATTTTTTCCAAACGGAAGATTTCACCTGGAACGCAGGCTTTAACATTGCGTATAACGACAACGAAATACAGGATTTTGAAGGCCTTCTTCCTGCAGGAACTATACGGGGCCAGGGATTATCAAGAGCATTTGCCCAGGCACTGGCAAGCGGCAGGCCTCTGTTTTCATTTTATGTGAGAGAGTTTGACGGATTTGAAAACGGACAACCGGTTCCTAATGTCGATGAACAAAAATTTGTTGATAAAAGTGCACTGCCCACAGTAAATGCAGGTCTTTCTACCAATTTCACGTATAAGAACTGGGATCTTTCCGCATTCTTTGCCGGACAGTTCGGGCATTACATATACAATAACACCCGAAATGCCTTCTTCACTGCCGGGTCTATTAACTCAGGAAGAAATGTAACCCCTGATGTATTGACCAGCGGGGAAGCCGGAAGCGCAGAAGCTTCCGTATCTGAAAGATTTCTGGAAAAAGGAGACTTCATTCGTCTTCAGAACGTAACATTAGGATACAATGTACCTCTTTCCGGAGAAGGCCTCTTTGACTCACTCAGGCTTTACCTTAACGGACAAAACCTATTTGTTATTACTGATTACAGTGGTCTTGATCCTGAAGTAAGTATTCAGCCGGGTGCAACCGATCTCCTTAATGGTCTGCCCACCTTTGGAATTGATTATACATCATTCCCAAGGCCCAGAACAATAACCATTGGTTTAAGTGCCTCATTTTAATTAAAAAAATTGATAACTATGAATACAAAGTTATTTACAAAACGAGGATTAATGACAGCACTGTCTGCCTTGCTTATCATCTCCTGTACCGATCTGGAGATTGAAGAAACAGATTCGATTTTTGAGGAATCAGATGGTTTTTCCGGAGTACCCGCACAGTCTTCATTAACCCAGTTGTACAACGATATCTTTGGCCAACTGGGAAATCAGGAAGACTTCTTCGCTCTGAATGAAGTTTCGACCGATGAACTGCTCGTACCCACCCGTGGCACAGACTGGGGTGACAATGGTATCTGGAGAACGCTACACACCCATACCTGGGCTACTACCCATGATTATATACTCAATACCTGGAACAATCTTAATCAGAATGTATTCCGGGCAAGTGAGATTATTGACCCCCGTAGTTCACCAACACCTCAGGAGGAGGCCGAAGCGCGTTTTTTACGTGCATTCAGTATGTTTTGGGTAATGGATCTTTACGGGCAGGTGCCCTTCCGGGAAGTAGATGAAGGCCCTGAAGTAAGCCCCAGAGTACTCACCCGCCAGGAAGCGTATGATTTTGTACTTGATGATCTTACCAGAGCACTGCCCAACTTACCGGTTACGGGACCCAGTCCACAAACTGAGTTTGCTTCGCAGGCCTCAGCCCATTTTCTTTTGGCCAAACTACATCTTAACGCTCATATCTATAATGGTACCGGTACCCCGGAAGCCAGTGATATGACTGCTGTTATTAATGCTGTAGATGCTATTGCAGGCGATGGCTTTGGCTTACAGAGCGGGTATTTCGAGATCTTCGAAGAAAGTGTAGATAATGAGACCATATGGTGGGCCAGAACATCTGTGGGAAACCGTATCTGGAACGGACTGCATTACAACCAGATCGCTCCCGGAAATGACGGAGGAGGATGGAACGGATTCAGTACCCTTGCAGAATTTTACGATTTGTTTGAAGGAGACCCTAATACCAATACTGTTGGTTCGGGCCAGGAAGAAAGAAGAGGTTTTGTGCCCGATGCTACGAATGCAAACAGTTCTAACCTGGGAATAGGATACGGTTTTTTACTGGGACAGCAATATGATGTTAACGGGAATCCGCTTAAGGACCGAATTGACCAACCGCTCGCATTTACCAGAGAGCTGCCCGGTTTAATAGGTAACAATGAACGTACCGGTATTCGAGTGATCAAGTACCACCCTGTAAATGGCTCATTTACCAGTCATGAGGTGGTTTTCAGATATGCCGATGCGCATCTTATGAAGGCTGAGGCCATGATGCGAAGCGGCGGAGACCCGACTGCTATGGTTAATGAACTGAGAATATTAAGACAGGCCGACCCTTTGGGAGCTGTTACAGAAAGTGATCTGCTGGCCGAAAGAGGACGGGAATTATATATAGAATTCTGGAGAAGAAATGACCTTATTCGCTTTGGAGAATTCACAAAAGACTGGGAGTTCAAAGAGCCCGCTTCGGTAGGAGATATAAACAAACAATTGTATCCCATACCTGCCAATGCATTGTTATCAAACCCTAACCTGGTGCAAAACCCAGGATACTAGATCCACCCGATAAGATTAAGATCAGGTTTAGTCTGGGGGGCTGTTTCCATTTTAGAAACAGCCCCTTGTTATTACCAACCACTAAAACCCGGTTTAATTAAATATCAGTTCGAAGAATAAAACCCTGCCCATGTACATTTTCTATTCGTAAAGACGTATCCTTTCTTAGATGTTTTCGTAAGTGAGATATATATACATTAAGGCTTTTTTTGTTGAAATAATCATTTTTACCCCAAATACCGGTCAATAGTTCCTTGTAAGTACACAATTGATCTTTACGGCTGGCCAAATAACTTAACAAAGTACTCTCCCTGGCTGTAAGTTTTATACGTTGTTCTTCATGTATCAGTTCCTGATTAACCACATTAAGCGTGTATTTACCAATAGGTTGCAAGGTATCTTTTGTGGCAAAGGCAGTAGTTTTATCAAGCCGTGACAAAAGTGCCCGTATTCTCACCACCAGCTCCTCTTCATCTATGGGTTTCTTGAGATAATCTACCGCTCCTACCGAGAAACCTTTTAAGACATCTATTTTAAGAGATCGCGCCGTTAGAAAAAGAAATGGCAGATCAGAGTGTTGTAAATGAATGCGGGACCCCAGTTCAAAACCATTTATATCCGGCATCATTACATCTAAAATGGCCAGGTCAAAAATGTGTTCATTGATCAGTACCATTGCCTGTTTGCCATTTTCGGCCCAACTCACTAAAAATCCTTTCATTTTAAGATATTCCGATAACAGATATCCTAACGAACGATCATCTTCAACCAATAATAATTTATACATATATCTGTTTTTTATCCCTGGGTAATTTCACCGTAATGGCCGTACCCTCTCCCGGTTTGCTTGCTACCAATACTTTACCTTTATGTATATCTGTTACTTTCTTCACATAATGCAGCCCCAGCCCATGCCCTTTTACCTTATAAAGGTCTCCTGGCACAACCCGAAAGTACTTATCGAAAATACGGTTTTTAAATCGCTCTTCTATACCTGGTCCCTTATCTTCTATCACTATAAAAACATGAGTATTATTAGAGGACACCTCTAAGTGTATGTCTGGTATTTCACCTCCGTATTTCCGGGCATTGTCAAGCAGATTGTTTATAGCATTTACCAAATGAGCCGTATCTGCTTTCACCCATAATACTTCTTCCGGTATGTTATACGAAAAACTAAGTTTCTCTATTGAAGTAAGCAGTTTAAAATCTTCACAGGTTTTTCGTAAAACCGGCCCGATGTCCTGTCTTTTTAAATTAAAAATTCCTTTTTTATTTTCCAGATTAGCCAGTTCCAATACTTTGTCAGTATGATCTTTTAGTCTGTTTACCTGCTGTCGTATAATTTCCAAAACCGGTTTCTTTTCTTCCGGCTGATCATCTTCCAGTATTTTGGCAGCTACCCCTATGGAAAAAACCGGAGTTTTCAGTTCATGCGTAAGGTTGTTAATAAACTCATTCGTTGTGGTAATTATGTTGCGCTGCCAGTAGAAAGATCTGAGCACCCATAAAACCACCACTATGATAGCCACCATAAAAACCAGTCCGGGAATTGTTAGCCCGTTTAACTGAAAGAGAAAAAAAGTATTCAGATCCCTGAATTGTAACTCCAGAATAAGTCTTTTATCTGTAAGTTTTGGCAAATATCCTTCTAAAATAACAGGGTATCGTATAAGGTCTTCCCCTTCGTTAAAAGTTACGGGAGACGTTAAAGAAAAACTCGTGTCCCTGGCAAAAAGACGATACGAAAATTCCGTTTCTATTCCATTTTGTACCAGTTTTTCGGTTAAAAGATCATTCAGAAAAAAGCGGGAAGCATCCTGAACACTATCCATACTCAAACGGAAATATGAATCGTCTCTGGTAAGTGCTTTCCCTACCAGAAAAGTAAGCTGGTTTTCCTCATACAAAGACGTACGTATATCTTCTCCGGCTTTGCTTACTTTTTGATTGAATTGAACTTTGGCAAGATTAAGCCCTATTTTGAGATATTGGTACTGTACTACAGCTAACCCTATTACAGAAATACTAAAAACGAGTATGTACAGCTTTCTTTTATTCACTTCTTTCTACCTCCGTTTCTACAAATATTTTAATCCTCTGTTATAGTAATTAAACTTTTATTAAACTTTTTACTTTATCATTAGTCCAACACCCCTTAAATATACTTTATCTTAGCATATAACCTTAATAAGTGAATTTATAACAATCTTCATACAATAAAAAATAAGTTCACCCCTATTGCAAAATGCAAACGACCTGCATTTTGCAATACTTGTTTTTAAGCTATGCATTTTAAGTCTGTCTATACCTGTTTTTTTAAAATCTTTTACCGCTATGAGTTGGCACTTTTATTAGTAACCAGTGCCTGTACCCCTTCTGAAGAAATGCTTTTTGAAAGCCTCCACCCACAAAATAGCGGTGTCACCTTTGAAAATACTTTAACCCATACTCCGGAACTTAATATACTAACCTATCTGTATTTCTATAATGGTGCGGGGGTAGCAGTTGCCGATTTCACCAATGACGGGCTTGCCGATGTATACTTTACAGCCAATATGGAAGCCGATAAACTGTTTGTAAATAAAGGAGATTTGCGTTTTGAAGAGGTAACCCGGTCTGCGGGAATTCAAAATGCCGATGGATGGACCACCGGGGTTACCCATGTAGATATCAATCATGATGGATTGCTGGATATTTACATCTGCAAAGTTTCTGACTTTTTATCATTAAAAGGACATAATCTTTTATATGTGAACCAGGGAGTGAACCAACAGGGAGTTCCCGTTTTTAAAGAATCTGCCGCTGTTTACGGGCTTGATTTTTCGGGCCTTTCAACACAAGCCTCTTTTTTTGATTACGACCTTGACGGAGACCTGGACCTCTATTTACTCAATCACTCCGTACACCCCAACAGGAACTATGGGAAAGGAAAAAACCGGGAAATACCCGATTGGCGCTCCGGTGATAAACTCTTCAGGAACGACCAGGGAAAATTCACAGAGGTCACACAAAACAGCGGGATCTTTCAGGGAAAAATAGGTTACGGGCTGGGAGTCAGCATTTCAGATATCAATAATGACCGATATCCTGATATATATGTAGGTAATGACTTTTTTGAAAATGATTATTTGTACATAAATCAGCAAAACGGCACTTTCAAAGAAGTATCGCATGAAGATCTTACCATTCTGGGACACACTACGCATTATTCCATGGGAAACGATATTGCTGATATTAACAACGACGGACATACAGATATCATTTCACTCGATATGCTTCCTGAAGAGCTTCATACCTACAAAACCTCTGGGGCCGAGTTGCCTTTTCAAACCTATGCGCAATACCTGAAAAACGGATATGCACCCCAGTTTATGCAAAACACCCTCCATATAAATCGCGGGAACGGTATGTTTTCAGAAATAGCCTTTGCTGCAGGAGTAGCTGCCACAGAATGGTCCTGGGCTCCGCTACTGGCCGATCTGGATAATGATGGCTACAAAGATATTTTTATTACCAACGGCATTAAAGGTGCCAGCAATGATATGGATTATATAAACTTCATTGCTAACAATAACATACAACGGCGAATTGCTAACGAACTAAAACCCCAGGACATGGGCATGATAGATGAACTTCCCGAGAAAAAAGTAATCAATTACTTTTTTAAAAACAATAAAAATGGCACCTATAGCAATCAGCAGGGCAAATGGCTTAAGAATATCCCTTCATATAGTAACGGCAGTGCTTATGCCGATCTGGATAATGACGGAGACCTGGATCTCGTGGTAAACAATGTGAATGCACCCGCTTTTGTCTTGGAAAACAAAAGCACCCAAAGGTTTCCCCAGCACAATCACCTCACCATTTCATTTAATGGTAATGACCAAAACCCTTTTGGTATTGGCACCTCTGTGACAGTATATAGCGGAAAAGAGCTGTTATTACAAGAGAATTTTGTATCCCGGGGCTATCTGTCCTCTGTACCTCCAGAAGTGCATTTCGGATTAGGGAACCTTACCAAAATTGATTCCATACACATACAATGGCCTGACGGACGTTTTCAATCATTGCTTACCCCTCAGGTAAATCAAAAAATAGAGGTTTTCTATAAAAATGCAACTCTTTATCCACATCCGGTGAAAAAAAACACCACTTCCCCAATACTTGAAAACACACACAGTCTCCTTTCATTTACTCATAAAGAACACCCCTCCATCGAGTTTAACCGGGACCCGCTTATACCCTTTGCTTATACTAACGAGGGGCCGGGTATTGCCATAGGTGACAGCAATCTTGACAAGAAAGATGATATTTTCATTTGCGGAGCCAAAATGCAATCCTCAGCTCTGTTTATCCAGGACACACATGGTAATTTTATACCCGAGCAGTCGGCCCTGTTCGCTGAAGATTCCATATCTGAAGATATTGCTGCCGTCTTTACAGATATTGACACAGATGGAGATCAGGATCTCATTGTAGTAAGTGGAGGAAACGAGTTTAAAACCGGTGCGCCGCTCACACCAAGACTCTACATAAATGATAAGGGTGTATATAAAAAAGATACCTTATCATTTACAAACACTTATATAAACGCCTCTTCTGTAAAAGCAGTTGATTTTAATACAGACGGATATCCTGATCTCTGTATTACCTCCAATCAGCTTCCCTGGCAGTATGGGCAAAGTCCCAAACAATACCTTTTTGAGAATAACCAAAATGGCACTTTTTCTGATGTAAGCGATTCTTTTGGTACTGAATTTCAAAATATAGGTAACGTTCAGGATATTATCTGGACCGATCTTAATTCCGACAATAAACCCGATGCTGTTGCCGTTGGCCACTGGATGCCGGTATCGGTTTTCTTAAACAGAGGTGACCGGTTAATACTTCAAAAACAAAACAGCCTCAATGATACTCACGGCTGGTGGAATACCGTACAGGTAGCCGATATTGACAATGACGGAGATTTAGACCTTATTGCCGGTAACTGGGGGCTCAATACCCGTATAAAAGCTTCCAGAGAACAGCCGGTAACTCTTTACCGTAATGATTTTGATGATAACGGGAAGACAGAGCCGGTGATCACTTATTTCTATCAGGATCAGGAAACCCTGTTTGCCTCCAAAGACGATCTTGCCAGACAAATGCCTTTTCTGAACAAAAAATATCTGTCTTATGCTCATTTTGCAGACGCTGCATTTAAAGATATTTTTCCAATAGAAAAAATACAAAATGCCTATAAAAAACAGGTGTTTGAACTGGCTTCCTGCTATTTTGAAAATACAGGCAACCTCACTTTTAAAAAACAGCCATTACCCTTTTCTGCACAACTCTCACCTGTTCAGGATATTTATATTGGTAACTTTAACAATAATGGCTATTCCGATATCTTTCTGGTGGGTAATCATTATGAGATCAACACATTGCTCGGCAGGCAGGATGCCTCTCACGGCATACTGCTCACCTATAATTCACAAGGTTTTTTTACTGAATATGAACAACAAAAATTTTACGTAAAAGGCGCTGCTCGACAGATAGGAAAAATTCGTATAGGTCATACAGATTACCTGGTGATCACTATAAATGATAACACTCCCGTATTTTTAAAAATAAACAACCGTACACCTGATGAATTTTAAAACCAAAATCCCTGTATATGTCTGGCTTACCGCCCTTAGCCTCTTGACGTCCTGCCAGGAAAAGACAGAACTGGCCATAATAAAAGAAACTGCACCAACCACTCTTTTTAACCTTATGGCCCCAGACTCTACCGGAATAGATTTTACTAATACCGTTGAAAATCAAAAAGATTTCAACATTTTTAAATATCGCAACTTTTACAATGGTGGTGGGGTAGCCATAGGCGACATTAATAACGATTCCCTCCCCGATGTGTATCTTATTGCCAATATGGGCCCAAATAGGCTTTTTCTCAATAAAGGTAATTTCATCTTTCAGGATATCACAGATAATGCGGGCGTAGCGGGCAACAAACCCTGGTCCACCGGGGTCACTATGGTAGATATCGATCAGGATGGATTTCTTGATATTTATGTTTGTAATGCCGGCAATATGGAAGGCAATAATCATGACAACCAGCTTTTTATAAACAATGGAGATCTCACTTTTACCGAAAAAGCCCGGGAGTTTAATCTGGCTAAAAGCGGTTTCACCACACATGCTGCTTTTTTTGATTACGATAAAGATGGAGATCTCGATGCCTATATCCTTAACAACAGTAACATTCCTGTAAGCAGCCTAGGCTATGCAAAACAAAGAGAAGTACGTGCCCGGGACTGGGAAGGTGTACCTGAAATATTTAGAGGTGTGGGAGATATGCTTTTGCGAAATGATAAAGGTGTGTTTACCGATGTAAGCGAAGAAGCAGGTATTTACGGAAGCCTCATAGGCTTTGGACTGGGAGTCATGGTTACCGATATTGACCAGGATCTCTACCCGGATATCTACGTGTCAAACGATTTTTACGAAAGAGATTATTTATATATAAACAACAGGGATGGCACCTTTACCGAATCTATTAAAGACTGGACCTCGCATCTTTGTCTTTCAGCTATGGGTATTGATATTGCAGACATTAATAACGACGGGTTAAACGATATTTTCATTACCGATATGCTCCCGGAAGGCGATGAACGTGTTAAATCTGTTATGGAATTTGAAGGATACGATGTTTTTAAACTCAAACAGAGTAAAGATTTCTATCAGCAATATATTCAAAATACCCTGCAGCTCAATAACGGGAACCAGTCCTTTTCAGAGATCGCATATTTCAGCGGGGTTGCTAAAACAGACTGGAGCTGGGCTGGTCTTATTTTTGATATGGATAATAACGGATACCGCGATATTTATGTAACCAACGGGGTTAATCACGATCTCACCGATATTGACTTTGTTAATTTTTTCGCTAATGAGATCATCCAGAAAATGGCACTTACCGGTAAAAAAGAGGCTATCGATTCTATCATAAACAAAATGCCCCGGGTACCCATACCCAATTATGCTTTCAAAAATAACAAAGACCTTACTTTCAATAATGCAACAGACCAATGGGGGCTTAATATCCCCAGTATGTCCAACGGGGTAGCCTATGGCGATCTCGACAATGACGGAGACCTGGATATGATCGTAAACAATGTAAATATGCAGACCTTCGTTTTTAGAAACAATGCCAATGCGCTTACCAAAAACAACCATATACGCATACGCCTTGAAGGAGAAGTTCCCAACAGGAATGCTATTGGTGCGAAAATTAAACTGTATTCAGGACAACAACTCATACTACAGGAGTTAATGCCCTCCAGGGGGTTTCAATCCTCGATGGATTATGTAATGGCTATTGGGCTGGGAGATATTGAGAAAATAGATTCTTTAAGAGTGATCTGGCCTGATGATCATACACAGTTATTGACCGGTGTATCCGTTAATCAACTGCTCACCTTAAAACAAAGCAATGCTCGTGAACTTTTCACCGTTCCCGTTGCTAAAAAGCAACGCACTTTACTTACTGAGATCACTCCGGAAAAAATAGAGGCCCATAAAGAAAATACTTATGTAGATTTTGACTATGAGGGGCTAATTTACCAAATGCTTTCTCAGGAGGGTCCTGCTCTGTCTGTAGGTGATGTGAATAATGACGGATACGAAGACCTGTTTGTTGGAGGAGCAAAAGGACAACCCGGAAATATATATCTCAACCTAGGCAATGGAAACCTAAAGAAAACCACACAGAAAGTACTCCAGAAAGATCGTCGTTTTGAAGATACTGCTTCTGCTATGTTCGATGCTAACGGAGACGGTTATATTGATCTTATGGTAGGTTCAGGTGGTAATCAAACAGAAGACAAAAACCAATACAGACCACGGCTGTACTTGAATGATGGTAACCATAACTTTATAGCTGCTGCTCAACCCTTACCCTCTGTTTTTAACAATATATCTGTAATCGCTCCGTATGATTTTGACCAGGACGGAGATATTGATGTTTTTATAGGCTCCCGAAGTGTGGTGGGTACCTATGGTATAGACCCAGAACATCTTTTTCTTGAAAATAAGGGAGACGGCACGTTTACCCAGGCAACAGATCGTTATGCTTACGACCTTCGTAAAGCCGGTATGATAACAGGTGCCGTTTGGGCAGATATAGATGGTGATCGCATTAAAGATCTGGTAACCGTTTCAGAATGGGGTACTCCCAAAATTTATAAAAACAACCAAAGAAAACTTGCCTTTATATCTACTGCGCTAGACAGTCTTTCCGGCTGGTGGAATACCATTGAAACCGCCGATCTTGATAATGATGGAGATCAAGATCTTATTTTAGGAAATCAGGGTAATAACCTTCCCTATCAAACCTCTCCCGAAAACCCCGTAAAAATGTATATCAATGATTTTGATAACAACGGCACCATAGAACAGATCATTACGCGCCACACCCATGGTAAAGACTACCCCATCCATATGAAAAAAGAGCTTACTGCTCAAATTGTTTCCTTAAAAAAGGAAAACCTCAAAGCTGCTGATTACGCCAGAAAATCTATTGACAAACTATTTTCTAAAGAAATGTTTGAAAATTCTATTGTCAAAACTGCGGTTAACTCCCAATCCCTTGTCATTCTAAATGACGGAAACCTTTCGTTTACCATTAATCCTCTCCCAGATAGGGTACAGCTCTCCTGTATATGTGGTATTGCCTGTGCAGATATTAATGAAGACGGGCACACAGACCTTATTCTCGGGGGAAATAACTTTGAGTTTAAACCTCAATTTTCTCGCCTGGATGCCGGTTATGGCAGTGTTTTATTAGGTGATGAAAATGGTAATTTTGAATGGCAACCCTACCAAAAAAGTGGTTTTTTCATCCGGGAAGAGATAAAACATATCAAAACCTTCAGGGATAAAAACGGGAAAACATTCCTCATTGCTGCCATTAACAATAACCAACCCAGGATATTCAGTTTCAATGATTAAAAAATTAAGTATCATACTCGTCTTTCTAATAACCGGCTGCTCAAAAAATGAGGGACGGTTATTCTCAATAATAGACATAGAAAAAACCGGTATCACTTTTAAAAATACCGTAACCCCAACAGAAGAACTCAATATTCTGGACTACCTCTATTTTTATAATGGCGGAGGGGTAGCCGTAGGAGACATTGACAATGATGGCCTTCCTGATATTTTTTTTTCCGGAAATCAGGTAAAAAACCAGCTATACCTTAATAAAGGGAATTTGCAGTTTGAAGATATTTCAGAAAAAGCAGGCATTTCAGGAAATAGCAGTTGGAACACAGGAGCCGTTATGGGTGATATTAACGGAGACGGATGGCTCGATATTTACGTATGTGCCGTAGTGGGTATTAATGGATTTAGCGGGCACAACGAACTCTTTATTAACAACAGGGATGGGACTTTTACAGAAAGTGCTTCTTCTTATGGTCTCGATCTGGATACGTATAGTTCATCTGCCGCTTTTTTAGATTTTGATCTTGACGGGGATCTGGATATTTATATCCTGCATCATGCCGTGCACACTCAGGAATCGTTTGGAAAAGCCGCTCTCCGCCATAAAAGAAGTTATGAAACCGGGGATAAACTCATGCGTAATGACGGTAATGTGTTTACAGATGTCAGTGAAGAAGCCGGCATTTACGGAGGCATTAATGGTTACGGGTTAGGTGTGGCCGTAGCCGATTTTAATAAGGATGGATGGCCCGATCTTTATGTTGGTAATGATTTTCATGAAGATGATTATTACTACCTCAATAACCGAGACGGTACTTTTACCGAATCTCTTAAAGATCACTTTGGATATACCAGCAGGTTTTCCATGGGGAATGATGTGGCCGACATTAACCATGACGGATGGCCCGATATCATCTCTCTGGATATGCTACCCGAAGATGAAAAAGTACTTAAATCATCCGAAGGGGATGATAACCCGCAAACACTTAAGCTACGCACCGAACGTTTCGGCTATCATTATCAGTTTACCCGCAATATGTTGCAAATAAACCGTTATGGTGATCATTTTGCTGAAACCGCTCTTCTAAGTGGCATAGCAGCTACCGACTGGAGCTGGAGTGCACTTTTTGAAGATTACAATCTCGATGGGCATACCGATCTTTTTATCTCGAACGGTATCCCAAAAAGACCCAATGATCTTGATTATATAAAATTTGTTTCCAATGAACAGATAAAAAACAAAATGAATAATACCCGGCTGGTAGATAAAAAAGCCCTGGCACTTATGCCTGAAGGTAAAACAGCTAATTATCTTTTTGAAGGCACCGCTACGCTGCGCTTTAAAAATGTTTCAGGAAAATCAATACCCAAAGATACCCTGGTCTCCGGGGCTACGGCGTATGGAGATCTGGACAAAGACGGAGACCTTGACCTTATAATTAATAATCTCAACAGTTCGCCGGCAATTTACATTAACAAAACCAATAGAAAACACAGTTATTTGCAAATACAATGTAATTACAAACAGGGCAACCCATTTGGTATTGGCACCAAAATATACAGCTATCACCAGGGGAAGCTCCAATACAAAGAACTCTATACCGCAAGAGGCTTTCAGGCTTCTTCAGAACCCATACTTAGTTTTGGTTATGGAGATTGTAAAACAGTAGATTCTATTAAAATAATATGGCCCGACCAAACTCTTACCAAGCTTACCAATGTACCTACCGGTCAGCTTCTCATCATAAATCCGGATAAGAGTCAAAAACTAACAAAACAACCACTCCAAAAAAGTAAAACCAAAGATATCTGGTTTGCACCGGCACTCAGACAATTGGGTATAGATTTTGTACATAAAGAAGATAATTACCTGGATTTTAACCGGCAAAAGCTAATACCTTATAAAATCTCAGACCGGGGACCTGCAACCGCTGTCGGAGATATTAATAACGACGGGAAAATGGATGTTTTCTTTGGCAGTTCCAAATTCATACCTTCCACTGTTTACATACAAACCGATTCTTCATTTACCAAAACTTCCATTCCTGAAATATCCAGGGATTCGGTCAATGAAGACGTAGCCGCAGTGATAGCCGATTTTAACAACGATACCCGTAATGATCTTTTTATAGGTACCGGAGGAGGCGATTTTTACAACCGTATGACACCTCTACGCGATACCTATTACACAGGTACCGATAGCACATTTAGTAAAACAGCCGTTCCCGAATATTTTGAAAATGCTTCGGTACTAAAGACTTCTGATATAGATAATGACGGTGATCTCGATATTTTTGTAGGCAATCATGCCGTTTCAAACAATTTTGGCAAGATCCCTGGTGCTTATATACTCCTTAATAATTCAGGAAAATTCATGATAATGAACCTCCCGGAGTTTGAGAGCATTGGTATGATCACCGATGCTATATGGCATGATTTTAATGAAGATGGTATTGATGACCTGATCATAGTAGGTGAATGGATGTCGCCCGTTTTTCTCGAAAATAAGAACGGAAGCTTTACAAAAGTTCATCATGAGGTAAACACCCTTAGCGGCCTGTGGCAGGCCATTATGCCTTTTGATATTGATAACGATGGTGATACCGATTATCTTCTGGGTAACTGGGGGCTCAACAGCAAATTCAATGCCCAACCCAAAAAACCCATGAAAATGTACTATAGCGATTTTGACGAAAATGGTACCACCGAAACCGTAGTCACTACCTTTAAAAACGGAAAATACTATCCGTTAGCGGGATTAGATGAGCTTTCAGATCAAATGCCCACCTTTATGCGAAAGAAGTTTACCCTTTACAAAGATTTTGCCGGCAAAACTGTTAACGAAATCTTTAGCAGGGAACAACTCAACAAGGCCCGTATTCTTGAAGTACATACTCTCGAAACAGGATATCTGGAAAATAAGAACGGAAAGTTCATTTTCAAACCCTTTCCGGAGTTCATGCAACTGGCACCGGTAACTACTTTTCTAACTTATGATTTTGATGCTAATGGTACCGAAGAAGTGCTGGCTGCCGGAAATTATTTTGGCGTAAAGCCTTTTCATGGCAGGCTGGGGTCTTTTCCCGGGGCGATCATCATCAATACTGAGGATATTGTTCCGGGAGATGAACTTGGGTTACAGTTTATGTTTTCTGCAGCACGCAACCTCGCTATTATTACCTTTAAAAACGACCCGTACCTTTTGGTTACTATGAACAATGCGCCCGCTCAGGTATATAAATTAACAAAATTGAACCACGCGAAATGAAACTGTACATTAAGAAAACAATAGTCCATAGCTTACTAATTTCATTATTTGCAGGTGCCTGCACCCGGGAAAACATGCCCATAACCATTACTCCGGATGATTTTCATAAGGCGGTTGATAAGGTTACAGAAATAATGGTACATGATATTTTTTCACCACCGGTGGCCAGCAGGATCTATGTATATCCCAACATTGCAGCCTACGAGATCATCGCAAAAGAAAGTGAAAATTTCACCTCCTTAGCGGGGCAGTTATCCCAAATGGGGGGCATTCCTGATCCTGACACAGAAACTACACCTAATTACCGGCTGGCAGCCCTTATTGCACACCTGGAGGTAAGCAAAATGCTTATTTTTTCAGAGCATGAAATAGAGCATTACAGGGATAGTCTTTATCAGAAATGGGAAAAAGTAAACAAAAAAGAGTTACAGGTATCCCGCGCATACGCGTTAAAAGTAGCTTCTTATGTTCAAAAATGGCTGGATACCGATCAATATAAACAAACACGCACTATGCCAAAGTTTACAGTAAATGCCGATGAGCCTTCGAGATGGCAGCCTACTCCCCCGGCATACATGGACGGCATTGAACCCCACTGGAACAAAATACGACCCTTTACATTAGATTCTGCCTCCCAGTTCAAACCCGTACCTCCTCCCGATTTTTCTATGGAAAAAAACAGTGCCTTTTATAAAGAATTACAGGAAGTTTACAAAGTAAGTCTGGACATCACAGAAAAAGGAGATGACTCTGAAGAAATAGAAATTGCACAATTCTGGGACTGTAACCCATATGTTTCAGTAACCCGCGGGCATCTTATGTTTGCTACCAAAAAAATCACGCCCGGAGCACACTGGATAGGTATTTGTAAAATTGCTGCGCGTAAAAGCGGAGCCAATTTTAATGAAACCGTATATGCATATACAAAGACCTCTATTGCTATTGCTGATGCTTTTATAAGTTGTTGGGATGAAAAATACAGAAGTAACCTTATCCGGCCAGAAACACTTATTAACACCCATTTTGATGAAGAGTGGAAACCCATTTTACAGACACCGCCTTTTCCCGAATATACCAGTGGTCACTCTGTTGTTTCAGGAGCCGCTTCTGTAGTACTCACTTCAGTTTTTGGAGAAAATTTTGCTTTTGATGACGATACGGAGGTACCATACGGATTGCCTATACGAAGCTTTGACTCTTTTAAGGAAGCAGCAGATGAAGCTGCCATAAGCAGGTTATACGGGGGCATACATTACCGGGCCGCCATAGAAGAGGGCGTTAGCCAGGGAAGAAGTCTTGGGAAATTTGTGGTGAACAAACTGAAAATGAAAGCTTTTGAGGAAAAAGTAGCAATAAAATAAACAGATATGATAAAAAAAACGGGAATAGGTCTCTTCATACTTTTGCTATGTGCATTAGGCTGGTATCTTTTTGTAAAACCCTATGACTATCTGGTAACTTTTACAGCAGCTACCTCACCGGGCACAGTTTATGAAGCCGTTTCCCGTTGGGGAGAAGACAATACCCGAATAGAAAACCTTTCGGGGTATCCCTTTTCAGAGATAAAACAACGCCTTCAACTGGCAGATTCCACGCTCCTGCTTCAATGGAAAATACGAGCTATACACGATTCCATGGCACAGGTACGGGTGTATTTGAAAGATGAGAACCACTCACTAGCGAATAAGGTTACAATTCCATTTTCAAAAAGCCCCATGGAAAAAATTGCCAAAAACCTTCTGGTACCGTTTAAAAAAGGACTTGACCAACAACTTACCCGATACCGTGTTTCAATACGGGGAGAAAGTGAGACCGAAGCGATGTTTTGCGCCTGCACAGAAATACGCACTGCCCAAAAAAACAAAGCGTATGGTATGATGCGAAACAATTATCTTATTTCTGACTTTCTGTTTACCCACAAAATGGATACCGCAGGATATCCGCGTATTGAGATCACAAATTGGGATATTGAAAACGGGCAGATAACATTTAATTTTTGTTTTCCTTCTCAAAAAAAGGATACTCTTCCGGAAAGTGACCGTATTTTTTTTAAAACCTTTCCAAAACAAAAAGCAATTAAAGCCGTTTATCATGGTAATTACAAATCATCTGACAAAGCCTGGTACGCCTTATATGAGTACGCAAAACGTAACCAACTTGACATAGGCAACACGCCTCTTGAAATATTTTATAACAACCCCAATAACGGGGGAAATGATCTAAAATGGAAAGCAATTGTATTTATGCCACTGCAGTAAAAAAGAAATCGTGTGTTCTTATTCTTTTTCTCGGCTCCTTATTCCTTACCAGTTGCACCAATTACGGGCAGCTAACTTACACATGTAAGCTGCCTAAAGAACTAAAGGAAAATTCGGGGATCTCTGTGAGTCAACAGGAAAACCTCTTTTGGTTTATAGCAGATTCTGGTAATGAAGACCATTTGTATGGAGTAAATACCGAAGGGACTCTTCTTAAAGATTTTAATATTAAAAATGCAGATAACCAGGATTGGGAAGATCTTGCCCGTGATCAGGAAGGTAACATCTATATTGGCGATATTGGCAATAACCGTAATAAACGTAAAGATCTTGTTATCTATAAAGTTCCCAACCCCGATCTATATACGGGTAAAAATCTTGAAGCTGAGGAAATAAAGTTTAACTATCCCGAACAAAAAGAGTTCCCTCCGGATAAAAAGGACAGGCTTTTTGATGCTGAAGCTTTTTTTTATTCACAGGGCTTTCTATACATTTTTACCAAAAACAGAACCCAGCCTTTTACCGGAGAAACCCTGCTTTATAAAATTCCTGCGACTCCCGGAAATCATAAGGCAAAATTAGTGGGTAAAAAAGTACTCTGTACAGACCGAAAAAGCTGTTCGGTTACTTCGGCTGATATTTCGCCCGATGGCAAAAAGGTAGTATTACTGGCACATGACCGGATATGGGTATTAACGCATTTTACCAACGATCGTTTTTTAGAAGGTACTATAGATGAAATACACCTCGGCCACTATTCACAAAAAGAGTCTCTCTGTTTTACGAACGATAACACGCTTTATATTTCTGATGAACAATTTGGGGTACAGGGTAGAAATGTATATACCTTTTACCTCTCTAAATATTAAAACCGGTAACCAAATCCAAAAGTAAAGCGCAAGCCATCATCAGACGAGAACAAAGCAAAATCTCCATTTACAATATTGGATGAGTTTAGTATAACACCTCCTCCAAAAGATTGCTGCCATTGGTTGAAGGGATCATTATCGGCCCATACGCGACCATAGTCATACCCTCCGTATATACTGAGCTGTAAAGGCAATACAGCGGTCCTGAACTTGTTAAACTTATACTTGAGATCACCATTAAATACAAGGCTGCTGTTCCCTGCAAATCGCTGGTTTCGAAACCCCCTTAAACCGTTGTTACTTCCCAGTTCCGGAGCCTGATAAAATTCAAAATCATCACCAAAATTTATTTGGGTGGCCGCCCGGGCTTTCAGTACCAGGCGATTGTTGTTTGTAAGCGGATTATAAAAGATAATGCCTGATCTCAGGTATCCAAAATGGCGCTCGGTATCTTCGAGATTTAAAGTGTAGCCGGTGGTAAGGTTAAACTGCATTCCCCTGGAAGGGTTAAGTACCTCATCATAACTTTCAAAAGAATAATTTACTTCTGCAGTCGAAAAAAACTTTCGATCAAAAAAACCTTCAACCCCTTCAAAGTTGTTTATAAATCTTCCTTCAGTATTCTCAACTTCTATTCCCTGAAGAACAATGCGTCCGGTAAAATCACTGCCATATGGTGAACGCCTGGCAAAACCTACATATCCCATCCATTCGCTAAGCTTCACCCTGTTAAAGTCAAAGTCAAGATCATTATCAAAATTAGGGGTGTCACTGCCAAATCCAAAAAAGTTACGCGCAAAATTAGCACTGGTAAATTTTCCTCCGAAAGTAAGGTTTAGTGTATTGAATACACCAGTGGTCTCCCCATCGTATAAAAATTCAAAACCCCGGGTAGCAAAATAATAATTTGCTGTAAAAGAATGCCTGCCGGAAAACGGATTGCGTTCAAAACCGTATTTGGTGGTTGTAAATTTAAGACCTGTTTTTATACCATCATCCGGATTAAACCCGAGTCCCGGAAGCAGCGTGGTAGTTGTATATTGATCTTTTTGATAATTAAAAAGATTTACTTCATAATTATCGGTAAAATGAAAATCGGCACTTCCTTTTTCTTTCACCGTATTTTTTTTAGACTTATGATCATATACTTTTACGGCAGCGCCATTCTCTATTTTATATACATCATGGTTCTGGCCACCTATTAAACGTACGGCGATAGGCTTTTTCCCTTTTCCTTTCACTTCAAACACATCATCATCGTCCAATCCGTAAATCCATATTTCTTTGGTAATTTCCCGGTTAAACAAGCGGTTGACCATAAGATCTTTTTTCTCACCGTTTTTAATTCGGTATATCTTTACACGGGTGGTACCCTCTCCTTCTCTTATCACTTCAATATGGTCATCCTTATCAGTACCTGTAAGTACTGACAACTTACTCAGTATTTGATAATAGCTTTCTCCTATGCTCACCAGTTGTGATCTTCGTTCTTTTAGCTGGGAAATAATTCTCTCCAGATGCTCATCATGCGCTTCTTCCGGAACTTTTTGAAAAGCTTTCTCGATTACCTCATCAGTAATATGCTCCTGAATATATTTTGCCTCTTCCAACCAGGCCTCCTGGCCTGAATTTTCCAGCAAACTACGATCCAGGGGAAGTGGTTCATAATTAAACCATTTCAATTTTCTCAGTCCCTTTTCATAAACCGGCAGCAGATTGGCCGAGGAAATAAAGGTTCTCACCATATCGAGAAAAACTCCATCAAATCTGGAAAATACCTGATCTCTGTCTCTGGGAATAGGTTTAAAAACCCTGTTGCCCTCTTCATTTTCAAATTCGGCCCACCTCCACTGATCGTAATGCCTGTCCCAGTCACCTATGAGCATATCAAAAAGTCTGGCACGTATATAGGAGCGCTCATCAAGACGATATTTTTCATCTTTGCGTAATCGGGAATAAAGATCCTGTGTGCTCTCTATATCTTTTGGGGAACCAAAACTTTCCAGGTTTTCAAATGCTTCCATGGGTCTTTCTTCAATCAGATATAACTCATCTCCAAAATTTTCATTAAAAGCCCCTAACATTTTTTGCTTAGGAACATAATATAACTTAGGATTGGTATGGTATATACCGGTAGCATCTGCCAGTACCGAAATTGCCAGAGGGGCATATGGGTGAGCCGCCGTATAAAAATCCAGTAACAGGTCTTCGGGCAGAGTGTTTTCAAAATCGTTTTCTGCCGCCACCCCAAACCCTTTTGACTGAAGAAACTGGGCGGCACTCTTTTTCATGGCTCTCATATTGTATTCTCTGCCACTAGCATCTGCCAGCCGAAGGCTTTTGGTCTGGTTGCCGCCTCCCTGACGAATCGGGGTAAGGCCCCCGTACAACGTATCTAATAATGCTACCCTGGTTTTTACCGGAACTCCATAGAGATACCGATAGTGCTCTCCCCAGACTTTTTGATAAAAATTACTCTTTTGCGTACGCTCTTTGTCATAAACCGAGGCTTCTACAGTTGCCGGGTATTGATCTGGAAACTTAAATTCTTTGGATCTGGGCAGAGGGGCATGCACTTCGGTATTAAACAGCATCTGGTTATTACCACTAACATCTGAACTGTAGTAGCGTACCTGAGAGGAACCGTCTGTGAATACATCCAGCACAGCAAAGCCATAGCCTCCATAGGTAAACCTGGCATTTTCTCTTAGTTTGGCAGCAGACTTTTTAGAACCGGCTCCCGATACGATTTGAGGAATATTTTTCTTTTTACTGTACTGCAGGCTGTGTTCATGCCCGGAAACGAAAATAACGCGATCTGACCCTTGAGCAAGATCCATAAGAATATCTGCAAGTTCATTATACCTCTCATTATTGCGATCCTGAATAGAAATTCCTCCCGACTTTCTAACCTGTGAGATAAAGGTGCCCAGTAAGGGTAAAGGTATTTTGTTACTGAAAGGGAACAGGTGCTTTTCTGCGGCAAGTACCCCCCCGTGCGGGCCATAGGTCATAAGGGGGTGGTGAATGGCAAAAACCACAGTTTTATTTTTGTACTTTGTAAGTATCCCGTCTATTTCTTCTAAAAATTGCTTTCGGGTTTTGATATCGGGGCAATTGTCATTAATGCCGGGATGCTTGTCCCAATTCTCTAAAAACCACTGAGAATCTGCAATCACGAGTTGTAATCTGTCAGAAATATCAATTTCTGCCAAACCGCAACCGGGTTTGGGCAAAAGTACATTCTTTTTTCCAAGCCCTTCTTCCAGAAGATCTGCTTGTCGTTTTAATCCTTTTATACCGTGGCTGTACCAGTCGTGATTACCGGAAATAAAAATCACCTCTCCTTTAAAGTTCTTTACTGATGCTAATTGTGCATTCAGCCTGTGTTCTGCCAGTATTCTCTCTTTCTCATTTTTATCAGGCATTCCACTGGGATAAATGTTATCTCCAAGAAAAAGTACATAACTGTTTCGAGAAACGGTATCCAATACTTTTTTGAGTCCTTTAAGTGTGGGCGTAGATGCTCCCATTTGAGCGTTACCGGCATCCCCTACAAGATAGAATGTTTGTTCAATGGTTTTTCCATCTGAAAACTGCTCTGAAACGTTAACCGTATCTGCATATTGAGGTTGATATGTGGCACAGCCGGAAAAGATGAGAAGTCCTGCAATATAAAAGCAGATATGAAATTTAACCACGTGAGGCGTATTAAAATGTTTATTTTGTACTTTGCATGTATTAAATAGTAAAGTCATGTCTGGTATCTTAGAAAAAGCACAAGTATTTGTTACCGAACTACTCACTCTTAAACTTGACAATAATTATATGTATCACAACCTTAGGCATACAGAACGGGTTGTTAAAAATACTAAAGAAATAATTAATCACAGTGCGATAGATGATACCGATGCCGAAATGGTATTGCTCGCTGCCTGGTTTCACGATACCGGTTTTACTAAAGGTCATGAGGATCATGAAGAAAAAAGTTGTAAGATCGCTTCGGCTTTTTTGAAAAAAGAACAGTATGATGCATTAAAAACAGAACGCGTATGCCAATATATTATGGCGACGCGTAATGCACATCATCCGGAAGATCTTATGGAGGAGATTATACGCGATGCCGATTCATCTCATTTTGCCAGTGACAGTTATAATGAAACTTCAGAGATACTCAGAGAAGAACTAAAAAGGCTTAACATACGTTCTTACAGTATTTCAGAATGGCGCAATGCAAACATAGATATGTTTGTTTCCGGCCATCAGTACTATACTGATTATGCAAAAAAGAACTGGCAGGAGGGCAAAGACCGAAATCTGGAAAAGCTTATTAAGGACCGTAAAAAAATAAAGCAAATTGAGAAAAAAGAGGCGCTAAAAGTTTCTCTTAAGAGTGAAAGTCCTGAAAGAGGCATTCAAACCCTTTATCGGGTTACCCTGAGAAACCATTTAAAGTTAAGTGACATTGCAGATACAAAGGCGAATATCCTGTTATCGGTAAATGCGATCATTATTTCACTGGCACTCGCCAATCTCATACCCAAACTCGATAACCCTTCAAACAGTTACCTTTTTATACCAACGGTAGTTTTTCTGTTCTTTGGTTTGGTATCTATGGTACTTTCTGTGCTGGCAACACGTCCTAATATTACCAGGGGTGAGTTTACTATGGAAGATATAAAAGACCGAAAAGTAAATATCCTTTTCTTTGGGAACTTCCATAAGATGGAACTCGAAGATTTTGAAACTGCCATGAAAGATGTCATTAAGGATAAAGACTACCTGTATAACTCACTTACCAAAGACCTATATTTCCTGGGAAAGGTGCTGGATCGTAAATACCGAATACTTCGATGGACTTATACTATTTTTATGATAGGTATTATTATTTCAGTAGTAACCTTTGGTGTGGCGTATAAGCTTTTTGGCACAGGGCGGCTTATCGAAACGCTCCCTTAGGCCTTTGAGGCTTTTTGCAGGATACCCGAAAGTTCATGAAGTGTATAATGTGAAGTATTGTCTCCTGCCTGGGTATATAAAATCTCGGCTCTTAATACTTTCAATCCGCTAACGCCCTGTAAAGGTTCTACCTCAAAGTTTTCAACATTTTCTGAGATGTATTTTTGTGCCTGGAGCAATTTTATATACCTCATATATTCTTTTTCATGTTTTCGGGAAGAATAGACAATGCAAATTTTTCCTTCCTCGGTGATCCTGGTATTTGTACCTGCTATATGAGCCTTATCTATTCTTTTCTTTATCACCTCATACCGTGCATTATAGGTGCCATCAACATCAAAACGGCGCTCATCCATTCGAAAATGGATAGACAATGTGTCTCCGTGAACAAAAATGAGTGAAGAAACTTCCATTTGAAGAGGGAGTTCTATTTGCATTTGATAAAAGGCATTCTCCATTTCACACATAGTTCGTAACTGCCATAATCTCAGATTTTGTAAGTAGAGCGGGCTATACTTCCTGTTATTTGCAATAGAGGCCCCTATGTACATATTGTGTTCAATACCATCTGTTTTGTACCTTTCAAAATAATGAGGGAACATTTTTTGTGCTTCCTCTTGTTTTTTGTCAAGCATAGACGCCATTTTTTTGTTGATCTTAGTAACCGAAGTATCATATGCCTTTCGGTATTTGTATATAGTATGATTATCTTTTAATTTATGATAATAATTGATGATCATTTTTTGTATTTCTGTATTTTCCTCTTTTAAATGATCTAAAACCGGATGAATTTCTTCAAGGAGAAAATCTATCGCTTTTTGCTCACTGTTAGTTTGCATAGTTTCACTAAGCGAGGTGAGGTATTCATTAATACGAAAGTTGATCTCATCATAAATAGGCAGTGACTCTAAGCGGGAAGCATCGACAAAGATATCGGCGAGCATATGAAACTGTATCAGTAAATCTTTCTGAATAGCCGTGTTACGGGCATCTGATGAATTTTTAATATCAACCTGACCGTAGAGCGGATGTACATCTTCAAAAGATATATCACCAAAACTAACCTGTTCACCTCGTGCAGACATTCTCAGGAATTTTCGGGCTTCATTCTCAAACTTCCAGTAAACACTTGAGTGAATGGAAGTACACTCATGTTGTATAATTGCATCTATTTGATTGGACTCTTCATTTACAGATCGTAGAATAGAGGTTACCAGATACGGCATTATATCTTCCAGCTTATTGGCATTCACACTGTGCAGATCATGTTTATTTGGAGAGATCAACTCCAGAATACCTAGCAGGTTGCCCTCATGAGAAACCGGCGCAAAAATGGCACTTCCTATACCCTGGTCATACAGGTTTTTATAAAACGGCAGATGTTCAGACAGTTCATAATATTTTTCCACATCGGAAATCGCAAAGTATGTATGTTTTTCGTAGAGCTGCTCATAAGATGAAGCGCATAAAGCATCCTTACAATCAAGGCTTTCTTTGTCAAACAGCAAATAACTGTGTACTTCTCTGGCCGGAACATGCTGAAAGTTTTTATCGTATTGATCGTAAAAAGAGAAACCTACTCTCAGGCTTTTGTTATTGTAAATAGACTGAAGAATTCTTTCAAAAGTTCCTGTGGTTTCTGCCTTGTCAGAGTCCAGTTCCAGTAAGGTTGTTTTTAGATCGGAAATTGACTGATCAACGGTAACATCAAACATATTGGAGATAACAAAGCCTTTCATGATCCAACTACCCGGTGGAAATTTCTGTTTCCAAAGTTCCAGATTATTAAAGTGGTCCATGAGTTCTTCTACATCCTCTTTAGTAACTTCTATGGCCGCTTTCGTAGGAAAGACATCTACAAAATCGGCATTGTACATAATTCTGTAATTACGCAATATGCCGTTTTCATCCGGAATATCGAAATACAAGGGCCTTCTAAAATCCAGATCTATGCCATAATACGCCTTTAAAATCACACTGCATCCAAGTATGTATAATTGCCCTTCCGGCATATTACGCATATTTATCTCAAAACCTTCTCCGGCATTTTTTAATATTGTATCAAATCTTTTAGACGAATTAAAAATAATATTTTGAAAAGGGATCATAGCCGCCTTGATCTCATTATGGGTCAAAGCAGAGGAAAAGGTGTCTTCCAGAATGAGACTTATTTCGTTACGATACTTTTCAAGTAAAGCGGGGTCTGTAAACCCATCTCGCAATTCCGGGACTCCCGAAGCTACTTTAAGGATCTCTTTGGCCCTGACCGTCTTAAAGGACTTTTCATTCTTCACCTGATCCTCATAAAGGTCAAGCAGCTTACCAAAACTAATATGTACCTGTAAAGGTGACTCCTCCCTATTCATTTTAAAGTCTATATTATTGGTGTAATACAAAGATACAAAACCATTTACATCCTTTCAGATTGAATGTTACCGTTAATTTACTATTCCTTAACTTATTAGTAGCAATAAAACACTTTTCATTACTAATTATTTTTTTCGATCTTTATTAAAAAAAGCATGTTTACCCGTTTACGACTCGACAAAGCTTTTAAAAATGCAAGGATACTTCCGTTTAATGATTCTTCAAAGTTTATTTTATTCAGCGATTGTCACAGAGGGGATAACAGTTTTGCCGATGATTTTGCCAATAACCGTAACATTTACTTTCACGCATTAAAACATTATTACAATCACGGTTTTGTGTATTGTGAGCTGGGAGATGGCGATGAACTTTGGGAGAACCTTACATTTGAATCTATTTTTGCCGCACATCAAAATATTTTTTTATTAATGAAGAAGTTTTATGATGAAGACAGGTTACACATTATATATGGCAATCACGATATGGTTTACAAAAATAGATCGTATGTTGAAAAGCATCTATATTCCTATTTTGAGCCAAAAACCGGAAAAACCAAACCTTTGTTTGAAGGTATTTCGATTGACGAATCAATAATACTTGAGCATACAGAAAGTAAGCAACAGCTTTTTTTAGTACATGGCCATCAAGCCGATTGGTGGAACTATACGTTTTGGCGTTGGGGCCGATTCCTGGTGAGAGTGCTCTGGAAACCTCTTCAAGTGTTTGGCATTGCTGACCCTACAAGTCCCGCAAAAAATTATAAAGAACTGGTAAAAGTTGAGAAGCGTTTTAAAAAATGGATTGCCAGAAATAGTAATCAGCTTACTATCGCAGGGCATACGCACCGCCCCCGCTTCCCAAAACCCGGAGACCCGGCATTCTTTAATGACGGCAGTTGTGTACATCCCCGCTCCATTATAGGTCTGGAAATTGAAAACGGATCGATCTGCCTGATCAAATGGTATATTGAAATTACCGATGAGGGCTTCTTGCAAATTGTGAGAACCATACTGGAAGGCCCTACTAAACTTGCGTTATATAAAACATGATCGTGCAATGCCTGTTATAAATACCCCTGAAAAGAAAAATAGACTTAAAGAGGTGGCTCTGGTTTTTTTCAGACTGGGATGTTTTGCCTTTGGTGGTCCTGCAGCTCATATAGCCATGATGGAGCAGGAAATCATTAGTAAACGAAAATGGATGAGTTCTGAGCACTTTCTTGATCTTATGGGTGCCACCAATATTATTCCCGGGCCCAACTCTACCGAAATGACCATGCATTGTGGCTATGAACGAGCAGGAAAAGCAGGTCTGGTAGTAGCCGGAGTATGCTTTATATTTCCCGCAGTAATCATTACCGGACTCCTGGCTTGGTTCTATACCACGTATGGTAATTTACCAGAAGTGGCCCCGTTCTTAAACGGGATTAAACCCGCAGTGCTCGCCATTATTGCTCAAGCTATTTTAAAACTGGGAAAAAAAGCACTCAAAACCATTGAGATCACCATTATAGGTATTGTAATTACCCTTCTGGTTCTGGCTGGTATTCACGAGATTACTGCACTTCTGGGAGCGGGTATTATGGGTGCTCTGTATTTTACCCTCAAAAAAAAATATTTTCAAAAAGCACCTGTCTGGACGCCTGTACTCTTATTACCTACACTGTTAAAAACCGGAGTTTCGGGGCTTTCTACCTCTAAACTTTTCTTTGTTTTTTTAAAAACAGGTGCTGTGCTGTACGGAAGTGGTTATGTATTGTTTGCATATCTGGATGCAGAACTGGTAGGAAGAGGATGGCTCACCAGATCACAACTGCTGGATGCTATTGCCGCCGGGCAATTTACACCCGGGCCGGTACTTTCTACAGCTACTTTTATAGGGTATCAACTTCAGGGAATATCAGGAGCTTTTGTAGCCACAGCAGGGATCTTTCTACCCTCTTTCCTTTTTGTGCTTATTTTGTTCCCTTTAATCCCTAAGCTACGACAATATGCCTTTACCGGTTATTTCATGGATTCGGTAAACGTAGCAGCTGTAGCAGTAATGGTAGCGGTATTGATAAACCTGGGTATAGAAACTATGAGAGACTGGCAGTCTGTTCTAATTGCCGGTTTGAGTTTCCTGAGTGTTTTTATTCTAAAAAAAGCAAATCCTATGTGGATCGTATTAGGCGGGAGCCTTTTAGGGTACATTCTTTATGGGTGGTAATTATCCTAACATACGTAGGTTAATTTAAGATTCGGGTGCCAGCTCTACTTCAAGCCCGTCCAGCTCTTCTGTAATGGGTATCTGGCAGCCCAGCCTGCTATTGGGTTTTACGTAAAACGCTTCAGAAAGCATTGCTTCCTCATCATCCTGCATTTCGGGAAGTGTAATATCATCTGAAAGAATATAACACTGGCAGGAAGCACACATAGCCATGCCTCCGCAGGTTCCCTCTACGGGAAGTTCATAGGCTTTACAAACTTCCATTAGGTTCATAGCCATGTCTGTAGGTGCCTGCAATTCATGCATCTTGCCTTCCCGGTCTTTGATCTTGATGGTAATATCAGACATAATGATAACTAAGTAGATTGATAAAAATTGACGGTTTCTTTAAATGTGAATATGATCTACTCAATTGCTCGTACTACTGACTTTTCAGCTTGTTTTCTGGAACCGTCAAAACCACTAATACCACTTACAGTGGTATATTTCATTACATATTTCTTATCGGGATAAATACGTTGGTAGGCACTTTGGCACATCAAAGTAGCCTCATGAAAACCGCAAAGTATGAGCTTTAATTTTCCGGGATATGTATTAACATCACCAATGGCATAAATACCGGGGATGTTGGTTTGATAATCCAGGGCATTGTTTACTTTTATAGCGTTCTTTTCTATTTCCAGCCCCCAGTTGGCAATAGGGCCCAGTTTGGGAGACAGTCCGAAAAGGGGAATAAAATGATCGGTTTCAAATAGTTTGTCTTCTCCATCATGAGTTATGACCACTGCTTCCAGATGATCTTTCCCTTTAAGGCCGGTAACCTCTGCGGGGGTAATAAGGCTTATTTTACCCAGTTTTTTTAATTCTTCTACTTTTTCTACGGAATCTAATGCTCCTCTAAATTCGTTTCTTCTATGAACGAGTGTAACTTCTGAGGCTACATCTGCCAGGAAAATAGACCAGTCCAGAGCAGAGTCACCTCCACCGGCAATAATTACACGCTTATCGCGATACATTTCCGGGTCACGAATAATGTATTCTACTCCTTTATCCTCAAAATCGGCCAGATTATCAATTAGCGGTTTTCTGGGCTCAAAACTTCCCAGCCCTCCTGCAATAGCTACTATGGGAGCCTGGTGCCTGGTACCTTTATTGGTAGTGACAACAAAGGTACCGTCGTCTTGTTTTTCAATGGTTTCTGCCCTTTCTCCCAGCGTAAAACCCGGTGAGAATGGTTTTATCTGCTCCATAAGATTATCTACCAATTCTCCCGCCAATACTTCCGGAAAGCCCGGAATATCGTAAATAGGTTTCTTGGGGTATATCTCTGCACACTGTCCTCCGGGTTGTGGCAACGCATCAATAAGATGGCACTTGAGCTTTAACAATCCGGCTTCAAATACAGCAAATAGTCCCGTCGGGCCGGCTCCAATGATAAGAATGTCTGTTTTGATCATTTATATAAACTAATCTACATTAATAACCTCTTCTATCTGGGGCACATATTTTTTTATGGTCATTTCTACTCCGCTTTTTAGCGTCATCTGGTTTACGGTACAGCCCACGCAGGCCCCTTCGAGGCGTACTTTTACCAATTTATTATCATCGTCTATGGACACCAGGGAAATATTACCGCCATCACTTTCCAGAAAGGGGCGTATCTCATCAAGCGCCTTTTCAACATTTATCTTAATCTCTTCGGTTGTCATATCTACTTCTTTTTAAAGGCAGAACATCCTGCCATAGTGGTAATTTTAATAGCTTCTGTAGGAGGCAGGTTTTTATTTCTGCTCACCACTTCCTGTACCATGTTTCGGGTTATGTTCTCGAAAGCTTCTTCAAGCGGGGTAGCGGTTTGAAGCGCTGCCGGACGACCTACATCACCCGCCTCACGAATACTTTGTACTAGAGGTATTTCTCCTAGAAAGGGTACCTTAAGGTCTTCAGCCAGATTTCTGGCTCCTTCTTTACCAAAGATATAATATTTATTCTGAGGAAGTTCTTCAGGGGTAAAATATGCCATATTCTCCACAATACCCAACACGGGAACATTAATGCTTTCCTGTTGGAACATGGCTACTCCCTTGCGTGCATCGGCCAGAGCAACATGCTGGGGTGTACTTACTACCAGTGCCCCGGTAATAGGCAGGGATTGCATAATACTCAAATGTATATCTCCGGTCCCGGGAGGAAGATCCAGTAAAAGAAAATCTACTTCTCCCCAGGCAGCATCAAAGATCATTTGATTAAGGGCTTTGGCAGCCATAGGGCCCCGCCAGATAACGGCCTGATTGGGTTGGGTAAAAAAGCCAATGGAAAGTATTTTAACACCAAAACTCTCTATAGGTTTCATTTTTGATTTTCCATCTACGTTTATGGCCAGCGGTTTTTCATTTTCAACATCAAACATGATAGGGGCAGACGGGCCGTAAATATCGGCATCCAGCAGGCCTACTTTAAAACCCATTTTTGCCAGGGTAACCGCCAAATTGGCGGTTACTGTAGATTTCCCTACACCTCCTTTACCGGAAGCAATTGCCACGATATTTTTGATTCCGGGAATGGCCTTACCTCTTATACTAGGTTTTTCGGGAGCTTTTTTTACTTCAAGATTTACTTTGATCTTGGCTTTCTCATATACCTTATCGTGTATGGTTTTCAGGATTTCAACTTCTGTTTTTTTTCGGGCCTGCAGACTGGGATTTCCAATAGTAACATCTACAACAACCTCATCACCAAAAACCACTACATTGGTCACCGCCCCGCTTGCTACCATATTCTCTCCTTCACCGGGAACAGAGATGGTCTCCAGGGCTTCTAATATATCTTGTTTATTTAATTTCATTCCAGTATTTCTTAAGCACTTATTTTAAAATGGATCTAAATTGCAAAGATAACGGTTCCGGGTGATATGTACTTGTAATTGTATTGAATATGTCGATGCAAAAATAACCTCATTAAATAGGATACATGATGACATTTATCACTTTTTGACTGTTTACTATGTACTGTTTTACATTTTTAAATGTCTTGCAGGATCCCAGAAATGCTTGTCAAAATCTACTACTTGATTATTCTTTATGGCTACCCCCTCACTTTCCAAAAGTTGTTGCATTAAGTTAGTACCCTGAAAATGGTGTTTCCCTGTGAGTACTCCTACGCGATTTACTACTCTGTGCGCAGGCACATCATTCATACCTCCGCAGGCATTCATGGCCCATCCTACCATACGGGCACTTCCGGCCGTACCCAGGTAACTTGCTATGGCCCCATAAGATGTAACTTTCCCATAGGGTATTTGCCTGGCTACCTCATACACTTTCTCAAAAAAACCGTTGTTTTCAGAACTCATAGTTGTAAAATATTCGAATAAGAGTAATTACCAAAAGTACGGTCATTAACACACTCAAAATATAATCTGAATACTTTGAAAAACGATCTGACCGGGAATCCAGTCGGTTGAAGTAAATCACATACATGGTTAACATTGAAAAAGTACCTAAACCGGCCGCCACTGTAAAGACAAGTATATCCTGCCATTCAAATTTGATCCATCCCGAAACATTCCATGCAGCATTGAGTCCGGAGTAAAAAGGAATAGTAAGCATGTTTAAAGATGCCAGTAACATACCCTTAAAAAAGGTATTCTTTTTGCTGATGGTTACCTTTTTTATCTTTTTCTTTTTGCCTTTGCGTGCGAGTATAAAATAGTATATGGCAAATACGGCGAAAATGACCAGTGCTATTTTGAGCAAAATATCAATTACAAAAAGGTTATTGTAAAGATACCGGGAAATAAGGGTTCCCAAATATGCCTGAAACAAGGTCATAAAGCCTACTCCTGCAGAAAAAAGAAGCCCGCTTGGTTTCCCTTTTTTCACACTTATCTTGGCGGCATTCATATTGAGCAACCCGGGGAGCACGCTCGCCATAAAAGCAGCTGAGAATGTAGCAAAGAAAAGGATAAAAAGATGTGTCATTAATTGAATTTAAACCGTATATAGGTAATTGGTTTTTTCTGCTCCAGATATTGTTTTTCGTAAAAGGTCTGTATGCCGGTTACTTCTTCGGGACTTCCTTCATTGTGGTAAATATTATGATTGGCATACTGTATTTCGTGGCCCAAACCGTGAAGCAGTCCAAGTGTATATCCGTGCATGAACTCACTATCTGTTTTTAAATGTACTACCCCTTCAGGTTTAAGCAGGTTTTGATATTTTTTGATAAAAAGGTGGTTGGTAAGCCTGTGCTTGGTGCGTTTATACTTTATTTGAGGATCCGGAAAGGTGATCCATATCTCATCTAATTCGTCTTTTTCAAATACGCTTTCTATAAGTTCAATTTGTATTCTCAGGAACACTACATTAGAGAGTTGCTCTTTAAGGGCTGTTTTGGCCCCTCTCCAAAATCTCGCTCCTTTTATATCTACACCGATAAAATTCTTATTGGGATTTCTTTTTGCCAGCCCCAGGGTATATTCTCCTTTTCCACATCCCAGTTCAACTACTATTGGGTGATCATTCCCAAAAAAGGCAGACCACCTCCCTTTATGCTCAAATGCATGAGCCAACAGGTCTGCTCTGTCCGGCTGTATCACATTGGGAAAAGTTTCATTTTCTTTAAAACGTTTTAGCTTGTTTTTACTACCCACTAAACAATTTTTTAAAATTTTAGCAAAATTAAGGAAAACTTCATCACCTGAAAATGTTATTATATTTGTGTATATGCCTGAGAAGAAGAGAATACTCGTAGCGCCTTTAAACTGGGGCCTGGGTCATGCCACCCGTTGCATTCCCATAATATCTGCACTGGAAGCACACGGGTTTCTTCCGATCATTGCTTCCGACGGGCAGGCTCTTGAACTTTTACGCAAAGAGTTTCCTCAATTGGAAACCGTTGAGCTCCCTTCATATCAAATTGAATACGCTAAGAAAGGAAGAAATTTTAAATTAAAGATGCTTTGGGATTCTCCAAAAATGATAAAAGCAGCAAAACGGGAGAAAAAATTCATAAAGAAACTGGTTAGCGAGCAGGGTATATTAGGTATTATCTCAGATAACCGTCTTGGTGTTTTTCATAAAAAAATACCTACTGTATTTATTACCCATCAATTAAATGTGCTTACCGGTAACACTACCTGGCTTACCTCAAAAGTACACCAGGCTATTATCAAAAAGTTTACAGAATGCTGGATTCCCGATGTAGAAGGATCACAAAATTTAAGTGGAAAACTGGGCCATTTCAAAAAAGAAATGTTTCCTGTAAAATATATAGGCCCTTTGAGCCGGTTACAAAAAAAGGAGTTGCCGGTTACTTATGATTTGATGGTGGTGTTATCGGGGCCTGAGCCTCAAAGAACCATGCTGGAAGAAAAATTACTGGAGCAATTAGAAGGTTATAAAGGTAAGATCCTGTTTGTAAAAGGTATTATTGAAACCGCTCAAAAAATTAGTAAAAGAAATGACATCACCATTTATAACTACATGAGTTCCCGCGAACTGGAAACTGCCTTTAATACAAGTGATATGGTCCTTTCGCGATCGGGCTATACTACTATTATGGATCTGGCTGCTTTAGGTAAAAAAGCGTTTTTTATACCTACTCCCGGTCAATACGAACAGGAATACCTGGCCAGACGTCTTAAAAAACATGGGGTAGTAGCTTCCTGTAAACAGGAAAAATTTACTATAAAAAAACTGGAAAAAGCCGGTGCTTACAAGGGGTTAGCTACTATGTCGGTTTCTCAGGATTTTGGATCACTTTTTAGTCTTTTCCAGAGTAAAGGAGAACTCTGATCCTATACCATATACACTCTCTACATATATTTTTTCGTTATGCGCTTCTATAATGTGCTTTACTATGGAAAGCCCAAGACCAGACCCGCCTTCTTTACGGCTACCACTTTTATCAACCCGAAAAAAGCGTTCAAAAATTCGCGGGATATTTTGTTTTTCAATCCCCTCGCCGTTATCGGTAACTCTTACAATTACTTTATTTTTAATTAGGTTCTCAACGCTTACTTCTGTTGTACCGTCATTTTTACCATATTTAATAGAGTTTACGATAAGGTTGGTAAGTACCTGCTGTATTTTTTCCTTATCGCCATACACCATAACAGGAGACCCATAGTTCATATCAAAAGTTAATGTAATGTTTTTCTTTGCCGCTTTCATTTCAAGCAGATCAAAAACATTTTTAATGAGCTCTACTATATTAAAATCTTCAAAGTTAAGATGCAGATCTCCCGCCTCAAGTTTAGTGATCATATCCAGGTCCTTAACTATATAAATAAGCCGTTCTACACCTTTACTGGCCCTTTGCAGGTATTTTTTTCTCATGGCCTTATCTTCCATGGCTCCGTCGAGTAGGGTAAGAATATATCCCTGTACAGTAAACAAAGGTGTTTTTAGCTCGTGTGACACATTACCCATAAACTCTTTTCTGTAAAGTTCCCGTACTTTAAGGGTCTCTATTTCGAGCTTTTTGTCTTTTGCAAATTTTTCGATCTCACGGGTAAGACTTGCCATATCGGTAGTAATGGGCTGATTATGGAATGTGGTAGATTCCAGCAACGAAACATCGTCATAGATCTTTTTTACACGCTTATAAATAAACCGCTCTACACGATATTGAAGGATAAAGAAAGAAAGTGTAAATGAAAACGTTGCGTAAATGGCAATAATAGTAATATGAAACTGCCCGAAAATATATAGAAGTAAGGAGATCATAAGTGTGGAAAGCACACTGGTGACTAATGACGACCTAAGGGCGAATCTGTATGACTTTTTAAGTTTTCTGGCCATTTAAAGTACAAACTTATAGCCCACTCCTTTTACTGTTTTAAAATGGTCATCTCCTATTTTTTCGCGAAGTTTTCTAATGTGTACATCTATAGTGCGGCCGCCTACAATCACTTCGTTACCCCATACTTTATCAAGTATTTCTTCCCGTTTAAATACCTTTCCAGGTCTTGATGCCAACAAGGACAACAATTCAAACTCCTTACGGGGCAATATGATTTCCTGGCCCGCCTGTACTATTTTATACTCATCACGATTAATAACAATGTCTCCTACTTTGTTTATAAGCGTTATTTCTTCTTCCTCTTCCTTCAGTCTTCTCAACAGGGCTTTTACTTTACTCACCAAAACCTTGGGCTTAATAGGTTTGGTAATATAATCATCGGCACCTGCTTCAAAGCCCGCTACCTGCGAATAGTCTTCTCCACGGGCTGTTAGAAAAGTAATGATCACTTCCTTCAACTCACTGGTCTTGCGTATTTGCTCACAGGCCTCAATACCATCCATTTCGGGCATCATCACATCCATGATAATTAAATGCGGGCGTTCCCTTTTGGCTTTTGCAACCGCTTCCATCCCGTTTTTTGCGGTACTTACCTGATATCCCTCCGAAGTGAGGTTATAGCCTACAATCTCCAGAATATCAGGCTCATCGTCTACCAAAAGGATCTTGATGTCTTTTTTTTTCATGCTGCGAATAGTTGTGTTTTCAGCTCAAAAGTAAAGATAATATTAAATATGAAAAGCGCTTAACATTCATTTAATATCGTAACATAAAGGTAACTTTAAACTTACTCAGGTTTAACCTACAAGTAACTTCACTTTTACAAAGTCACCCTTTATTTGCACCGAGAAATTGTATTCAAGAGAATGAAACACTTATTAGGATTCCTAACCCTTTTACTTAGTATTACCACATTTTTTGCACAAGAAACTGGTTCAATAGTAGGTAAGATAACAGACAAAGAATTAAACAACGACCCGCTTCCTTTTGCCAATGTTCTGGTTAAAGGCACTTCTAAGGGAACAACTACTGATTTTGACGGTTTATTTCAAATAGAAGATGTGGAGCCGGGCACATATACAATTGTAGTAAGTTTTATTGGTTACAAAACTATTGAAGTTGCCAATGTAACCGTAGCAGCCGGTAAAGTAACCGAGATCACCGCAGGGCTTAGCCAGGATGCCCAGTCATTGGATGAAGTAGTAGTTACTACCGTAGCCAGAAGGGACTCTGAAGTAGCGCTCCTTTTACAACAGAAAAATGCGGTAGAGATGAAACAATCTATTGGTGCGGCAGAGCTTTCCCGTAAAGGTATTGGTGATGCTCAGGCGGCTGTTACCAAAGTAACCGGTGTTTCAAAACAGGAAGGTGTAAAGAACGTTTTTGTAAGAGGCCTAGGGGACCGTTACAACTCTACCAGTTATAACGGGTTGCCTTTACCTTCTGAAGATCCTGAATATAAGAATATCGCACTTGATTTCTTTAGCTCAGATATCATACAAAGTGTAGGGATAAACAAAACTTTCGGTACTGGTTTGTATGGAGATGTGGGAGGTGCAAATATTGATATCGCCTCCAAAGAACTATTTGGTGATGAAGAATTTCAGATAAGTATTGGTTCAGGTGTAAACACACGTGCCGTAGGAGTTGATTTTCTCACGGTTGATGGAGCTAATTGGTTTGGCACCGGCCTTAGCAAAGATGTGCCTATTACCGATCCTAACCTAACTTCATATTCTTTTGAGAACTCATATGGTCCAAACCAACAAAATCTCCAACTAAACAACAATATTGCCGTTAGGTATGGCAAGCGTTTTAAACTTGGTAAAAATACTTTGAATACATACATTATTGGGGCTCTCGACAGTAAGTTTATGTACCAAGAAGGAAATACAAAAGCCGTTGGAGTACTCAATACAGAAGGAGAAGCCGGTACAGACCTTGATTTTGATAAATACATATACAACGTTTCACAAATGGCTATGGGTAACTTTAAATTTATCATGCCAGAAACAGGTACCATAAACTTAAATACTGTTTACATTCACAGTAATGTACAACGAGTTGAAGAGTATATAGGTGAAGATGTAGTTTCTATCGCTGAGCAGGATAATGACTTAGGCTTCATCCGGAGACAACAGGTAAATGACAATAACCTTTGGATAAATCAACTTCGATCTAACTTTTCACTTTCGGATAAATTAGACCTTGATGCCAATTTAGCATACAATATGACTCGAAGCAATGAGCCCGATCGGCGACAAAACACTGTTAAGATTATAGACGGTGAGCCTACTATTGCAAATGATGCATCTGCCTTTAATCATCGTTTTTTCTCTGTATTAGAAGAAGACGATTTAGTTGGACATCTAAAGTTTTCTTATAAACTGGGAGATAAAGACACCCCAAAAGGAAATCTAGAAGGTGGATATAATTATAGATTTACAGATCGCCGCTTTGATTTCACTCAGTTTAATCACAGATTTAGCAGTCCGAATGTAAGCATTGACCTTGATAACCCTGATGCTCTTTTTAATCAGGAATCTTTAGATCAAGGAATCTTCGAACTGGAAACTAACCGTGGCTTTGCAAATCAACCAAATCAACCCAGTCTTCTAGATCCGTTTTTCTATGAAGCCGACAGAACTATTCATGCCTTTTTTGTTAATTCACAATACAACCTTTCAGATAATTTAACGGTTGGAGTAGGTTTAAGAATAGAAAATATTGAGCAATTCGTAAATTGGGATACCAACATTTCAAGTAGTGACAGAGACCCTACTTTAGATCCTTCTGAACTAAGTGAAACTTATTTTTTACCCAACCTGGATGTAAAATATAACTTTAATGAGAATAGTATATTCAGATTTTCCGGGAGCCGGACATATACATTTCCTCAGTTTAAAGAACTGGCACCCTTCCTCTATGAAGAAGTTAACTTTTCAAGTTTTGGTAATCCTGACCTTCAGCCTTCTGATAACTACAATTTTGATCTAAAATACGAATATTATTTCAGCGCAGGAGAACTGATATCTTTTGGTGGTTTTTATAAGCGTATTGACAATCCCATAAACCGTATCTCAGTAAATTCGGCTTCTAACCAGTTATCTTATATCAACTCTGGAGAAACTGCTGATATCGCAGGTATTGAAATAGAGTTTAGAAAGGATATCTGGAAAAGTACTAATAGTGAAAATTTGGAATCCACGTCATTCAACGAGAAAAAGCTTTCTTTTGGATTAAACGCTTCTTATCTACATTCCAGACAGGAACTAACAGATGAGAGCACCAATTTCACCAATACAGAAGACGAACTGGAAGGTGCAGCTCCACTTCTTGTTAACAGTGATATCACCTATTTTATAAAAAACCGAAAATTCAATCTTACCTCGTCCTTAGTTTTTAATTACTTCGCTGATCGAATATTTTCTCTTGGGGTACAGGGGCAGGAAAATATAGTAGAGACCGGTATCCCTACCCTGGATCTGGTGTTACGCTCTAAATTAGGAGATAACTTTGGCATTAACCTGGGTGTGCAGAATATTCTGGACCCTACTTACGAGCTTACGCAAACAACAATTACCGGGGAAAACGTATCTATTAACAGCTTTAAAAAAGGTATTGTAATGTCCCTCGGTTTTAGTTACGGATTTTAACCTTTAATATTATCTATTTAATAATTAATTCAGTAAATGATGAAGACTCTTAAAAATTTCTTAATGCTTTTTGCCTTGACTGCTGCCATGGTAGCCTGTTCAAGTGACGATGACGGAGATGGCGGTACAAACCCTAACCCTCCGGTAGAACAAAAAGATGGTTCTATTGACTCTCAAACAGACCCTGATCTGGATGCTGCAGACCTGAAAGGAAGTGTAACTGTTGATATTACTTTAGACGCTGCCACTAACTGGGTTCTTAGCGGATCTCTTCGTGTAAAAGAAGGAGCTACCTTAACTATCGAGCCTGGTACTACTATTCGTGCCGTATCAGGAGGTACAGATGTGTTTATTGCTATTGAGCAGGGTGCGCAAATTAATGCTGCCGGCACCTCTTCCAGCCCTATTACTATGACCTCAAATGCAGGTAATCCTCGTGGAGGTGACTGGGGAGGTCTTCTTATAGCTGGGCGTGCTCCTATAAACACTGGTGACACTGCCGAAACAGAAGTAGTTGGAATTAACTATGGAGGATCTGTTGCTGATGATAATTCCGGAGTTATTACCTATGTAAAACTTGAATACACCGGAGCCCGAATTAACGGAGATCAGGAATTTAACGGCCTTTCTTTATATGGAGTTGGTTCAGGAACAGTAGTTAATCATGTAGCTGTATTCTTCGGTGAAGATGACGGTATTGAGTGGTTTGGCGGAACCGTACAATCAGACAACCTATTGGTCGTAAACGCTAAAGATGACTGGTTTGACTGGACTGAAGGCTGGAACGGTGGAGGTGATAACTGGTACGGAATACGAACAGAAGATTTCACCGATGCTACTTCTGACCCTCGTGGAATTGAAGCAGATAGTAACTCTCGTAACAACGATGCTACCCCAAGATCTAACCCCACTATTAATGGGTTGACCCTTGTGCATGCATCTAATTTTGAAATGGCTGACATGATCAAAATTCGTAGAGGTAGTGCTGCTACTATTGACAATGTTTTGGTAGCACTTATAGGAGATGCGACTGCAGGAGATTTTATCGACCTAAACGATGGAAGTGGTACTGCTGATGCTTCTACTTCTATCACCGGCGCAGTTGGTTTCGGAATTGATATTACCGATATCAACAATCCTGTTTCTGCAACTATTGAAGCTATCGAAGGGGCTACCGGAGGTGCTGATGTAACTGTGTTTGCATGGACCGGATTCACTTTCCCTGCTATAGCTAACTAAGCTTCAGACAGGGTATTTAATACGCGAAATAAACGTATTTCATATAAAAAGGCAGGGATTTTTCTCTGCCTTTTGCATTTACTCCAGATCGTTAATAACTATACCCTGCTTAGTAAAACATCCACGTTTTTTTTCAAGCCCCTCCCAAAACTTCTTTTTAAAACTTGCAGAACGTTCCGTTTTTCAGGCAGTTCACAACAAAAATGACAACTTTCACAAAAAAACCCGGATCATGGAAACGACGGTATGTTAAAATTATTATATTTGTTAGTAACTTAACATATTATTTATGCCATGACTAAAAATTATCTGCTCACTTTTATTGCCCTACTAGTGATGCATCTGTCCGCAGGACAGCCGGAATTTCATGAGGATTCTGCCCTGAATCTCCTCAGTGAAAGCCAAAAGACCTACACCGGTACACAACCGGCAAATGCTCAGGAAGAAGACATAGAGGGTTTTAAGATGTTTCCCAATCCGGTGACCAATGGTTATGTAACCATCACCACCCGGAAAAACCTTAGCAAAACCGTTTCCATCTATGATGTTCTTGGAAAAGAAGTTCTCAAAACTACCATTTCCGGAAATACTTTGGATGTTACCCGGCTCACTGCCGGAGTATATCTTATGAAAGTAACCGAAGATAGATCTTCTACCACCCGGAAACTGGTAATTCGATAACAAAACTTTATTGTTTATAACAAAAGCTTCCTTTACCGGGAGCTTTTTTATTTTAGCTACTTTTGTTGCACAATCGGGAATTGATGAACCGTCAAAATGTTTTTAACATTAGCTCAAGCAGCCATTTCGAAACCTTAGCTTTAGAGGTTTTCAACTATCAGTACACGCACAACCCTGTATATCAAAACTTCTGCAGTTATTTGAAGGTACATCCTCAAAACGTTCAATCCCTTAAGCAAATTCCATTTCTCCCCATTCAGTTCTTCAAAAGCCACAAAATTATTTCCGGGTCTCGCCCGGCAGAAAAAATATTTACCAGTAGCGGTACGACAGGCAGTACAGTAAGTAAACATTTCGTAACTTATCTTGACCTGTATATAAAAAGTTTTCAAACTGCTTTCAGACAATTCTATGGCCCCGCTCAACAGTATGTCATACTGGCTTTACTTCCTTCTTATCTGGAAAGAGACGGTTCCTCTCTCATTTATATGACACAACATCTTATAGAGAGCTCAGGCCACAAAGAAAGTGGTTTTTACCTTCATGATCTTCATTCTCTGCATTCACTCCTCCGGGATCTGGAATCAAAAAATGTAAAGACATTGCTCCTTGGAGTTACTTTTGCGCTCCTCGATTTCGCAGAAAAGTATCCAATGCCCCTGAAAAACACATTTATCATGGAAACCGGGGGCATGAAAGGGCGAAGAAAAGAAATGATACGGGACGAGGTACACAAAATTCTATGTAATGCATTTAAAGTACCTGAGATCCATTCTGAATACGGTATGACTGAACTCTTATCACAAGCTTATTCAAAAGGCAAAGGGGTCTTCAGGTGCCCTCCATGGATGAAGGTTCTTACCAGAGATACCGAAGACCCCTTATCTTTTCAAACTTCCGGCAGAACCGGCGGTATCAATGTAATCGATCTCGCCAACATATACTCCTGCTCGTTTATTGCTACTCAGGACCTGGGTAAGGTATATGAAGATGGCAGTTTTGAGATCCTGGGGCGTTTTGACCACTCTGACATACGTGGATGCAACCTCATGGCCCTTTAACCTATATTTAATTCTTTCTTTGTAAGTATATCTCACAATCGGCGACCCAGCTAATAAAGATAAACCTATGCGCCTTCTAAAAAGCCCTGTATTATCATTTTTGCCAGCTTTTCTCATGATGTTTTACGCTCACAGCCAGGAGATCTATGAGAAAAAAGGGATCGCTATACATGGCTATGATATAGTATCCTATTTCAAAGACAGACCTGAACGCGGTAAAAAAGAATTTGCTACTACCTATAAAGGCATAGTTTTTCTTTTCTCCAGTTTAGCACATAAAGAAGCCTTTATAAATAAGCCATCCCGGTTTCTTCCACAATATGGCGGATTTTGCGCTTACGCGATGGCACTAAAAGGAAAAAAGGTAAAAATAGACCCAAAAACCTATGAAATACGAAATGGTAAACTTTATTTATTTTATCATTCAGGCAAAACAAATACTTTACAGCTTTGGAACAAAGAGGGAGCAGAAATTCTTATTCCCAAAGCCAATGATAACTGGAAAATTCTTATTCACAGCTAGTTTTTTATAAGTCATGTTAGATTAAGTGAACGGGCAGAAACCATTAAACAAAAACAGCTTCTGCCCGTTTCAAACTAAACCATCTTTAAGATGAAATAGTTTTTTCGGCCTCTTTGCAGCAGTACAAACTTCCCGTTTATAAGATGAGATGTATCTATAACCGTGCTTTCTGTTACTTTTTCTTTATTTATGGAAATTGAGTTTTCTTTTAAGGCTCTTCTTGCCTCTCCGTTTGATTTAAGAAAACCGGAATGTTCTGCGAGGGCTGCAATAATATCAATTCCCGATTGAAGCTTTTCAAGCGACAGTTCAGCCTGGGGAACTCCCTCAAAAACATCCAGGAAGGTTTCTTCATCCAGATCTTTCAGATCTTGCGAAGTAGATTTTCCAAAGAGAATTTGTGATGCTTTTATGGCCCTATTCAAAGCGTCTTGAGAGTGGACCATAAGGGTTACTTCATCTGCCAGCCGGTTCTGCAATGCCCTTTGGTGAGGAGCCTCCCTGTGCAGGGCTACAAGGTTCTCAATGGTATCCTTATCCAACAAAGTAAAGATCCTTATATACTTTTCCGCATCTTCATCAGAAGTATTGAGCCAGTACTGGTAAAACTTATAGGGAGATGTACGCCTGGCATCAAGCCATATATTACCGCCTTCTGTTTTTCCAAACTTTGTACCGTCTGCTTTTGTAATAAGCGGGCACGTGAGTGCATATGCTTTTCCGCCTGCTATACGCCGTATCATTTCGGTACCTGTGGTGATATTTCCCCACTGGTCACTACCCCCCATTTGAAGAGTACAGTTTTCCTGTTGAAAAAGATGAAGAAAATCATATCCCTGCACTAATTGATAGGTAAACTCGGTGAAAGACATCCCTTCAGCAGAATCTGACGAAAGGCGCTTTTTTACCGAATCTTTAGCCATCATATAATTAACCGTAATATGTTTGCCCACATCACGTATGAAGGATAAGAAGCCAAAGTCTTTCATCCAGTCATAATTGTTCACCAGCTTTGCCCCGTTAGCAGCATCTGCATTAAAATCCAGAAAACGGTTTAATTGTTGTTGTATCGCTTCCTGATTATTCCTTAAGGTGGCTTCATCCAACAGGTTCCTTTCTGCCGATTTTCCCGAAGGGTCACCAATCATTCCGGTGGCGCCCCCCACCAGTGCAATAGGTTTATGGCCACATAACTGAAAATGCTTAAGCATCATGACACTTACCAGATGCCCAATATGTAATGAATCTGCCGTAGGGTCGATCCCTACATATGCGGCTCGCATATTTTCCATAAGATGCTCTTCAGTACCCGGCATCACATCGTGTATCATGCCCCGCCATTGTAATTCTTCTATAAAGTTTTTAGTTACTGCCATAACATTTTATATAAATCTGCGCAAAGATAGCTGTAATAGAAGAAAGACAAAAGCAGAAAACCTGCCTTGTAAAGATTTAAACACATTCATTATGTACACATAATATATATGCCGTAATTTAGAGCCTATGATATTAGTAACGGGAGGCACAGGATTGGTAGGATCTCATTTACTCTACAGGCTTATAAGCCTGGGTAAAGAGGTCGTAGCCATTCACAGGGCCCAGAGTGATCTTTCCCGGGTAAAAAAAGTATTTTCTTTTTTTTCAGAAAACGCAGATACCCTGTTCTCCAAAATTAAGTGGATTGAAGCTGATATTACTGATATACCTGCTTTGAATACCGCTTTTACCGGAATTACCCATGTATATCATTCAGCTGCTTTTATTTCTTTTGATGCCTCTGATAATAAGTTACTACGCAAAATAAACATAGAAGGCACTGCCAATATTGTGAATTTGTGTATTGCACATAAGGTTCACAAGTTGTGTTTTGTAAGCTCTATTGCCACAATGGGGGACAAACTTTTTGAGGGAATGGTAACCGAAGAATCCCACTGGAATCCGGAAGCAGATAACAACAGTTATGCTATTTCCAAATACGGGGCAGAAATGGAGGTGTGGAGAGGCTCTGTTGAAGGGGTTAAAACAGTGATCGTAAATCCTGGAGTTATCTTAGGTGCCGGATTTAAAGACGGGAGCGGAAAAATCTTTGAAGTGGTACAAAAAGGAATGAAATATTATACCCAAGGGTTAACGGGGTTTGTGGATGTGGAAGATGTGGCAAAAGCCATGACCATTCTCATGGATAGTACTCTTACCAACCAACGGTATATTCTGGTTGCCGAAAACCTTACATTCAAAGAACTCATGACCCGGATAGCCAAAGAATTTAATGTGAGGGCCCCTTACCTAAAAGCCGGCCCCTTTATTTTAGGTGTATTATGGCGCAGTAACTGGTTATGGTCTAAATGTACCAGTAAAAGACCTGTATTTACCCGGGCTTCTGTAAAAGCGGCTGTAAAAAAAGAACACTTTAGCAACCACAAGATTAAAAAAGATCTCGCGTTTTCATTCAAGCCTATTTATGAGAGCATACATACTATTTGCAAAAACTTCACTCGCAACTAATACAAACAAAACACCTATGCAAAAAAGCTTATTTTTTATTTAGGGTATCTAACACAACACGTGTGCTATCCGGCTTTTTTGCTTCCCTTTCTTTTACAATACTGTCTTTTCTCGCTTTAAGGCGCTCCTGTATCTGTTCGTACATTTTTAAGTATTCAGACGGCTGGGAAGAATAGTAAAGAGTGCTATTGGCAAACTGCAGGCTATCAATTCCGTATTTTTCATAGATAAACGATTCCAGCTCCAGTTTATTGATCTCTTCTATTCCCGGATTAATACCCTTAGCTGCATAAACTATGGAAAGATCATACAAAATATTCAACATCTCTTTCTTTTCAATAAGCTTTTCCGGTTCTTGATTACGCTCTTCCTTACAGGAAAACAAAAACAAAAAGACAATAAGATAGCCTGCTACTTTTTTCATGATCTGTCAAATTCAAGACGCATGGCGTTTCTCGTATCAGATACTTTACCATTTTCATACGCCAGGTGTCCGTTTACAAAGGTATGAGTTACCGCTGAAGAGAAGGTAGCACCTTCAAAGGGTGACCATCCGCACTTATACAAAATTGTTTCTTTGTTTACCGGGGTACTGCCATTCATATCAACTATTACCAGGTCGGCATAATACCCTTCACGGACATAACCTCTTTTATGAACATCAAAAAGTATAGCCGGATTATGACATGCTTTTTGTACGAGTTTCTCAAGTGTCAGTTTTCCTGCTTTATGAGCTTCTATCAATGCGGGCAGAGCATGCTGTACCAGAGGTCCTCCCGCAGGTGACGATGTATAAAGACCTTTTTTCTCATCTATGGTATGCGGAGCATGATCTGTGGCAATAATATCAATACGATCGTCCAGTAAAGCCTGCCATAACTGATCGCGATCCTTTGCTGTTTTCACGGCGGGGTTCCATTTTATAAAGGCACCTTTGGTCGCATAATCAGCATCAGAAAATGTGAGGTGGTGAATACAAACCTCAGCTGTTATTTTTTTGTCTTTTAAAGGAATATCATTGCGAAAAAGTTCAGTTTCTTTCCCGGTAGATAAATGGAAAACATGCAACCTTGCACCGGTTCTTTTAGCCAGAGCAATGGCTCTGCTGGAAGAGATATAACACGCTTCTTCACTTCTTATAACAGGGTGTAACTCTATAGGAATATCGTCCCCATATTGGGCCTTATACTTTTCAAGATTGGCCCTAATGGTAGTTTCATCTTCGCAATGGGTAGAGATCACCATTTCTGTGTTAGTGAATATTTTTTCCAACACGGCTTCATTATCTACCAACATATTTCCGGTGGACGATCCTAAAAAAAGTTTTACACCGGCACAGGCATTTTTATCCAGCTTTTTAAGTTCTTCCAGATTGTCATTGGTACCACCAAACATAAAAGAATAGTTGGCAAAAGAAGTGCGGGAAGCAACACTGAACTTTTCTTCCAAACGTTCAATAGAGGTGGTTTGCGGTTTTGTGTTGGGCTGCTCCATAAAAGTGGTGATCCCACCTACAACCGCCGCACGGCTTTCGGTTGCAATATTCGCTTTATGGGTTAACCCGGGCTCTCTAAAATGTACTTGATCGTCAATCATTCCCGGCAACACATAATTTCCTCCGGCATCTATTTCTTTATAAGTACCACCTATGTTTATGGAAGGGGCTATTTTTTCTATGAAATTCCCTTTTATGAGTATATCTGTTTCTGTAATGGTTCCCTCATTCACCAATCTTGTATTTCTTATAACTGTTCGTTGCATGTATTAGTAGTTTGTTTTGTTAAAAATACTTTTGAATTTCATACTCAACACCCCAAAAACCGCCTCAGTTATGATTTTCCCGTTCATTTTTGAGGTTCCTTTCACTCTGTCTTTGAATATAATGGATACTTCCTTTATTCTAAATTTTTTGAGATGCGCTCTGAACTTCATCTCAATTTGAAAAGCATACCCTATAAACTGTATAGTGTCCAGGTCAATAGAGGCAATTACTTTTCTTTTGTAGCAAATAAATCCGGCGGTGGGATCATGTACCCGCATTCCGGTAATAAGTTTTACGTAAAAAGAAGCTCCATATGATAAAAGTATTCGGTCAATGGGCCAGTTTAATACATTTATTCCCTTTACATAACGCGAACCTATGGCCACATCAAACCCTTCTTTGGCACAAGCATTGTAAAGACGCGGTAAGTCTTTGGGATCATGAGAAAAATCGGCATCCATTTCAAAAATATATTCGTATTCCTTTTTTAGGGCCCATTTAAAACCATGAATATACGCAGTTCCCAAACCTGACTTTTCTTTTCTCACCTCCAGAAAAAGTCGTTCCGGATATTTTTCCTGTAAGTGTTGTACCTTTTGAGCAGTACCATCTGGTGAATTGTCATCTACAATAAGAATATGAAATTCTTTTTCTAATTTAAAAACGGCCTCTATAATGGCTTCCACGTTTTCAATCTCATTATAGGTAGGAATAATAACCAGGCTATCGGAATGCATGCTGTCGAAATTCGTAACCGCAAAAATAAAACATTCCGTTTCTTTTGAAACCTTTATCCGCGCTTTTTGATAAATTTAACCCTTAAAAGCATAGTATAAATAAGTATTTTTGCCAAAATTCTAGTCGTTATGATCAAAGACGTACTCAGATCGAATTGGTTGTTTCCCGGTTTTTTGGTCTTGCTAACTTTACTCAATTTGGCTCAGGCCTTCTTTTCAGAACTTATACTTGACGAATCGTACTACTGGTATTTTTCTCAAAATCTGAGTTGGGGCTATTTTGACCACCCACCTATGGTAGCCTTTTTTGTATGGCTTGGAGGGCTGTTTTTTGAAGGTGAACTCGGGGTACGTTTTTTTGCTGCTTTCCTGTTTTCCGGAACCATCTGGTTTTTATGGCAATGTGTTGACCATAAAGATAAGCAGCAAAATCAGGTGCTTTTCTGCATTTTTACAGCATCGGTAGCCTTGCTGAATGTATATGGCTTTTTTATGATTCCGGATACACCCTTACTTTTCTTTGCAGCTTTATTTTTATGGGCTTACAAACGCTTTCTTGAACATGAAGATCTGATATCTGTACTATTACTGGCAATTTGTATGGCCGCTATGATGTATAGCAAATACCATGCTGTACTGCTTATTGGTTTTGTTTTACTTTCTCACCCCCGGCTATTGCTCAATGTACGTTTTCTTGCTGCTGCCGCGATGGCTCTCATATTGTATATCCCGCATATATACTGGTTATATGAAAATGATTTTGTTTCTATAAAATACCATTTGTTTGATCGTGCAGACAGCCGTTATAAATTGGCATTTACCATTGAGTATCTTATTGGTTTTTTAGTGATTCCCGGACTTACTTTTCCCTGGATATACAAAGCATTGTTTAAAACCAGATTTACAGATACTTTTACCAGAGGGCTTCTTTTTTTGGTATATGGTATCTTCCTGTTTTTTCTCTTTTCTTCTTTTAACAGAAGAACGCAGGCACAATGGCCCGTTCTTGTACTCCTGCCTATGGTGATCATCACATTTCGGTATGCACTCACGCACCCCTCTTTTAAAAAGTGGCTTTTAAGAGCGAGTATCGTATCTTTCGTGATGCTTTGTTTTCTGCGAATTGCGATAGTAAGTGAAAAGCTTTCTCCTATTACCTATGAAACCCACGGTAATAAAAAATGGGTGTCTGAAGTAATTTCATTCTCCGAAGGGCTCCCTGTAGTATTTAGAAACTCCTATACAGAAGCAAGTATGCTTATGTTCTATGCAGACCGGGCATCTTTCTCTTTAAACGGGTACCCGTTTAGGCCCAATCAGTTTGACCTTGACAGTACCGAAAATGAATTTAGACATAAAAAAGTAGTGTATATGTCTAACAGATATGATGCAGATTCTGCTTTTGGATATACCCGTACTTTCAGAAAACAAATATGGAGAGGGATTGTGATAGATAGTTTTGTTTCCTGGCGAAAGTTAAAGCTTATACTTGATGAGCCATACGTACATTCACAAACCAAAACACTATCTTTTAAGTTATACAACCCTTATGATGAACCAGTGCCCGTGAGTGACCTCTATTTTTATGGCTTGACCATGAACAAGAAGAAAAAACCTCAGGATACTTTGCCCATAAAACTGGCAGGTATTGAAAAAAAACAGATGATCACACCGGGAGACACCCTGTATCTTACTGCGCAACTAAAGGATCGTAATAAAATAGAAGGAGCTGCTTTTTTCAGAGTATGTATCTCTGAAAAAGATATGCTCCCTTTTGGTTTTCAGGGAAATGTAGTGCCTGTAAAGAATTAACATTTGGAAAGCATTTTAAGAAATACTGACCCGCTCACTTTAGAAACCCTTCTTTTAATAGGGTGCCTGGTGCTGCTTACTATTGCAAAAACCTTATATGAAAACCGGTTTCCTTCATTTCTCATGCTGTTTTTTACCAACAAGTACCTCAAGATCTACGGAAAAGACAAGGGGCTGGTGCTAAACCGTTTTAATATCCTGCTATTTGTAGTACAGGCTGTTGTTTTTGGAATAATTTTAAAGATCGCTACCGAGTATTTTTCTATTTCATCGATCGCTTCTTCACCATTTTGGGTTTTTATTCTCATGTTCATACTGGTAATACTTTTTAAGTTTTATCTTGAAAAATTAATAGCATATCTTTTTAGGATAGAACAATTTACCCGGCAGTATCATTTTCTTAAACTAAGTTATAGAAACTTAATTGCAATTATTATGCTTCCCCTGGTAGCTTTGGCGATGTATGCTCCTTTTGAAAAAAAAACTATTATATTCTTAACAGTCTTCACTTTTGTTTCTCTTAATTTTATTACGCTTATTCTTACATTAAAATATCATCAAAAATTAATAGTTAATCATCTATTCTATTTTATTTTGTATCTTTGCGCACTTGAAATAGCTCCTTACTTAATAATGATTAAGTGGGTTACTATTAACTGATCAAACTAAAGGTTTCTATGAAAGTGAAGACAATTTTGGTTTCCCAACCGGAACCTAAAGTGGAAAACTCGCCTTACCTTCAGCTTATTGAAAAGCAAAAAGTTAAAATTGATTTCAGACCGTTTATTCATGTAGAAGGTGTGGATGCCAAGGAGGTGAGACAACAAAAGATAGACCTTTCGCAATACACTGCTATTGTACTTACCAGTCGCAATTCTATTGATCATTTTTTTCGTATTGCCGAGGAAATGCGCTTTAAAGTTCCGGACAGCATGAAATATTTCTGCCAGTCTGAAGCGGTAGCTTACTACCTTCAAAAATACGTAGTGTACAGAAAGCGTAAAATATATGTTGGTAAAATGTCTTTTCATGATTTGGCTCCTCTTATTAAAAAGTACAAAGATGAAAAGTTTTTACTTCCTTCGTCAGATGTGCTTAAACCGGAGGTTCCTCAAACTCTGGATGATCTGGGCGTAAACTGGAAAAGAGCCATTCTTTACAAAACGGTAATCAGTGATTTGTCTGACCTCAGAGATGTATATTATGATATACTTGTATTTTTTAGCCCTTCAGGCATTGAGTCCCTTTTTAAAAACTTCCCCGATTTTCAGCAAAAGAACACCCGTATTGCCGTTTTTGGCAACAGTACGGTAAATGCTGCTAACTCTGCCGGACTAAGGATCGATATTCTGGCACCTACTCCTGAAACCCCTTCCATGACTATGGCTCTTGAGAAGTATATTTCAGAAGTAAACAAAAAATAAAAAAAAAGCCTGCTGAAAGCAGGTTTTTTTTATGGTATTGTAAGCACTCCGATCAAACAAGAGAGCCTCCATCAATAATCCCGGTTAATTGACCATCACTATTCTCACTTGCTAAGAGTGTAAAAGTCGAAGTCAGTTCAATCCGTTTGCCAACTCCTCACTATATGGCGCCAAGCAATGCTTTTTACACCATCTCTTGTCTTTTCTTTTGCTTTACAAAAAGATATCACTTCTATCCCCAAAAATAGATCCTTAAATGCGCTTCGAGATAGATCTTATTTCTGGAAAAACAAATGGTCTTCCTTGCTAATCTTTTTATATGTGTTCTCAAGGTGAGATTCATGCGTTCAATGGTATTGGTGCAATATTGAAACACTTTGTGAATTCTCCCGGGAATTAATGAAGGGTATATATTGAGGCGATCTGTATAGATGCGCCTTGGCCTTAAAGACAATAAAGTATCTACCAAAGGTTTGATAGTCAATTTAGATTTACCTCCCACATAAAAACCTATCACTTTTTTGGTCTCCCTTTCGATGGCATAGGTTATCCAAACTACATTCTTCTTATGGCCCACAAAACTCCAAAGTTCGTCAACTTCAAATTTACAGCCTGACTTTGAGAACATGGGCGGCTTAATTTGTTTGCTGATCTTGAGAATTCTAGATAACACCGTATTCTTTGAAATACGAGTAATTCTTGAAATACTTCTTATACCACAACCTTCTTTTAAAAAACTGCAAATCAGAGTATCCGTATTCTTATGGTAGGCATTATAATGATAGCCTGACTGGAAATTACAAGAACATGTTTTACAGTAATATCTTTGTTTTTCTCTTCTTTTCCCCTTTTTGATGCAATTAGAAGATCCACAATTTTTACAATTCATATATGCAAAAATAAAACAAGTACCCGTTTGACCCACAAGGCAAACCAAAACCCCTGTTTTATGCGCTCTAACAAGCTCTCGCTATTTCAATGAGTCATCATAAGCCTCTTTTAAAAGGTTTATTCTAAATACAAATTATTGATAATCAAGTTAAAAACTCACGCCTTTCTGTAAAGCACCCGTTTGGGACACTACCCCTAGTTCGTTTAAAGAGTTGGGTAAACGTTTATTTTTTTGCTTAAACATTTCTATTTTATCAATCACAACATTACCTTCTGATTTTAAGTTATGTTTATCAATTAACAGATAAATTATAAACCCTACTATTAAAACGGATATAATCAAAAAAATACTTTTTCTCATACTATTTTTGTGTATAAATTGGTGTTGTTGTTTTATTTGTTCTTGAAGGCGGATTTTCAGAATCCATCGTAGGCATTGTTTGATAATTTGGCGCATCAGTTGGCACAGTAGCTCCTAGAACATTATTCAAATAAGATTGTATTTGTTGGCCTAAAGTCGCATTGCTATCTGGATTAAAATACTGTGTTGCAAAAATGGCTCCAAACCTATCTGATGGTAAATCTTCATAACTATATGAAGAATGAGCCGGATCAAATCTCTCCTGTTTATAACCATCTTGCATAGCCTCGCCAACAGGGTTTTTCTTTCCATCTTTTAGATAACCATAAGCTTTACCAGCATAAAACAAGAAGTGAACCATATCTATCCATCCTCCTTTTTTTGTATAAATATATCTTCCTTTTCTATTATTAAAGTAAGGAGTAACATTTGGTAATGGTCTAAATTGTTTCCAATTCCATTCAGTTGAGCCTAAAGAAACCAGAGCGTCTTCTGCAGCTTTACCTTTTTTTCTACCCATTTTACTTGGAGTATTATTAAACATTTGTAAAAATTCTTCTGCAGTACCAGCAATTCTTTTAATAGATTCCATAGCATTATTTGAATTTTCGTCATCTCCATCTTCTTCTATGACATCATTGTCTCCATAGTAAGTGATTGAAAAACCTCCATCTGGTGTCGCATTCCAAGCCTCTTGAATCATATCTTGAACTGAATTTGCTCCACTAGGGTCTGCCCAATATACTGGATTATTATCAAAAGCTGAATATGTGGAATAATCAAAATGAGTTACAGGATCTTGTACTACCCATCTCGCTATTTCAATGAGTCATCATAAGCCTCTTTTAATAGGTTTATTCTAAATATAAATTATTGATAATCAAATTAAAAACTCACGCCTTTCTGTAAAGCACCCGTTTGGGACACTACCCTACCCTACTATTTTATCTAAACAAAAAAAATACGATAAAAGTCAAAATTATTATCACGGTTAAAACAATCACAATCTTTTTGTTTCCATGCAAAAAATCGATTAAAAATTCTAAGACAGTTTTGATTATCTCTTCCATTTTCCGTCGATTTTTTAAAAGGAAGATACCAAATCTCCATTTTTAAAATGGCTCTTCTTAATTAGTTCTCCTCCATCTGTAAAAAAGAGTTTTAGACCATGTGCCTTACCTTTTTTAATTTCACCAATCTGTTTAAGGGTTCCATTTGGATGAAAAAGCAATCTAAAACCATTATCAGAAGTATCATAGACCCGAAAGGACTTCAATAAACCATTACTATAATGTGAAGTTATAATTTGATTCCCTTCGTCTTCATTCAATTGTTTAATGTACTTCGGAGTATGGTTTTCGTTCAAATGGATTAAAACGCCATTTTCCATATTATTTTTAAAACCTTTGAAACCAATCACTTGTCCATTTGCTCCATAATATGTTTGTAATCCATTTTTTAAGCCTTCTGACAAATTGACCTCACTTTCTTTTGTGCCGTCTTTTCGATAAAAAATAAGTTCATCACCTTGGATTTTCCCTATCGTAGAGATATTGCCTTCATAATCGTAGTTAACGATACTATCAATCAATCTACCATCTTTCCATATCGAGACCTCACTTAATGTCCCATCTATACGAAATATAGAGTCAGTACCTGTAACTAACCCTTCTCTGCTAAGACTGTATTTACGCTTTATATTATTATTGGGATAATATTCCTCTTTTAAAACCTCTTTTTGATAATCACAACTTCCTATTGCAAGCAAAGCAATAAAAGCAATTCCCGTTAGTATCTTCATGTTTATTCTCTTAAAGGGTTATCATATCTTCCAAAAATGTGCAATGTATCACCATATTGAGTACCATAATAGACATACTTATAATCTCTTTGTGGATATCTCGAATCCGATAATTCTGTCTCATTTGTATTTATTGTAGTCTCATTGAATAAATTTGCATTTGAGTAAATCAGAATCACATCATTTAAAACTTCTGTACTTATCATATTATAAAAACCATCCCTTACATTATCCCATTTCACGATATTATCAATCGCTCTACCATCACTTTCAAAATCTGAAATTCCAATGGCAACGATTTCTCCGATAACAGGAAGTGCCTTAAGACCATCTTGCTCTACCTTAGCCATACTACTAATTGCAGCTATAGGCGATATGGGATGCGATGCGATTTTTTTGGCAAGTTTCAAAGGGACTCCCAATCTTTTCAAAAGCTTCAATTGTTTGGCTTTACTCATTCCCTTGAAAGCTGAATAAAATGCGCTAGTCTTAGCTTTATATAGTCCTGTGGGGTCTTCGCCATATCCTGTAACCCAATCAAAGTTTTCATTTTCAAAACTCAAATTCATGATATCACCTGTTATATTTACGCCATAAAACTGATGCTTAGGAATTTCTGCCGTTTGTCCATCATCACTCGAAAAAGTCCCATCATTATTATTGGTCCAAATAGTTTCTTCATCATCGCCTGACCTTAAAAACAATTCCGAAACCAAAGAAGTAGCATCAGCTCCTGATGGATCTATCCAATAGATAGGATTATTGTCAAACCCGTTGTATGTAGAGTTTGAAAAATGAGTTACAGGATCTTGTACTACCCATTTCGCTATTTCAATGAGTCATCATAAGCCTCTTTTAATAGGTTTATTCTAAATATAAATTATTGATAATCAAATTAAAAACTCACGCCTTTCTGTAAAGCACCCGTTTGGGACACTACCCTACCCTACCTACCGTTTTTACTCCCAAACTTCACTTTCCCAAAATCTGTTATCATTGATATTGTACTTTCCCTTAATATAACCCATTTCACGCAGGTACATTATTCTTAAATCTCTTGACATGTTATTGGGTATTTCGGATGTTGTTATTTTATATTTTAACTCATCAATTATTTTGATAGAATTATCTTTATTAATCTTTTTTGCAATAAAGCATCCTCCTACATATTGAAGACTGTCCTTATTGTTGATTACGTAAGGGTTCTTCTTTTTACTTAAATATAAAAAGGTTATTTTATCTTTAGGACCATAAAAAATTGTATCAATCTCAATAGACAATATCTTGCTTTTAGGCTTAGTTTTTCTCGTTGCGTCCACAGAATCTATATAAGAAGCCAATGCAGCCTTTATAGATTTTACATCATTCGCATATATATCTTTTTGTATTGAACTATTATTCCGATACTCTTCAGGTGTACTTGTATTCTGTACACAAGAAGAAATAAAAAATAATAGGATATTAAAAAAAATTACTCTAAACCATTTCATTTTTAATCGTTTTAATTGTTCTTACAACTAGTACAAATCCACTCTTGATCATCTTCATTCCATTCATAAGTTCCTTCCTGTAAATCATTAACATTATCTATAAAAGTTTCAATAAAATGTGATGTTTTATTTGGGTTATTAGTCACTTCATCTGCATCTTCTTCCTCTTCATTAGCAAGCCACCCTGCATCAAATATACTCCACCATGCAGAGTTTATAAATTGTTGAGTATAAATATTATTATCAGCTTTACCAAGTCTCCTTCCTGCTTGAAAGGGATCAAAATCAGCGACTAAGCTAACCAAAGTTTTACGCACTTGAGGGTCTTTACTTGTTTTAATATAATACTTCAAGGCAGCTACAAACCCTTTTCCATAAACACCTCCCATACTATGAGTAATTACTTTTATAGTTTCAGTAATATTGCCTTGAGGATCTCTTGCTAAACTTCGAATTATAGACTCTGCAAGCTTTAAACCATTATCATAATCTTGCTTAAATCTTTGTCCTGTAGTGAAGTTATTAAAAATTGAACCTGGCGAACCGTCAATATACATTCTATTATGGTCATCAAAGTGGTTCGAAACACTAATATCAAAAGCATAAGGTACTTTTCTAAAAGCATTATACCTCCAATTATTTTTTGGATTAGTATATGTATAAAACTCTGTCCTATAACCTCTCCAGTAATTCTTACCACCGCCTCCTAATCCATTGATGAAAATTACAAGGTTACCGTCTGGATCGATCGCTTGTATAGGTGTATTTAAAGCATAAATATAAGGTGAATTGGCAAAATAAAATTCGGCTTTATTATCAGTTGAGTGCCACCTACCGAGAGTAGCATCATACATCCTTGCACCATAGTCATACCAATTTAATCCTAACTCTTCTTGTATCTCTTTCCCATTATATTCAAAAGTATGATCCCTGCCATTTATCCCGGAGTTATACCCTTTATGTTTTAATCCAAAAGGATAATAATTATTCTCCTCTTTGATTTCTCCAATATCTATAAGACCGTTACCATCTGTATCAGCATAACTTAAACGTACGTTACCAAGATGATCTTTAGATTGATAAATATAAGAAAAATCACCATTTGTCATAGGTTCAATATACCCTTCGGCATGGTGAAAGAACTCTAAGGTATTATTCTTATATACAAACTTCCTGGCATACTGGGTTTCGGTGATACCATTGGCTACATCAGTTACTGTTTTTTTAAGTTTACCACCTGTGGCATCATATACATAATTCACGGTATTACCACCTCCAAAATCTATCTGTAGCGGTAAATTCAAATGGTTATAGCTATCGTAATAGTTTACGCTATATACCTGGGTAACGGCTGTGTTTGGAAAGGCTGTGTTACTGTAATATACCTGGGTACCGCCCAGGGTTTGGGCAGTGGTACTACGCCCCTCATAGACGGTATAGGCAGCGAATAAGCACCCGTTTGACCCACAAGGCGAACTAAAACCCCTGTTTTATGCGCTCTAACAAACTCTCGCTATTTCAATGAGTCATCATAAGCCTCTTTTAAGAGGTTTATTATAAATACAAATTATTGATAATCAAATTAAAAACTCACGCTTTTCTGTAAAGCACCCGTTTGGGACACTACCCCCGTTTGGGACACTACCCATTACTCCAAACTGTAAAACGTATTGCAATAAAAAAACCACTCCGAAGAGTGGTTAGTGGCTAAGTTTATTACATTTTTATTTTCTTATTATTCCAAATAATATTATCAACCGATACCCAATCTTCATTATTCTTGATTAGCCATACAACGGTTTCAATATCTTTTTTAACCCACTTCAGTTCTCTTACTTCAATCGGCTTTTTGTCATTTAATAAGTCATACAAAGTAGATTGATATTCATAAAGCCTTGTCTTTTCATCTAACAAAAAACTTTCATCTGTACTTGGTTCCCCATATTTGACAATAAGTTCTTCATACTTCAAGTCATTTAAAGAAGTATCTTGTTTTATTTGTGATTTACAAGCTATAAACATAAAAAGTAATGTAAAAATATAAAGATTACCATTTAGGATTGCTTTCATCTATTTTAGAGTTATATTGATTATTTGACCCAACATTATCATTCAACCATTTAGTAAAGGAAGAATTATATTTACTTATTATATGTGACAAAACTGCATCTATATTTTTTTGTTCAACAATTCCTTTCATTGCAGGTTCTGCCATAATATTACCTGTCCATCCTGCATTTGCTCCACTACTTGAATATCTGTCAGTCAATCCAATTAAATGACCAAATTCGTGTGGTGCAGGGTTATCTTGTGCAAGAGTTAAACCTCCTCGTCCATTAGCTCTCCATTGTCCTTCATCTCCGCCTCTTACATATGAACGAGCATTATTACTATCTATTTCAATATAATTATCTGTATTAAATGGATTGTTTTTTCCTGAAAAAAGGCTTGGTTTTTTCGAAGGGTTTTTAGCATCATATAATTTCACTTGTATATCAAATGCTACCGTATAAACTTTACCTGATGAAGGGTCTGTATAAGTCCAACTATTACCATTTTTATCTTTATTCCAGGCATTCATAATATCCGATTGCATTAAGTTAGCAATATTTTGTGTTGCTCCTGAACCATATATATAAATTGTTGAAGAAATAGTTACTTTCCCATTTTTGATAGTAACTTTTGCATCATCTGGTTTAGCAGAACTACTATTGCTATTAGACGATTGCCCTCCAATACCATATTCAGCTTGTACATCATTCCAACTAACTTCATTTCCATTTTCATCTTCATATCTTCCCGTACCCCAATTATAAACAGAAGCCATTCCATTAGGGTCTACAAAAACGACAGGGTTATTAGTTGCATAATTATAAGGAGTAAACCCATAATAAACTTCAGCCAACGGATCAATATTCATCCACCTCCCTAATGCCGCATCATAATTTCTTGCCCCATAATCATACCAATCAAGTCCCAACTCTTCCTGCAATTCTTTTCCATTAAATTGGTATTTCTCTGCCTGTGAGTTGGCATTGGCACTCACAAAATTGTTATATCCAAAATGGGTCATTCCGAAGGGATAGTACGACTTTTCGGATATGATTTCTGTTAATGGGTTGATACTCCCGTTGTTATCGGAGTCAGCGTATGTTAATCGTACGTTCCCTAAGTGATCTCTATACTGATAGACATACCTAAACTGCCCACCACCATCTTTATAT